>PCCJ01000032.1 GCA_002731665.1 Actinomycetota bacterium | reverse complement strand
TAAGCGGTCCTACTCCCATGGATACTCCTGGTTAAGAAAGTTAAATTGATTTCGTTTCGTGCTGGCGAATGAACATAGTTGCAGCAGCGTTCCAACCCTCAGGGTCGTGTGCGTTGACTGCATGAGATGCGGGTAAATCTACAATTTCTAGGTTCGGAATGAGCCTAGCTCTTGGCAAGTGCTCTTGGAATCGTTCCTCGTGGACACCATTTGTGAGCAGCGTCGGTTGATTGATTGTCGTCAGAAGGTCTCCGAGCGGAAGCGAATAATTTGTGATTCGGAAAGAGCCGACGATGCCGGCCCGCGTGTGTTCTGAAAACTCTCGATCAAGGCAAGCAAGAGTCCCTGGAAGAATACGTTTAGATCTGCCCGGGTTGATCCAGCTATCACGCAGAGATTCGACACCTTCGTTCTCTACCTGGTCGGCAACTTTTGCGATCATCGAACGGTTGCGTTTTTGCCAAACTAGAGGATCCGCGAACGCCGAAGCTGAATTCGTTATCACCAAGCCACCAACGCGCTCTGGGTGTTTAGATGCGTAATGTAAAGCCAACGCAGCTCCCATGGATTGGCCGATAAGCCAAACTTTCTCGGAAGAATTTTGTAGACGGATACGTTCAAACTCTTCAATGTACCCACTTGGCTCAAACCGACTGGAATCGGAAGGACTCGGAGAATTTCCGTGACCCCAAAGCTCAGTTACGGCTGGCCGACAAACTGTTTGAAGAGCTTTGATATTGTCATTCCAATACGAACGGCTGCCTAGTGCGCCATGGATGACTAAGGCTAAGGGGCCTTCGCCTTCGTGGATGACGACGTTTAGATGTTCAGTCACAAGAGCATTGTGGCACCTAGCAGGTACCCAATGCTTATTATTTTGCTCGCTCTGCGATTAGCTCGGGTCGCAGACGAACTTATGATTGGTCCGGACAGGCACAAAAGCATTGGCAGCGATGTTCAAAGAAGCCAGCGAGTCACTTCTGTGATCGCAACGAAGTTCTGGGTATGGGCCCCTGAAACAGTTAAGAGATCCTGCAATATTCGAAAATGGCGGTTTGATATATCTTTTTTATGCTGCGGTAGGAGAATCAGGAACCGGAGTCGTTCAGATCGATTGGTGATACTTGGGCTGTTCCGAGACTTTTGTTGAAAGGTAACGGCCGAAAAGTGCGTAATGGAATAAAAGCATGGAGGAATAAAGTCAGGATGACTATAGAGCCACCGACCAAACTCTGAAGCGGAATTGGCTCTTTTACGACAATCGCCGCGAGCACAGGGCTCAAAGCGGTCTCCCCTAAAAGAAGTAACGCAGTTTCTGGGCTTGGAAGATAACGCCCTCCCATAGTCAGTAACGCCATGGCAGAAGGGAGGAGAATTACTCCGAGGATAAGAGTTGGGGTGAGGTCGCCAGGAAGAAGCTTTGAACTGGTGCCAGCGAGAGACAACACAACAAATCCTAAAACCCCTCCGAGAGCGACGGCTGGGACCATATCTATGCGCTTGTTCGCCCTGATAAGAGTCAGATTTGACGCCAGCACGAAGGAGCAGAATAGAGCAAGAAGATTACCAACATTATTAAGGTTCTCGATAGATCCTGAGAGAGCGATAGAGACGCCTAGGAACGCAAATGGGACTGCTACGAGGGTGTGTGTTTTAACTGGAACTCCTGTTACGAACCGGGTAAGAACTGCTGCCCATATAGGAGAAAGCGCCAAGATCAAAAGAACGTTCGCTACTGACGTTCGATCAATAGCTCCAACAAATAGGATTGTGCCTAGACCTGAAAAAAAGCTTGAGGTAGCTCCCCATCGACCCAACTGCTTGAGGACGCTAAACAGCCGAAATCGATACTTCAGGACGAGGAAAAAAGTTAACGACAGAGCTAATAAACCGCTCCGCCATAACGCGTTAGTCAAACTTGGGGCATCGATTAAACGAACAAAAGTTGCATCCGGTATTATTAGACAGACACCGAGAGTTGTTAAAAGTAGACCTTTTCGGTGTTCAGTCATTGATAGAAGCCTCGTGCGTTCCCCACAGTTGTACTTTCCCCAACGACATCATAGGAAATAACGAACACTACAGACGATTTGCTGTCTCCAGTGCACGAGATCGTGGAATCATCGAAAATCTATTTGTCTAGTTACGGACTCGTTCGTGACGTGGGTCGTAAAAGCTTTCTACTGACGCGGTGACTTTTCGTCTTCGCATACCGATTTCGATTTCCCATTCACCCTCATCTACCCATGCTTTTGATACACCGTTTTCATTGTTGACGTAGGACATGGTCAAACAGCGATTCTCTGTCATGCTCCACATGCCCCCAGTGGTTCGCCCAACGAGATTGCCGTTCTTGAAAATTGGATCATCATGATAAGTGAGTAGATCAGGGTCTTCGACTCTTATTTGAATCAGCCGCTTAGTAGGAACTTTTCCTTTAGAGGGGAGAAGGGCTTCTCTGCCGATAAACCCTCCGGGTTTGTCCCAGCTAATTGTGAATCCGAGACCTGCCTCTAGGGGTGTGTCTTCGCCGGTAATATCATGGCCCCAGTGCCGGTAACCAGCTTCGAGGCGTAGAGAGTTCATTGCGTGAAAACCTGCGTAGCGCAAACCATAAGAAGCTCCACTTCGCTCAAGGGCTTTTGCTAAGGATTTGGCCTCGCCGGCTGGCACATAAAGTTCCCATCCAAGTTCGCCGACATAGCTCATGCGGAGCGCCCGACAGGCAAAACCATTGATAGATATCTCTTTGATCATCCCGAATGGGAAAGCACTATTTGACAGATCCGTCGCTGTTAAGGGCTGTAATAGATCTCGTGCCTTAGGACCCATAACTCCCAGAACAGCGAACTGGTCGGTGATATTCGATATTGTGACAGACGAGTTTTTAGCTGCCTGCTTGAGCCAAGCCCAGTCCCTCGTTTCGCTGGCGGCTGAGGTGATGACCAAAAAATTTTGGTCTCCTAGACGGCTGACCGTAAGGTCGGATTCTATGCCGCCCCGCTCGTTGAGCCATTGGGTGTAGACGCCTCGCCCCGTCTTGACGTCAACGTTGTTGCAGCTAATCCGATTTAAGGTTGCTAGTGCGTCATCGCCGCTCACGGAGAACTTAGCAAAAGAGCTTTGGTCAAAGAGTGCTACAGCCTCACGAGCGGCTTGGCACTCTAAAAGCATATTGTTGTGCCAATTTTGCTTACCGTAGGAATAGACGTAATTACGTGGTTGGTTGCCGGAAACATACCAATTTGGTCTTTCCCAGCCAGCTGTCTCTCCGAAGACAGCACCGGCTGCCTCGCACGTTTCATGTAACGGACTTTTGCGCACCCCTCGTGCAGATCCGTATTGTCTAAAGGGCCAATGCATTGCATAGAGGAGGCCCAGAGATTCTGAAATTCGTGCCTCCAGGTATTTTTTGTCTGATTGGAAGGGAAAAGATCGCCTAATGTCGACGCTCGATAAATCCATCGGCGGATAGCCGTCTACTATCCAGTCGGCGATAGCCCATCCAGCTCCGCCGGCACTTTGAATTCCAACCGAATTGAATCCTGCCGCCACGAAGCAGTTCTCGACTTCAGGAGATTCTCCGAGATAGAAAGTGCCATCTGGGGTGAATGCCTCAGGGCCATTAAAAAATAGTTGAATGCCGGCGTCCTCGAGAGATGGAACTCTTCGACAAGCTGCCTCAAAGATAGGACCTATATGCTCCCAGTCTTCGGGAAGTGAACCGAAGCAAAAATCTTTCGGAATTTTATCTAAATTCCAGACCTTGGCTTTCGGCTCAAAGAATCCAGCCATTATCTTGCCCGTCTCTTCTTTGAAGTACGTGTAGTTTCCAGGATCCCGAAGAGTAGGGGTGCCGCGCCGCATTTGTTCTAATGGCTCAGTAACGATATAAAAGTGTTCACAGGCTTGTAGCGGAATATTGACACCTATTGTCGCCGCCAGCTGACGACTCCACATCCCAGTTGCTACAACAACGGTTTCCGCCTCTACTACTTGACCATCATCAGTTTCAATTCCTGTGCATCTTCCATTAGCTTTTAACAACCGTTGAACAGAGATGCCTTCAACTATGTTTGCACCACCGGAGCGTGCTCCTTTGATGAGCGCCATGGTGGTGTCGACCGGAGAAGTGATTCCATCATCTGGAATGTACAGAGCTCCAACTAAATCGTCAGTCCTGGCTAAAGGCCAGAGAGATTTAAGTTCGTCCATATCTATCGAACGAATTTCTACACCCACGGTTGAGGCCATAGAAACGCCTCGTTTTAACTCTTCCCATCGTTCGATGTCGGAAGCAACGCTAATCGATCCGGGTTTTCTGAAACCTGTTGCTTGCCCGGTTTCTTCCTCGAGCGCTTCGAAAAGCTCAGATGAGTAGGTAGCTAGACGAGTTAGCGAATGGGTGGATTTGAGCTGTGAAACCAGACCAGCAGCATGCCATGTAGTGCCACCGGTTAGTTGGCCTTGTTCAAGAACCAAGACGTCGTTCACACCACGTTTCGTTAAGTGATACGCGACGCTTGCTCCGATAATGCCTCCGCCGATCACTATGACCTGACTACGTTGGGGAAGTTGTTGGCCCATATGTATAGAACGCTAGACGCCAAAGCAAGAGTATGGAAACTTCTCAGATGACGATTGTTTGGAAACGTGGGAGTATGTCTCTAAGGGGAAATCTACGAGAGTCAATTAAAGGTGAACATTATGGACTTTGATCTGAGTAACCGAAGAGCAGTCGTGACGGGTGGCAGCGCTGGTATTGGAGCGGCAACGGTGCGGGCGTTAGCGAATCTGGGTGCTGCAGTAGAATTCTGTGGTCGTACAGAGAGCAAGGTCGACGCAACTAGTAGCTATGTGCCGACTGGCTCAGGAAGCATAAAAGGCCATGTGGCTGATATGGGTGAAAAAGCATCTACGAGTGCTTTTTTAGAATCGGTTTCAGCGAACGGACCAGTTGACATATTAGTGAATAATGTTGGGGCATCACCATCCCGAAATTTCCAGTACATGTCGGATGAAGATTGGAGTTCGTTGCACGAGCTAAACCTTCTTTCAGCTGTGCGGTGTACACGGCATTTCCTGCCAGATATGCGAGAAAATAAATGGGGTCGAATCGTTATGATCGCCAGTAGCGCCGCAAGCTATCCAGGAGCAGCGTTAGTTGATTACGCAGCGACGAAAGCGGCGATGGTAGCGACAGGGAAAGCCTTAGCGGGTAAGTACGGTCGCGACGGAGTACTCATAAATTCGGTACTGCCCGGCCTGATTCACACTGACATGTGGGATCGAGCGGCTGGAGAAGTGGCAGAGGCGTCTGGTACGACTGCCGATGATGTTCTCGCCAACAACTCAAAGAGCGTGCCAGTTGGGAGATATGGGACGGCAGAAGAAGTTGCTGCTGTTATCGCTTTCCTATGCAGCGAGTCTGCGTCGTACGTTAATGGAACCTCTATTTCTGTGGACGGCGGCCAAGGTGGGCATATTTAATTAGAGCGGTATTTCGCTCGACGAGTCAGCTGAGACTTAAAACCCGTTTGGTTTTTTGAATCCGCCGAGAGCGGACTGAAGAAATTTGGCAACTGCCAGAGTAGTTCGATCTTCCAGGAAGGGGCCTGCAATTTGCACCCCTACCGGTTTCCCGTCAATCATCCCGATCGGGACAACGGTAGAAGGCAGTAGAGAAACTCCAGTTAACCCAACCCACTTTATTTGGTCGCTGTATAGCCGCTCAGCTCCATTAATGTTAATCGTGCGATTTGTGAATGGGGTCGAGTGGTCATGACGTATAGCTTCCGAAAGAGTGACCGGTAAAAGCACAACATCCTGATTAACAAAAAATTGTCGCCAACGGTCCCGCTGTTGCATTCGCCGTTCATGCCAGCTAAGCCATTCGCGGTGTCGGAGGGTAGCGTGCCAAATGC
The DNA here is from genome assembly GCA_002731665.1 of Actinomycetota bacterium. The sequence continues at coordinate 8,257 of PCCJ01000032.1, read as the reverse complement.
CGAACTCGCCTTGAGGGTCATTTCCTTGAGACGCTATTTCTTCGAGTTTAGACAAGCTCCAAGTTGCCGCTTCGGCTGCAGAAAGTAGTTTGAAAAAAGTGTCGACTGCTTTGTCGAAAGTAAATGCTGGCCGAGCGTCATAGTCAACGTTGGCGCCAGCTGACTCTAAAGCTGAAGCGGCGCCAAGAAGCAGTTGCCGGTATGGCTCGCTGATGGGTGCTGATTCTTCATCGATCCACACAGCCACCCGAAAATCTTTTATATTTTCGTGTCGTGACGGTGGAAGGTTTATTGTGAAAGCTTTTTCGTTCCATGAGTCCGGACCAGCCAAGATGTCTAACGCCATTTCCAAGTCATCGATGTCTCTTGCCATCGGTCCGGAAACTGCGATGTCTGCCTGGCTTAAGGTGCCAGGCATTCCTGGTATTTGTCCTCGAGCAGAAATAATTCCATAGCTAGGTTTATGTCCACATATGCCTGACCAATGTGCCGGAATCCTGATACTTCCGCCAATATCTGAGCCGAGTTCGAGAGGTGTGTACCCAGCGGCTAAGGAAGCCCCTGAACCGCCAGAAGATCCACCCGGGGTGCATTCAATGTCGTATGGGTTGCTGGTAGTCCCATATACCTCGTTGTATGATTGAAGATCGGCCGCCCAGATAGGTAAATTTGTTTTGCCGTATACGATCGCTCCTGCTGCTTTGTAGCGAGCAACAGGGTCGGCATCTCCATCGGGAACGAAATCTGATAGTTCTGGAGCTCCTGACGTAGTCGTAACCCCCTCAGTTTGAAAACTGTCTTTAATAGTAATAGGTACCCCATGAAGCGGCCCAAGCACTTCACCATCAGATACGGCCTGGTCAGCTTTGTCTGCAGCGTTGAGAGCCCTTTCTGTGTCTAAGGCGACCACCGCATTGATTGGGCCATCAAGTTTTGAAACTCGATCGAGAGACGCTTGAAGAAGTTCGCGGCTAGATACCTCTTTGTTTGCTATTGCTCGAGCTGTTTGTATTGCTGTGCTGTACGCGAAGTCTGACATGGATAATCGCTCCTTGCTGATAGGAAATAATCTACATAGAACGGTTGAGTCGCGTCGTCTGATCTTGCAATCCTGATGATTTAAAGCTCGTTGACACGTTCTCATTTCAAGCGCAGATAAGTTGCAGTTAACGTTTGTTAAGGGGAATGTGTATGTTGTCAAACTACCGAGTACTAGATCTCTCCGATGAAAGAGGGCAGCTTGCGGGCCTAATTCTTGCTGATCTTGGAGCTGAAGTTATTCTTGTTGAACCAACCGGTGGGTCGCGGTCAAGAACACTTGGTCCGTTTGTCGATCAAAGAGAAGGTGACCCTGAGGCTTCTTTGTGGTTCTGGTCTTACAATCGCGGAAAACGCAGTATCTCGCTAGACCTATCAGACAGCAATAACCAGATGCGTGTCCATGAACTAGCTAAAACTGCTGATGTGATCATTGAGTCATCTGATGTAGGGGTGATGAAAGAGCTAAATCTTGATTATGTGGCGTTAGCAGCAGTGAATCCTGAATTGATCTATGTATCGATATCAGCTTTCGGTCAAAGTGGGCCCAAAGCAAAGTGGGTGGCTACCGATATCACTGTGGCAGCTGCGGCGATGCAAATGTCGATGCAGGGCGATGAAGATAGAGCGCCACTGAGAATTCCGTTAGACCAAACGTTCCTCCATGCGTCAGCCGATGCAGCTACCGCTGCTCTCATAGCGCTGCACGATCGGGCTCGTTCTGGCAAAGGCCAACATATTGATGTCAGCGCTCAACAGTCTTTCTTGGCTGCCACACAGTCTTTTTGTTTGGCGGATCTTTATAACGCTGGAGAAGGGACTCGCGTCAGCGGAGCTCTTCGTGTCGGCCCGTTCAACGTGAGGCTTAGGTCGCCTGCCTCAGATGGATATGTATCAGTAACGATTCTTTTCGGAGAAGCTATTGGCCCATTTAGCCAACGATTGTTCGAATGGATTTTTGAAGAAGGTGAATGCGATGCTGCCGATGCAGAAATCGATTGGGTTAACTTTGTAGAAAACGTTATGTCGGGAGTGCTTGGTCTTGGAGAGTATGATCGAATTCAGGAAGTAGCGGCTAATTTCACTGCTAAGAGGACTAAAAAAGAACTGTTGGGCGAGGCTTTGAAGAGACGTCTGCTGATAGTCCCTGTTGCCAATATTGCCGATGTGTCGCAGGAAGATCACTATGTGGAAAGAGATTTTTGGCGTGAAGTCGAGATGCCGGGTCATGGCCCAGTTATTTTTCCTGGTCCGCACGCAAAGCTTACTAAAACGCCTTTAGATATCTCATCTCCGCCACCAAGTATTGGCGAAGCGAACGATGAAATATTCGAAAAAATGGCTTCAAGGCAGAAGCCTCAGCCGATAGTGACAAGCGAAACGGAAAACCTCCTTCCATTGTCTGATCTGAAAATTCTTGACTTTCAGTGGGTTATGGCAGGTCCGGCCTCGACGCGAATCCTGGCGGACTGGGGAGCGCAAGTAATACGTGTTGAGTCATCAAACAAGGTAGAGACAGCTCGAACGATTCAGCCGTTCTTGAACGATGAAGGAGGAGCCGATAATAGCGGTTTATACCAAAATATGAACGCTGGTAAAACTGGGCTTACTATAGACATGTCGAAACCAGAATCTCGAGACGTGATAATCGACTTAGTCAAGTGGGCAGATGTTGTATGCGAATCGTTTTCTCCCAAAGCTATGCAAAGTTGGGGGCTGAGCTATAGCGATCTTATAGAAATAAACCCTCAAATAATTATGACAAGTAGCTGCCTATTTGGCCAAGATGGTCCGCTTTCATCCTTAGCTGGGTTTGGCACTATGGGAGCAGCGATGTCTGGGTTCTACGAAATGACTGGTTGGCCAGATCGTCCGCCCGCAGGAGTAATGGGTGCATATACAGATTATGTATCGCCGCGATATCTTGCCACCACTATTTTGGCGGCAGTCGATCACAGGAACCGCACTGGAGAGGGCCAGTACATAGACCTTTCTCAAGCTGAATCATCAATGCATTTTCTGGCACCGGCCGTGCTGGATTATAAAATAAACGGAGAGCTAGCACCTCAGATAGGTAATGCTCACCTGGTGTTATGTCCTCATGGAGCTTACCCAAGCCTCGGAGATGACAAATGGGTGACAATTGCCTGCCAGGACCAGGAAAGCTACGTCAGATTATGTGAAGTAGCTGGTTTAAGTGAAGATCTAAAAGCTCTAGAACTTGCTTCTCGACGCGAACGAGCTTCTGAGATCGATGAAGCGATAGCTAAGTGGACGACGACTCTCACCTCGAAGGAAATCTCAGAGACCCTGCAAAATTGTGGTGTTGCAGCTCACACTGTTCAGGTTGCTGCTGATCTTGTTGAAGACCCGCAGTTAATACACCGTAAGCACTTTCGTGAAGTCGCTCACCAAACAAACGAAAAAATGTGGGTAGAAGGAACAAGATTCCAGATGAGTCGTTCACGTGATGAGATCAGTGATGGTGGCCCGAGCTATGGTCAACACACCTTTGATGTTCTTGAAGGGATTCTTGGGTATGGACCTGACCAGATAGCAGATTTAGCTGTTGCGGGAGTCCTTGAATAGGGAAACTTTATTGTGGTGTTTCGCCGACTTCTTGACCGGTGACTGCTGCGTAATTGCGGTTAATGAACCACCTTTGGTAATCACCGTAGGTGATTGGTTCATGACGCGCTGGTCGGTCGGCGTTGACAGTGGTGGGAACAGCTTCGACTATCGCGTCATCTCGAGCTCCGTAAAAAAACGGTACCGCGTATCGATCGATTGTCGCTAGGTTCCGAGCTCGGTGCGCTGTGGATAGATAACGGCCATTTGTCCATCGTTTGAGCATGTCGCCGCTATTAACCAAGAATGATTGGGGAAGTGAGGGAGGTTCGATCCAATCATGTCCAGCTGGCCTGATTTCCAGTCCCGGTACATCATTCGCCGGCAGGAAAGTAAATATTGAACTATCTGTATGTGGAGCGAGACCCCACTCGTTGTTGGAGTATTCCATCACCGGATAGTGAGACATGCGAAGGGTCACACTAGGTATGTCAAAGTGTGGAAGGAAATAGTCATGGTCCAGATCCAAGGAGAGCGCTAGGAGAGGCAGAAGCTTCGCAGCCAGGGATTGCAGAGCATCTATATAGCTAGCTGTGGTTTCTTGGAAGCGGTCGAGGTTTGGATATCTATTCGCTTCTCGGTATCCGCCTTCGTGTATAAAATACGCTGCGTTCTGGTTTGGTTTACGTTCTTCTCCAGCTATCTCCGAAGCGTAAGATGTGCCGCCGCCTAGTCCTAGATACCCCCCATGAGTTCTATCCATCGGGATTGACTGTTTCTCACTTGGCGGCAAGAAATGAAGACGTTTTGCTTGTTCGTAGATTCCCTCGACCATTTCCCAAGAAATTCCATGATTGGTAACAAAGAAAAATCCGACGTTTTCTAAAGCAGCTCGCAATTGAATCACGAGGTCATGTATCCGGTTTTCGTTCTGGTCAGAGAGAGCGCTCAGGTCAAGAACGGGAATCACGTTATTGATAGTCGTACTAGTTGCCATAGCTCACCCCAAAATGATTGCTTTTCTAAATACATGTGCTTCTGTTCCTTAACCTTATGTGAGGTTTAGACCTGATGCAGACAGATAACTAAATTCGCTAATGACCATCAGTGACTAGCTGTTAATTGGACTAATTAAGCGGGGTCAATTGTCACTTGTCGTTCCTTGAAACGCCAGCCGTCTGGCATCTTGAGTAGCTTGTCTCGGTAAATTCCAGTTACTCGGAATTCGGCAGAGGCTCCCTGTCCGGCGCTGTAAGCATTCAGATAGCATTTCATTTCCGCTTCGTCGTGTGTTCCATCAATTACAAGATTCCAGTTCCAGTGCCGAGCTCGACCCTTGTTTGTTTCGAAATGTTTTACCGCATATTTTGATAATTGGTCGGTGCCGGCATGTCGCCCTCCGAGAGGCGCACCAGCTGGGAGTCCTAAACATTCGAATATGCCATCTGTGGTGAAAGTACCTACCCAATCAGAGACATCACCGAAGTCGATAGCGAAATTGTATCGAGCAAGAAGTTGCCTGATGTCTTCATGATCCTGAGCAGTTAGTGGCATGACCGAAAATCCTTTTTAGAGCAATAAGTCCTAAAGACTGTTGTATCAGTGAGAACCGAGCTCATGTAGGTCTGCTGAAATTTCTCCGATGGCTTCTCTGAGAATGTCTAGAAGCCGCATTCCCTCTGATCGCTTGCGCCAATCGCGGCGTTTGAGGCCATCAAGACGTTCAGTGATTACAGCGAGATGAGAGTTCGTTGCTGTTGATGGTCTCGATGCAGCGAGAGGATCTCCTAGCGATGAACAAAGAGAATGTAAACGCACCTGCAGTTGTTTAAGGAGCGGTTGATTCACTTCACTTACGGAACTTGGAACACGCGTGTTTAACGTACGAAAGAAGTATTCAACATCAGCGGGTGTCAGCGAACTTAGAGACAGCCCAGAAATATGATCTAATCGATTCATCAGCTCAATGAACCTGGTGCGCCAACGGGAACGATTGGATAATGCGGGGCGATGGGATTGATCTGGCGATATTGGCTGCCGAGCTGTGGTCTTTGATCAGTCTCACCGAAATTAGGCCACATGGAGATAGCCCTTTCAGCAAGAGCGCAAATGGTGAGGGAGGGGTTGACCCCAAGATTCGCGCTAATACTCGAGGCATCTATAACGTGCAGCCCTGGATGGCCGAACAGACGATGATAGGCATCGATAACCCCAGTTTGTGAATCTTCTCCGATAACGCACCCGCCTAATATGTGGGCAGTTACGGGTGTATCCAGAAGCGCTTCGTTAATTCCCCCCATAGGATCTCCATCGATTAATGTAGCTGCGATTCGAGCGGCTTCGTTGGCTTCAGGAATGAAAGTAGGATTTGGTTTTCCGACGCCTGACACCGAACGTAATTTAACTTTTCGTTTACCGTCCGACCGCCATTTGAGCCGGATGTTGTTGTCGTAACTTTGCATTACAAGCAAGATGACGGAACGTTCGGACCAGCGGTAGACTGACAAACTTTTTAAAAAGCGCAATGGATGTCGGAGAACTGAGCACAAAAACTTTAAAGGCCTGGGGAACTTGCCGTCACCGTCGACCAGAGTTGTAGCGAGAAGCCCTAAAGCATTCGACCCTTTTGGGTAGCGAACTCCCTCTATGTGAGTATTCGAATTGGGATGAATAGATGAGGAAATAGCAACCCCCACGGAGTGATCCACATCCGCTTTTTTAGCAGTTGCACCGACAATAGATTCAGAGTTTGTTCTAACTAAGTCGCCAAGGCGATGAGATAAATTCGTTAACCTGCCTTTGCTTTGCAACTGAGCTAAAAGTTTGACTGTCCCCAGAACTCCTGCAGAAAAAATGATTTGTTCTGCTGTAACTGTTAATTTTTGTGGCTTGATCCATTTGCTGGGATTTTCTGCCGATAACCGGAACCCGCCACTTGGCAGCTCTAACAGGTCTGTGACTAACCGGTTGGGGAAAACGTCAGCTCCGTTTGACTCTGCTAGGTAAAGATAGTTTTTGTCCAAACTATTTTTTGCTTCGTGTCGACAGCCGATCATGCATGCGCCGCACTGGATACATCCGACTCGTTCTGGTCCTAAACCTCCGAAATAAGGATCTTTGGCTCGCACGCCGGGAGAACCAAACCAAACGCCAACCTCGGTAGGGGTGTAGGTCTCTGACACTCCCATTTCTTCACTTATTCCACGGAGGACTGAATCGTTAGGGTTATTGTCGGGCGCTGTGGCAGAGCCAAGCATTTTTTTTGCTTGCCGATAATGTGGCTGTAACTCTCGTTTCCAATTACTGATTGAAGCCCATTGCTTATCATCGAAAAACGCGTTCGGAGGCTCATAGAGAGTATTCGCATACACGAGAGATCCTCCGCCGACACCTGCGCCGGAAAGTACCAAAGCATCGCTGAGCAGAGTCATTCTTTGAATGCCTCTCAGCCCTAGCTTGGGTGCAAAAATAAATTTTCGTAGGTTCCAATTGTTCTTTGGATAATCAGAAGGCTTAAAGCGTTTTCCTGCCTCGATGACAGCGACTCGGTAACCTTTTTCGGATAGACGCATAGCGGAAACGCTGCCACCGAAACCACTGCCAATGATCACTACGTCATAATCAAAAGAGGTCTTGCTAGCGAATGATGAAGAGTCCGCTGGCCGCATAACCTTCGACCGTACAGCCCTAGCCAGGTGAAATAATAGAAATTATAAAACCAAATAGTAGGAGCTATACCTAAGACGTTCAAAACGCTTCTCACTCAACACAGCGATCCACTTAGATGTCTTCAGGAAATCGACAGTCCAAACAGCGAGCTTTGTTGCTACGGTTGGGTGATCATCGTGAAGAGCTAAGGGGAAATTATGAAAGCATGGCGATTAGACGAACTTGGAGATCCTTGGGACGTTCTAAAACTTCAAGAGGTAGATTCTCCTCTCCCCGGAGATGGCGAAGCGCGTGTTGAAGTAACAGCTTGTGACCTTAACTTTGCAGATATTTTGCAATGTCAGGGAACGTACCAAGTGAGGGTAGAGCCCCCTTTCACGCCTGGCATGTCAGTAGCCGGCACCGTTCAAGCAGTAGGAAACGGCTGCGATCTGAAAATCGGTGATCGCGTTTTAGGCATGACTTCGTCAGGGTGGGGTGGATACGCAGAAGAAGCTTTAGTTCGAGGAAGCGACATGCGAATTGTGCCCGATAATGTCTCGTTACCCGCGGCATCCGCAATGAACGTTATTTACGGAACCGGTTGGGTAGCTTTACATCGGCGCGGCAACATGCAGCCAGGAGAGACAGTGCTCGTGTTAGCCGCAGCAGGCGGCGTAGGATCCGCAGCAGTTCAAATGGCAAAAGTTCACGGATGTAAAGTGATAGCTGCTGCCGGAGGGCCCGAGAAAGTTGAGGTTTGTCGGGAACTCGGTGCAGATGTCTGTATCGACTATAAGTCAGAAGACCTGTACGAAAAAGTAATGGAAGCCACTGATGGTAAAGGTTGTGACCTCATCTACGATCCGGTAGGCGGCGAATATTTCGATATCGCTCGACGGCTTTTAGCTTGGGAGGGACGCCTTCTGGTCGTTGGATTTGCGAGCGGAACTATCCCATCTGCACCAGCTAACCACGTATTGGTAAAAAATTATTCGATTGT
>PCCJ01000031.1 GCA_002731665.1 Actinomycetota bacterium | reverse complement strand
TAATTCCACATGAACTTCGAGTCCGACAACTGTCTCCCACTCAGTCATGAATTTCCTCCACTGGTTCTGCAATTTCGAGTACTGCTGCTGCTCGAAACATCAAAGCTTCTCCTAGAGCCGGCGCCATTAGTTGAACTCCTACTGGCATGTTGTGCGAGCCATTCCCAAAGGGAACTGACATCGACGCATCGCCGACCAAGTTACTCGGAATCGTACATACATCACTACGGTACATAGACATAGGATCCGACCGTTCACCAAATCTAAACGCTACTGATGGTGAAGTAGGAGAAAGCAACAGATCATGATCCGCATAGACTTTGTCAAAGTCCCGCCTTATTAAGCTCCTTATTTTCTGAGCTTTGCCATAGTAAGCATCGTAATATCCTGCGCTTAACGCAAAGGTACCAAGCATTATCCGAGCAATGACCTCATCTCCGAAACCATGGCGTCTGCTTAACATGTTCATTTCCTGTACGTTAGAACCTTCATGTCTTAAGCCGTACCGGACTCCATCGTAGCGAGCTAAGTTGCTAGAGGCCTCAGCAGGAGCAATCAGATAGTAGGCTGTAAGTCCATATTCCACGGCCGGCACAGAAACCTCATCAACAAATGCTCCAGCTGCCACAAGGGCCTCAGCTGCTTGGTGTACTCGTGATGCAACGTCTTCATCGCTACCATCTAATAGCTCTCTGACTATGCCGACGCGAAGACCTTCGACACCTCGGTCAAGCTCAGGCAACAGCCTCGGTCCTGGGCTCGGGATACAAGTACTATCAGCAAGGTCTTGGCCGGCTAAAACTTCGAGCGCTGCTGCAGCATCAGCAACATTATTAGCGAATGGACCTATTTGGTCAAAGGAAGACGCAAAAGCAATTAATCCAAATCGACTGACTAGCCCATAAGTGGGCTTAACGCCTACAACCCCGCATAAAGCTGCTGGCTGTCTGATAGATCCGCCCGTGTCTGACCCAAGCGCAAGCGGAGCAAAACCCGCTGCGACCGCAGCCGCAGACCCTCCGCTCGATCCTCCCGGAACCCTAGAAATATCAACTGGATTACGAGTTGGTCCGAAAGCGGAATTTTCTGTTGAACTTCCCATAGCGAACTCATCGAGGTTGGTTTTCCCTATCATCACTGCCCCAGCAGCCGACATACGATCCACAACCGTTGCGTTGTAGGGTGGTTTCCAACCTTCAAGCATTCGCGAAGAACAGGTCGTTTCAACACCCCAGGTACATAAGTTATCCTTATAAGCGATCGGCACACCCGCTAATAAGCCAGGCTCAAGTCCGCGAGAAATTTTTTCATCAACATCTTGAGCTGCAGCAAGGGCACGGTCGCGAGTCACCAAATTGAATGCATGAATTTCTTTTTCTGTTGCATCTATAACCTCAAGGTAACTCTCCAAAACTTCAACAGCGCTTCTTCTGCCAAGCCGCACATCTTCTGCGATTGAGAGCGCAGATTCGTTCGAGGTCACGACGTTTCCCCCAAAATCGAAGGAACTCGGAAATGACCCGACTCTGCGTCCGGAGCCTGCTCCAACACTTCGGCCCTGTCTAAGGTCGTTCCAACGACATCATCTCGCATGACATTTGTGAGTAAACGCGGATGCGACATTGAAGAGATACTTTCTAAATCCAGAGAGTCAAGCTCACTGGCGTGCTCAAGAATTTTGCCAAGGTGGTCAGCAAAATGCTGCAGTTCGCCTTCGTTAAGATCAATTCGAGCAAGATGCGCCACGTGCGCTACTTCATCTTGGGATAATGGTTCCGTCAAAATTCCTCCGTAAGCGTTTAAAACTTACCTACTCAAACTATTCACTACATATACGAATCATTAGCGCTTAGTGGCTCGTTCCACCAACTATCTGGCGTTGTTACCCAACTTTTTTCATCCAAAGGATGGATGCAATCAACAGGGCATGGATCAAGACACTTATCGCAACCAGAGCACAACTCAGGAATTATGATTACATCGATTCCGTGGTTGAAAATAGCACCAAAATTGGGCGGGCAGGCTCTCAAACATGCATCACAATTTATGCATATTGACATATCAATGTAAAGCGGCGCGTTAGTCCAATTTTCGTTTCGTTGGCGCTTATCTATTCTCGCCAATCGAGAGGGGCTATTGCCGGATGCCATCGATAGGAGTTTACGTCCTATGATTTCGTATTCCGATTACTTACTGCAAGCATTATCTGATAATTCTCAGTGCAATATTTGCAACAACGCCTATTGGTCAGCAGTAAACTTCAGGACAACCGGAGATCCCAGATCAATAAATGCACCAACTCTTGGAAACGTTTCTCTCACTATCCCAACGCCAGACTCAAACCTATCCACAACTAACCCTACTTTTTTGAGTATTTCGGCTGCTTCATCTGCCTCAAGACCAGACACATCTGGCACTTCGACCATTGGGGAAGTTCCAGCAATTGTTAATTCAACCACTGAATTTCTGGCTACCGACATACCGCTTACCGGAGTTTGTTTGGTAACGAATTCGTCAGGGAATATTGACTCAAAATCCCTTTTTTCATTCACCACAACTGCCAGCTGTAAATCCGCCAGAATTTTTGTCGCATCCTCAAGCGAGGTATTAACCAGATTCGGTACCATTCTCGGGACTGGCCCTGCAGAAATGACCAGAGATACACGGGTTCCAGGCTCGTTAAGCAAGCCGCCATGGGTCACTTTTTCCCCTATCAAAAGTTCAAGAACTTGCCCGTCCGCAATGTCCTCGCTGTAGCGACGATCTACTTCATCAATTTCGAAACCCCGTGCCTCGAGCCTCATACGTGCCGGATTTAATAAGAGTCCCGATACATGCGGGGTGAGGCGTAACAACGGGCCACTAGAGACCTCAACAGACAGGAGCTTTCCTTCCGCCAATCCCTTGCCATCGGAGGGGTTTTGCATCAGAACTAACCCCTCAGGCACCAGGTCAGTACGCACTTGATCTTCGTCTAAAACCCACAAGTTTTTTTCGGCGATAGCGCGCACCTCGCCAATCGTGTGACCCTTGTAGTCGCCAATGGCGTGGATTGAAGTTCCTGGGGGGTCTACGCTGCTAACGGCCAAAGCCCCTACCGCAATAACAAAGGCAAAGGCAACAAACAATGGAAACCAAGCACGATTAAGAGAGGGCTTACTCAGAAACTCTTCCTCATCGCATTGATCCACAACCTGACAATAGCTCTATGTCGGCTAGTTACAAGTTCGTTTAGCTTCTTAGTTCAGTCAGTGGGCTTTCGCTTCCAAGTCGGGCATGCTGTATGGGTGAACAGTGGAGACTCCCTATCGATCGATAAAAACTCCGGCACCGTAAATTGGTCGCTCAGACGTGGAGTAGCTACATCTATAACTGTGGGTGCCGTCTTTGTAGTAGTCCTCATATTTTGGATCGTTGCTGCAACTCGCGGAGCTCCTCGACCTGATCTGTACCCGAATGGCCTTCTTTCAGTTATTCCGGGAGAAGGGAGTAAAACCCCTTATCAAAGTCCTGTGGGTGTTTCTTTGAGCCCGGGATGGCAACCTACGCTCACAATCGATGGAGTCGTAATTCCAGATACAGAGCTAACTGACGGAACTAGGGAACTAGGTGAGTTTTTTTATATTCCAGCGGACGAGAAAACGCTTCCTGAATTACGAACTGGCAACGTCTGCGCTCGCGTGGTTGCTGTCCCAACAATAAATATCGAAGCCGATAACATTGACTTCGAATGGTGTTTTACGACCTTTTAAGGTTTGTCTAAGTGTGACGGACCAGTCATCGCTGGATCATTCACTAAGTTTCTAGTTCCCCGCTTTTAAGTAGTCGACGAAATGCATCTTCTCCGATTATCGGAATTGAGAGAGACTCTGCCTTCGCTAGTTTTGACTGACCGGCACCGTTGCCTGCTACTAAGGCATACGTCTGAGCAGACACACTACCCGGACTTTTGCCTCCTCTTAGAACGATAGCTTTTTTTGCGTCATCACGGCTCAAAAACCAGTCATCTAGATTTCCGGTTACAACAACCGACTTACCCTGCAAGACCGGAGACGCTTCTTCTTCACCAACCTTCTCTTCAAGCCGGACTCCTGAAGCACGCAGCTTCTCAACAACTGTTCGTTGCACAGGATCGCAGAAAAAGGAAACAACGCTCTCAGCTATCTTTGGCCCTATACCGTCTAACGTTTCTATGACTTCAGCGTCCGCTTGCATGATCGCATCAATCGTTCCAAACTGGCGGGCAAGCATTTCTGCAGTTGATGGCCCAAGGTGGTCAATTCCAAGGCCAATCAGAACGCTAGCTAAAGGTCGATCTTTCGCTGCGCCGATAGCCGTAAGAAGATTATCTACAGACGTTTGATTAGTTCCTTTTGAGTTAAGTAATTGACTCTCGTTCAGACTGAACAAATCCCCAACATCTTCAACATCATGCTCTTCTACTAACAGCTTGACTGTCTGTTCGCCCAATCCCTCTATATCCATCGCAGTTCTGCCTGCAAAATAACTGATTCCTTGTTGGATCCGAGCTGGACAAAGCCGGTTTTGGCAATACGTGTTTGCATCTCCAACTTGTCTGGAGAACGCATGATCACAAGAAGCACACAATTTAGGAAAATGCCATGCTTCACTAGTTGTCGACCGCTGGCTCAGAACTGGCCCTAACACTTCCGGAATAACATCGCCTGCTTTCCTTACAAAGACGACATCACCAGGTCGAACATTCTTATAAGCCACCTGATCTTCATTATGTAAAGTAGCCATTGCCACAGTAGACCCACCAACAAAGACTGGCTCTAAAACCGCAAACGGAGTAGCTCGACCAGTTCTTCCTACAGATACTTCGATTGACAAAAGTTTTGTAGTTCGCTCTTCAGGCGGAAACTTAAAGGCTATAGCCCAACGTGGAGCCCGACTGGTAGAACCTAACTTTTCTCTATCTCTTAAACTATCCAGTTTTATAACGACTCCATCGATTTCATAGTCCGGTATGTGTCTGTTCGTGATCCATTTTTTACAAAATTCTTTGACTTCTTCGAATCGATCAAAAAACTCAATTTCAGGACTTACTGGTAATCCTAGGGCAGACAAAAACTCAAATGTTTGGGACGAATAGTCCATTGCCAGTTCAAGGCTTTTTTCCTCTAGCTGATAACTCCAGAAGGACAAGCCACGCGAAGCCGTCACCTTTGAATTTTTTTGACGCAAGCTACCTGACGCAGTGTTTCGCGGATTTATGTATGCAGTTTCACCTTTCCTGATCTGCTCTTCATTCAGGGCTTTGAAACGCGAGATGGGGAGGTACACCTCTCCCCGTACTTCAAGAACATTTGGTGCATTTGGTCCTAACTCCTTCGGGATATCCGAAATAGTGGAAACATTGGCAGTTACGTCCTCACCAACTCTGCCATTACCGCGCGTTGCAGCCTGAACCATCTTCCCCATTTCGTATCGTATCGATACTGCTAGTCCATCGAATTTAAGCTCACAAACAAATCTTGGTGAGGTAACGTCTCCGAGACTTTTACTGACACGTTCATGCCAGAGGTCTAGTTCATCGAAACTCATAGCGTTGTCCAGCGACATCATCGGCACTTGATGTTGTACTGGACTGAACAACACACTTGCCTTCGAACCAACGTCGTTAGTCGGAGAATCTTCTATCTCATAGTCTGGATAACTAAGCTCAAGATTAACTAGTTCTCTGCTGATCAAGTCATATTCGGCATCAGCGATTATGGGTTCCTCTAACTCATGATACGCAACATTATGTGAGCGAATTTGAGCTCGTAGCTCTTTAATACGAGATTCGATCGCTCTCGCTGAAATAACATCAGGTGGGCTGTTGCTGTCTTCCATATCAAAACCGACAATACCTAACAGTAGTTGCGATGAGGGACCGATTAAAGAAGAGAATTTAAATGCTCCTCCAGCTAGACCATTGAGAGATATTACGCCACGCTTATAGAGATGTTACGCACCAGCAATGCTTTCGCCTTCCTTCAGAATTGGAAAAAAGATCCCTTACTGTGGCTAGTCCGCATCAACTGGCTACTCCTACCGTTATCTCTTGGCGACATGTTTGACGAATCTCTTACGAATTCAACAGGTAACACTCAAGTTTTATTTGCCTCTTACGCTTGGCTAATTTGGTTTTTCGTTCTTACTTGCACACTGATACGCAGAGCTTGGTCGCTCACAGCGGTCAGGATTGCTGCGCCCTTGACACTAGTCGCTACCACATTAACAGCGACCGCTTCGACTCTTAATTGGGTAGCTTTCACGCATAGTTGTGTCATCATTATTCTCGTTTTCCTTCCAGAGCTAGGTAATTCATTAGTAGACGGATTGAGCTATGGGAATGAGCGGCGCCTCTTACTTCGTTGCCCTTCAGCCCTATACCTCGGGCCCCTACCTTTAGCGTGGGTTATGACCGTTTCAGGCACCTGGCTCGGTCCAATTTTCTTACTTAATAGCCAGTGGCTCTACGGATCGCTTTCCATTTTTTTCGGAATTCCGATAGCTGCAGCAGGCATTCGATCCATGCATCAGTTGTCTAAAAGATGGATTATTTTCGTTCCGAACGGATTCGTACTTCATGATTTACTTTCCACAAGGGAACCTTTTCTTATCCGTCGAGCTGATCTATCTAGCCTCGGCGCCATCGAGACCGGCGACAGCTTAGACTCTGAAGGTCTCTTGGACATTTCACAAAATGCACTCGGTGCAGTTCTTCAAGCCAGCATCGATGGAGAAGTGGAAGTAGTTCCACAATCTCGCCGAATCGCCGAAGTTAAGGCAGTCAAGCAAGTTCTATTTTGTCCTACCCGGCCTGGAGCGGCCCTAAAAGAAGCAGCAAAACGCAACCTACCAAGGCTGTAGCTACTCTTACGGCAATGCGCCCTGTTTTGCAATGGCGCCGCCGATAACAAGATCATCATGGTAGAAGACAACCGCTTGCCCCGCTGCAACTCGCTGTCTCTTCGAATCCCAGGTCAGCGTCCCAGTTGCATCAAGCCAGCCAGACGCAGGTTTCCCATGGGCGCTAGTCTGAGCAAGTACCTTTCCAGAAAAAGGTTCTTCAGCCCAACTAAAATCTGTAAGTAAGACAGCGTCCGACTTTAGCTCTGAAGCGTCTCCAACGCGAACTTTCCGAGATGGCATGTCAACAGACACAGCATAGGACCGGCCAGAATTTCCGCCAAGATCAAGACCTTTTCTTTGTCCTACAGTAACTAGCTCGATTGCTTCGACTGAGCCGACAACTTTGCCATCAGCGTCTACGAGACTCCCAGGGTGCAACTCAACTCGTTCCGCCAGAAATTTCTCTCTCCCGTTATCTGCAGTGATAAAACATACATCCTGACTATCGGGCTTATCTGCTGTTCTCAAACCTAGCTCAGTCGCATATTTACGAACAGCTTCTTTACTTAAGTCACCGACGGGAAATCGTAAATAAGCTAGATCCTTGGACGACAACATGTAGAGGACATACGACTGGTCTTTTCCTATGTCAGCCCCTCGCCTCAGTCTGGCACCTTCATTTACCCCCGACAAACGAACATGGTGGCCCGTTGCTAAAGCATCGAAACCCAAACGATGTGAACGTTCTACAAGAGCATCGAATTTAATGTGTCGGTTGCACTCGATACACGGATTCGGTGTCATTCCGGCAACATGCGAGTCAACGTAGGGCTGGACAACATGCTTATCGAATTGCTCACCATAATTAAAGACAAAATGATCTATGTCTAGCTGTTGCGCTACTCGTCGCGCATCATCAACATCAGAAACTGAGCAGCAGCCCTTATCTTGCTCACCACCCCAAAGTTTTAAAGTAACACCAGTTATTTCATGACCTTCACTTTTCAAAAGCGCTGCTGTTACAGAACTATCCACTCCGCCAGACATCGCCACTAAGATTTTGCTCATAGTGAGGCTCTCAGTTGTTCTACAGCCTTCGGGATTACCTCTAACGCCACATCAATCTCCGCTGACTCAGTGCACCATCCCATAGACAAACGGAGCGATCCCGCCGCAGCCGTTCTATCCATGCCCATAGCGGCTAATACGTGCGAAGGCTCCATGGCACCTGAAGCGCAAGATGCAGCAGCAGACGCCATTACATTGTCACGCTCCAACAAAACTAACAACGCTTCACTCTCGATTCCTTCAAATACTAATTGGGTTATTCCTGCTGATCGCGATGACCTAGGCACCGTCTCAGCGCATCTTTCAATAGTAGCTAACAACCCATCGACTAGCCGATCTCTTTCTTTAGTCAATCTCAATATCTCCGAATCGCGACTCAATGTTAGTTCCACAAGCGCAGCACCGAAGGCAACTATTCCAGCAGTGTTGTGAGTCCCGCTTCTACGCTCTGCCTCTTGCCCACCTCCGAGCATCTGAGCCTGAAGCGCCACTCCTTCTCTTAACGCCAGCACACCAACACCTTTAGGAGCGCCGAATTTATGGCCACTAAGAGATACTAGATCGGCTTTTGCTGCCGCCTTCTTAATATCCACCCAGTTGACTGCCTGGACTGCGTCAGTATGCAGCAAGGTGCCGGGTGATACATTTTCTATCACTTCCGCAACCTTATCCAAGTCACAGATAGCTCCAGACTCGTTATTAACCATCATTACCGACACTAACGAGGTTGTAGATTTCAATAACTCTGACAGGTGATCGAGGTCAACTTGTCCTTCATCTGTCACTCTTACTTTTTTCCCACCTAGAACTTCTACTGGGTGAAGAACAGCATGATGCTCCGTCTCAGGACACATTACGACCCCCGGATAGTCACTGAACCCTCTAATCCCTAAATTATCCGACTCCGTCCCGCCACTCGTGAATACAATTCCGTGGGGCGAGAACCCGATAGCTTCTGCTATCTGTTCACGCGAATCATCGATCGCAGCTCTGGCTTTACGAGCCATTCGGTGCGCACCCGACGGATTTCCATAGTGATCGCTCAGATACGGCATCATTGACTCAAGAACACTGGGTCGAATCGGTGTTGAGGCAGCACAATCTAAGTAAGTGGTTCTCATCTCCGCACTATCCAACATGGTTCTAGGTTAGGTTGATTCATTGCGGCACTTACAATTTAATTTCTATTAAATCCGCTAAATAGGAATTCGACTTGCACCATTGCGAGATCTAATTTTTGGGAACAAAACCCATATGAATAAGCAAAACAAACTGAAGGGTTTATCTCCTTCATCAATCTTGCACCTAAGCTCGGCTGCGAGGAGCGAGAGACTCAATGGACATAAAAGTATCAATCGAGTTACCTACATCGGTAGAAAATAGTTGGAAATACATCGCCGACATCCAATCACATACCCAATGGATGCAAGATGCTTTGTCTATTACCATTACATCCGATAAATGCAAAGGGGTAGGAACTACTTTTGAATGCTTGACCGCTGTCGGGCCATTTCGACTTACCGATGAAATGGAAATAACGGACTGGCAGCCTCCTTATCTCATGGGCGTCAAACACAATGGCTTAGTTAGTGGCCGAGGCAAGTTCTCACTTGAGATCATCGAAACTGGGACTCTATTTACTTGGGAGGAAGACTTAGAATTATCTTGGAAATACGGGGGGAAACTAGGCGAATCACTCGCAGCTCCAATTCTCAAAGCCATTTGGAAAAAAAATCTCAGGGCACTCCGAGCTCAAATTTTAAATAGGCAACTTCCCGTTGAATCTCAAACTGCTGAAGGCCTAGACCAGAAAAGAAAGACCAGACTCACTTCCGAAACACGTTCGATCGTAAGTAGGCCACCAGGAGGAGGCGCCATAAGAGAAAAAGACGCGATAAAGATCGCAAAAGCATCAAATTATCCAGCACCCAACATTGTTGGTGAACTACCCGACGGCTCAATTATTTTGGAAACGCTCGAGGGTTCAACAATGCTCAAAGACTTAACATCTAGGCCATGGCGTATCCATCAACATGCCAAAACTTTGGCCCAGCTACACCGAAAGTTAGGCGATATTGAAGCTCCACCAAGCTGGCCTCAGGTCTGCCCCGGGAGTTCGATCTTGCATCTAGACCTTCACCCAGGGAATGTTCTCATAACAACTAACGGGCCAGTAGTCGTTAACTGGAACACAGTGGCTCGAGGGTCGGCTTCATTCGATGCAGCATTAACATACGTCATGCTTCGCACAGGTGAAACAGATTCTAAATTATTTGCTCGTCTTGTCATTAACATTTTTCGTAAAACTTTTGCACAGTTTTTTGCAAAGGCATTTGGAAAGGAACAGATAGAAAAATATCTACGAGAAGCTGCGGAACTTCGATTACTAAATACCAATCTGAGTGCAACTGAACGTGAACGAGTGTTTGCCCTCGCTCGAGGCGAACTCGACTAGACCTAGCTAATTTTAGACTCCTGCAGAGAGTTCATTAGTTGCTCTACTGCTTCATACGGATCAATCTCTCTCGCCTCTAATTGCTCATGCAGGGATTCACTTAAAGCACCTCCAGAGAGAGAAACAACTCTAGCTTCGATGCTGCGGAGGAGAATTTCATTAAACTCAGTTCTAGCTCTCTGCGCCCGTCGGGCAACTAATTCACCGCTCTTCGTCAAATGTCGCCGGTGATTTCCTATCTGTTCCCAGAGATCTGCTGTTCCTTCTCCCGTTGTACCAACGGTCATAACGATCGGAGGTTCCCAGCTTCCTATCGAAGACAGCTCTAGCATCTGCTGAATATCTCGACGTGTGTCATCAGCTCCAGGCCGTTCAGACTTATTGATAACAAAAATATCTGCGATCTCCATTAAACCAGCTTTATTTGCTTGAATAGAATCTCCCCACCCAGGATTGACAACCACAATAGTGGTGTCAGCTGCACCAGCAATCTCTACCTCGACCTGACCCACTCCTACAGTTTCCACAAATACCCATGGCCATCCCAATGCGTCCAGAACCCTGACAGCTTGAGGTGTTGCTAGACTCAGGCCGCCCAAATGGCCTCTCGTCGCCATTGATCGAATGTATACCCCATCATCCAGTACATGATCCTGCATTCGCACTCGGTCACCTAAGATGGCTCCTCCTGTAAACGGGGAGGATGGATCTACCGCGAGCACAGCCATTCGTTCCCCAGTCGAGCGCACAACAGATGTTAGTGCTGAGCTAAGAGTTGACTTACCGGATCCAGGAGCTCCTGTAACGCCAACCGTATGGGCTTGCCCAGCTCCTTTGAACGTCAAAGAACCGATTAGCCGCGCATCGGCACCGCCCTGTTCCACCAAAGACATCAAACGCGCCATCGCTAATCTATGCCCATCGCGTGCCGCAGCTAAAATTGCTAGTGGTTCTTTGGAAAGCGTGCTCATGATGCAATAGATACCAAGTAATCGGAAGTAGGCAAAACGATCTAGGCGCGTTCTACTTTTGCACCCATTGACGACAGCTTACCTGCGAGGTTTTCATATCCCCGATCGATGTGTTCAGCTTCGTAAACTTCGGTTACTCCGTCAGCTCCCATGCCTGCGACTACTAACGCAGCTCCTGCTCGAATATCATGGGCTCTCACCTTCGCTCCTGAGAAACGTGACACACCAGTCACTACAGCATGCCTTCCTTCTGCTCTGATATCAGCACCCATCCGAACTAACTCATCGATATATCGAAACCTTCCTGCAAAAATGTTTTCGGTGACCATGCTCAATCCGTCGGAAACCGCAAGCGCAACTACTAAAAATGGTTTGTAGTCGGTTGCTAACCCCGGATAGGGCAACGTCGATACGTGAACACCTCTAGTTGTGGTATTCCGTTCTACGACTATGCCTGCCGGATCTAGCGTGATGTTCATCCCCATTTCCTCCATTTTTCTAATAAGCATCCGCATATGTTCTGGTCGCGCGTTACGTAAAAGGGCTCTACCTCCGCATACCGCAATTGCTGACATAAAAGTTGCTGCCTCAACGCGATCTGGTATCACTGTGAACTCAACAGGCACCATTTGTTCGACGCCTTCTATGGTGATACGAGAAGTTCCAGCACCCGTGACTTTTGCTCCCATCAGGTTAAGAAAATCAGATAGGTCAGAAATTTCTGGCTCTCGTGCAGCGTTATCAATTACTGTATTTCCGGAAGATAGAGATGCCGCCATCATTAAATTTTCAGTTGCTCCGACAGACGGGAATTCTAGTAAAACTTCAGCACCACAAAGCTTGCCTGCCTTACCATAAATATTTCCGTGTTCGTATGAAAATTTTGCTCCAAGGCGCTCTAAACCGGTTAGGTGCATATCAATCGGTCGAGACCCAAAATCATCACCTCCGGGTATCGCTACTGTTGCTACTCCGAATCTTGCTATTAAAGGGCCCAGGACTGCAATCGATGCCCTCATTCGAGAAACGAGCTCATAAGGAGCCTCTGGCTTTATTTGGGCTGGGACATCAATCTCCACCCGATTACCGAAGCGAGCCACCCCTACCCCCATGGCCATCAGCAACTCGCTCATGATCGTCACGTCTGTAATATCCGGAACATTGTGCAAAATAGTTACACCCTCGGCTAGCAAAGCAGCTGCCATCAATTTAAGAGCACTGTTCTTAGCGCCCCCAATAGTCACTTCACCAGATAATGTGTCACTCTGATACACCACAAATTTGTTCACTACTCCAGTATGTTCAAGAAGATGACCAAGAGCACGTCATCTCTATGACTCAATTTTCGATTAGTCATAACTGCAACGCTGCGGAAGTGGCTCTCCTAACAGTTCCGCGTTGCGATATTGTTGCTGAGCAAAAACTTGCTGGGGGTTACTACAGCCTTCTACATGGACCTTTCGATAGTTATTCTCGAAAGGTAGACGTCTCAGTTCTTCCTGAGAACCGGTTCATCGTCACCGAAATTTTCAATTACAAATTGGGGATTCCATATTTCGGATTTTTATTTTCATTGCCAGTTCGTCGGTATCTACGCAACCGTCCCATCACAAACAAGCAACCATTTTGGGCATCTCCCGAACGTTTCGATGTTGCTATTACGACCACAATGGCAACCCTAGCTATCATCGTTATGTTCACTGGGTTTTTGTCGAATGCTCCAGCGGAAACACACACCTACGCGGCCGACGAATTTGCAGTAGACCAAATGAGTCAAGGTGTTCTAGGCGCATTTATACGAATTGGAACGTTACTAGCTATCGCTGTTTCCGTCATCGCAGATCGTAAAGGAAGAAAACACGTATTAACTATATGTATCGTGCTCGGCCTTCTAAGCTCTGTCGCAGCAGCTTTGTCTCCGAATCTATTAACGTTTTCGATATGTCTAATCGTAATGAGGACTGCAAATGCTTCCCTAGGCGTTGCGATTATTGTTCTAGCGATGGAAGAATTACCTTCCGGTTGCAGAAGCTGGGGATTGTCAGTCCTTGGAATGTCAGCCGCCATAGGGGCAGGGATGGTCGTTTGGGTACAGCCTCTAGCTGGCATAGCGATCTGGGGATGGCGACTTATCTATCTTGTCCCGCTTCTAATGACTCCGCTAATGATAAGAGCCATTAGACAACTCCCTGAAAGCCATAGATTCCTGACGAACAGGAATCACCTGTCGCTACGCCCGTACACAAGACGAATAATGCTCCTCGGGTTAACATATTTTTTAATTGGGATTTTTTTATCTCCTATTGATTGGTTCCGCAATGAATACCTGCGAGACCAACACAACTTTAGTGCTGTAAAGATAACTATCTTTGTCCTCGCCACAGCCACTCCCGGGGGTATCGGTCTATACATTGCGGGGCGCCTCGCCGACACGCGCGGGCGGCGAGCCGTGATCACAGTCGCTTCAGTCCTAGGGCTTGGTTGCACTGTTCTATTTTTCAATCTAAGCGACTTATTTTTGTGGCCTACGGCGCTAGTCGCAATCCTTTTCGCCAGCGGCTTACTACCTGCAATGGGTGTTTACAAAGCAGAATTTTTCCCTACCGCAGTACGCGCGAGAGCTGCCACAATCACCGGAGCTATCGGCGTTATCGGCGGTTCTTGCGGAATTCTTTTAACCGGCTGGTTGAGACTTAAATGGGGAGACTTCGGATCAGTTATCGCACTCTTATGGTTAGGGCCACTAATCGCTACTCTGCTTATCTGGATGTTTTTCAAGGAAAGTTCTCGCATAGAACTTGAAGAACTAAACCCCGAAGACCTATCGCCATCAGCCTGATGTTAGTTTTAAGTAAGCGTTATAGTCCATTGGCTTATCGCATCGCTTATTTCTTTCAAATGGCTTTTAGAAGCTGGATTATGTCCTCCGCCAGCCAGAAACAAAGACGTAACCGGAGCATCAATTAATTTAAAATTACTAGCGAACTCTTCGGGACTCCCAAAGGGATCATTGTCAGATGAGATGAACAGGCACGGAACATTTATTTCCGGAAAATGCTCGGTCCTTAAGTTTTCGGGTTTACCTGGCGGGTGCAGCGGATAGCTAAGCAACACGAGGCCACCAGCAATAGTTCCTTCGGACACAGCCACTGAACATACTCGCCCGCCAAAACTTCTTCCCCCAAGGAGCACAGACTTCGGTGACTTAATTTTAAGTTCTTTGCGGCTACTGTTCATAATCTCATTAACTTCACCGATTAACGACGGTACTTTTGGTGGCCATTTTTTGCCAAGTTTTCGGTATCCAAATTCTTGGCGAATGATTGGAAAAGGACTCAAATTTTTCTCAATTTCGAGAAAGGTCTTGTGTCCGGATGAACCTCCGGCTCCTGGCAACAGTATTAGAGCCTTAGGTTTCGCCATAATTAACTCTACCCAGAGAGTAGATTCTCTGTAAGGCAAGGGGACAATATGACAAACCACTTTGAGTTAGGCAACGGCACCATAATCGTCGAGGTCGATGACGGAATAGGCACAATAACCTTGAATCGGCCAGAAGCACGCAATGCTTTGAGTTCGGAACTCTTGGCTGCGTTACCTACTGCATTCAACTTATTAGAATCAGACGCAGATACAGATATTTTAGTACTCACCGGCACTGACCCAGCTTTCTGCGCAGGGTTAGATCTTAGAGAACTTGGTGACAGCAACGGAAACATTCGAACAGATGGAAGTAACGCTTCTAATGGGCCTTTCCCAGAGAGAACTAAACCACTGATAGCAGCGGTCAATGGTGTCGCTGTGACTGGCGGATTTGAGTTAGCGCTCGCCTGTGATTTCATTATCGCTTCAGAGCGTGCCAGTTTTGCTGATACACATGCCCGGGTAGGCGTGATGCCAGGGTGGGGCCTTAGCGTTCTCCTACCTCAAGCGATTGGAATTAGGCGCTCTCGCGAACTTAGCCTCACTGGAAACTATCTTGATGCTTCAAGAGCTTGCGATTGGGGCCTGGTCAACCAGGTCGTCAAGCACCAAGATTTAATGGTAACTGTTAGATCTTTAGCCCAAGACATTCGCAGTAACGACCGGCTTGGGGTCAGGCATCTTCTGAAGACTTATGACCTAACATCGTCAACCAATGTTGAGGCCGCTTGGGGAATTGAGAAAAAAATGGGCCAGGATTGGCTTAAGCAGAGCGGTTTTACTGCCGAGAAAGTTGCTGAGCGCAGAGAAGCGATCCAAAATCGTGGCCGAGCTCAAACTCTTTGATTAACAAATTCTAACGCTCATCCAACTTTCTAACTATTTCATCTGCGATGCGAAGGCTTGCGGTTGCCGCCGGGCTTGGCGCATTTAAGACATGAATGCTCGTTCTAGTTTCTGTTATTAAAAAATCATCTACTAAGGCGCCTCTGCTATCCATGGCTTGAGCTCGGACTCCTGCTGGAGACTTATCCAAGTCAGATGTCTTGATATCGGGAACTAGACGCTGTAAAGCTGCAACAAAAGCTTTTTTACTAACCGACCTCCACACCTCACCTGCTCCGGTCTTCCAGTATTTTCGCGCCAATCCCCACAGGCCTCTATTACTTATATGTTCTGTCACCTGATTCCTATTTATATCTCTCCATCTATAACCTTCACGAGCTAACGCCAGCACAGCGTTAGGGCCTGCATGGACAGAACCATCTATCATTTTGGTGAGATGCACACCCAGAAATGGAAAACTCGGATCAGGAACCGGATAGATCAAACCATTCACTAGATGTTGACGATCCTTAATCAGCTCGTAGTATTCACCTCGGAATGGAACAATTTTATTTCCATCATCTGCATTCGCCAACTTAGCTACTTTGTCGGACCTGAGACCTGCGCAATTTATAACTAAATTTGCAGTAAATTCTCTCGTAGAGCTAGCAACTCGGACCTCATTGGCTAATTCATTGAAAGCCTCTACAGAAGTTCCATAGAAAATTTCTCCACCAGCGTCCAAGATATGTTTCGCCAGAACTTCACATACTTTGCTGTAGGAAACTATGCCTGTGTCCGGCACGTAAATCGCTTCAATACCATCGCAGTACGGCTCAATTTCCTGCAAAGCTTCTCTCCCAATCAAGTCTGCTCTTACATTGTTTCGTTCAGCACGGTCCGCCAATGTTCGGAGTCTTTCCAGCTCGATCTTCTGAGTAGCGACTATCACCTTCCCGCATAGGTCATATTTAATTCCATTCACTCGGCAAAATTCGACCATGTCGCTGCGGCCACCCACCGCCATATCTGCCTTCAAAGAACCAGGTGCGTAGTAAATGCCCGAATGTAATACCCCCGAGTTGCGACCAGTTTGGTGATGAGCGGGACCAGGTTCTCTCTCGAGTAAAGCTAAGGACTTACCCGGATGTGAAAGAAGATATTTATAACCCGTCGTGAGCCCCAGAATTCCGCCTCCGACAATTACGACATCAAACCGCTGAGCGTTCATCGTCTTACCTCGCCCCTTCCCAACAAAATATTCCTAGCTGTTTTTAGTTCCTGAATACGAGCGCCAGCACCCATTGCGCTGCCACCATGATCCGGGTGAACGCCCCTAAGAAGACGACGAAAATTCCGGCGAACAAGTCGGCCGTCTGGGTTACTAAGATTTTTTTCAAAACCGAGAAGCTCTAAGGCCCAATTAAATGGATCCCCTTTCGCCCATTGCTCTACAGAATGCATCGACTCCTGCCCAGTTAAAAAATCAACTAGATCTGGACTATTCCCGCCTCTCCATCGCGTTGCAGACCTTAGTAATGTGAACAATGTACGCCGCTGAGGCATAGGTTCTTCGCCTGACCGATACAACGCAGCGAGTATCTGAGGCTCCGGGGAGCTAAGAGGAGCGAGGTCAAACTCTAAGCGATTAGAATCTCCGCCGATAAGTCGGTGCGTAGACCTAGTAAGCCCAATCCGATCTTCTTGTAACCGGTGCCTTAAGCGCGGCTGCGGAACGCTCACACCACTCTCAAGCCGTTGAAATAGATCATGTAAGCCTGGTCGAAGCTCCTCAGATAACGCTTCCGCATTTACGGCAACGATTCCAGCTAGGAGTAATCCTCCTAGACCAGGAGCAGAATCCATCGGCAAATTGCCTTCTCCAACTGCAACTCTGCGCGTCGGAACTGCCGGGCGAGAATGCCACACATCGAACTCAGCGAGAATCACAATACAGAAGCTAGCCGGAACCTTGCCCTTCAACTCGTACTCAGCCCCCTAAACCGGATAAGGTCAGCTTTCATGGCCAATTCTAATTTAGGACTACCAGACCGAAATCTAGCGTTAGAGCTAGTACGCACCACCGAAGCTGCCGCCCTCGCTGCAGCTAGGTGGATGGGTCGAGGTGACAAAGAAGGTGCTGATGGAGCAGCAGTGGATGCGATGCGAATCATCTTGGGCTCAGTTCCAATGAACGGCATCGTTGTTATAGGCGAAGGCGAAAAAGACGAAGCTCCAATGCTCTACAACGGCGAAATGATTGGCGATGGATCCGGCCCAGAGACAGACATTGCTGTCGACCCAATTGATGGAACAACCTTAACTTCACTGGGAAGAGGAAACGCTATCTCAGTCATAGCGGTAGCTCCGCGCGGAACTATGTTCGATCCCGGTCCATGCGTTTATATGGAAAAAATAGCCGTGGGCCCCGAGGCGAAAGGAGTTATTGACATCAACAAATCTCCTACAGCCAATCTAAATGCGATAGCTGAAGCTACTGGTCGCGGAATTCGCGACCTCACCGCAGTAATTCTCGACAGGGACCGTCACGCAGATCTAATCGACGAGGTCCGACAATCAGGAGCTCGGATAAGGCTCATTCCCGACGGAGATGTAGCAGGAGCTATAGCAACCGCTGCCAATGATGGAGCAGATGTACTTTTTGGTATCGGCGGCACACCCGAGGGTGTAATTTCTGCAGCCGCTCTCAAATGTCTTGGTGGAGAGATGCAAGGAAAACTCTGGCCACGAAACACTAGCGAGCGAAAAGCCGCTATCGATGCCGGCTATGTGCTTGATCAAGTCCTGCATACTGAAGACTTGATTCGTTCAGACGATGTATTTTTTGCTGCCACTGGAATTACAGACGGTGAGCTACTGAAAGGCATTAGTTTCACTTCTAAGGGAGCAGTATCAGAATCTCTGGTTATGCGATCAAAAAGTGGAACGGTTCGTGAGATTCGAGCCATACACAACATTGAGAAGCTGAGCACTTTTGCATCTGTAGATTTCACGTAAATCAATTCAAGATTCAATATTGATTTAGGTCCGTCGGGACATATGCTCAACACCTATGTCAGGTGACGAAATTCTCGAAGAAGGTCAGACTCAGCAACTTGATTTTAATAAACTCAAGTCAATCGGAGATGCGGACCACAGAGTCATTCCTGTGGTTCTTCAAGAGGTTGATACAAAAGAGGTCTTATTCATAGGCTACGCGAATCAAGAAGCTTTCGAATTATCTCTTGAACGTCAAAGTGCTGTATTATATTCAACTTCCAGGCATGAGATTTGGCACAAAGGAGCTACTTCCGGAGACACTCTAAGCCTTGTAGAAATCCGCGTAAATTGCGAGCAGAATTCCCTTTTGTATATGGTTCGCCGCGATGGCGCAGGCGCCTGTCACACGAAAGCAGAATCCGGCGCCACTCGGAGTGGCTGCTACTACAGAAAAGTAGATAATTCAGAAAAATTAAGTTTCGTTTAGAAAAGTAACTGCCACTGTTTAACTTAAATTTATAACCAGTTATCTCTATTTCGCTGAGCCAACTTGAAGCCTAGTAACTGCCCATTTCTTAGCTAATGCTGCATTGTCGTCATCACTATTAACCGATAGAGCAGCATCTGCTTCATCAAGATCAGCCTGCGCAGCTTCCATATCTATATCAGCACGCGCTAAAGCATCATCACTCAAGATAGTCACAGCGTTCCCGCTGACTTCAACAAAGCCTCCATTTATGGCGAGAGCAATTACACCATCATCAGCCCATAATTGGGTCTCCCCTATTCCAAGCGATCCAATAAACGGCGCGTGGTTGTCAAGGAACGCTACGTCACCGTCTACTGTCCTAGTAACTACTTGAGAACATTCTCCAGAAAACAGAACTGATTCAGGTGAAACTAGCTCAACTCGCATGGTTTACCTCTCCGATATCAACCATCAAGACTTTTCCAACTCACGAGCCTTTGCCATAGCAGAATCAGCATTTCCGACATTCAGGAAAGCTTGTTCTGGTAGATGGTCTAGATCACCATTACATAACATTTCAAATGACTCAATTGTTTCTTCAATCGGAACAAATATTCCAGGTAAACCTGTGAACACCTCCGCAACGAAGAAAGGCTGACTCAAAAAACGCTGAATTCGACGCGCACGATTAACAGTAATTCTGTCTTCTTCTGAGAGCTCGTCAAGTCCGAGGATGGCAATAATGTCTTGCAACTCCTTATAACGTTGAAGAATTTCTTGCACATTACGTGCGACAGCATAATGGCGAGCACCAA
Source organism: Actinomycetota bacterium (assembly GCA_002731665.1). The sequence goes on along the minus strand of PCCJ01000031.1, from coordinate 4,447 downwards.
CAACTTCAGGAGTAAGAATAGAAGATGTTGAAGCTAACGGGTCAACAGCTGGATAAATACCCAATGATGCGATTTGGCGACTTAGCTCAGTTGTTGCATCTAAATGCGTAAAGGTTGTAAATGGGGCGGGATCCGTGTAGTCGTCGGCGGGTACATATACCGCTTGCAGCGAGGTAATCGAGTGGCCAGCAGTCGAGGTAATCCGCTCCTGCAATTCGCCCATTTCGTCAGCCAAAGTAGGCTGATAGCCCACAGCAGATGGCATACGTCCTAGAAGTGTCGACACTTCAGAACCAGCTTGCACGAACCGGAAAATATTGTCGACAAAGAGCAGTACCTCTTGTCCCTGAACATCACGGAAATACTCAGCCATTGTTAAGGCTGACAAAGCGACGCGCAACCGAACTCCTGGGGGCTCATCCATTTGGCCGAATACGAGAGCAGTTTTTTCTAAAACTCCGGACTCTTCCATTTCCAGATAGAGATCGGTGCCTTCGCGAGTTCGTTCACCAACTCCAGCGAATACTGAAACGCCGCCGTGTTGCGATGCCACGCGGTTAATCATCTCGGTGATAAGCACCGTCTTACCAACACCGGCGCCACCGAACAGTCCGATCTTTCCACCCTCAAGGTACGGCTCTAACAGATCGATAACTTTGATGCCGGATTCAAACATCTTAGCTTTGGGCTCTAATGTTTCAAAAGATGGAGCGGGACGGTGTATTTCCCATCGCTCCGGAACCTCGCCGATGTCCTCTGTATCTAAAGGTTCACCGATAACGTTGAAAATGTGGCCGAGGACGTTATCTCCAACAGGCACCGTAATTCCACGCCCAGTGTTGCGTACAACAGTTCCGCGTCGCAACCCATCAGTTGCTTTCATACAGACAACGCGAACTTTGCCATCACCAAGCTGTTGAGCTACCTCACCGCCAATGATCACAGACTCACCGTCTAGATCAACTTCCATTTCTACGTATGTGTTTATTTCCGGAAGAGCCCCTTTGGGGAACTCAACGTCGACAACCGGTCCAGTGATAGCAAGTACCCTGCCGTCTTTAAGTTCGGTGTTATCCTCGGTCATTGTCATTTAATGAGTCTCCTGATGGCTCAGGCGCCGTTAGCGATGGTGGATATACCCTCGAATGGAGACTCGAGGGTTTCGGAAATTAAATCATCGATAATCTTAGTGGAACTGTCGCCCATGGCTTCAGCTCCACTAACGATTTCCATGATCTCTGTAGTAATCGAATCTTGACGCGCACGGTTCATTATCCGCGTCAAATTCGTTTTTAGATCTTCAGCATTATCTGTGGCCGCTTTCATGGCACGCTGTCGAGCAGCGTGCTCGGACGCAGAGCCCTCTAGCAACGCAGCATATAACCGAGCCTCGGCGTATCGCGGCAACAAGCTACCAAGTATCTCGGCAGGTTCTGGCTCGAACTCATATCCGCCAGCACTTTCGCTAGCAACGTCAGATCCCAAGTCATTTGCTTGTAATGGCATGAACTGAACAAGCTCAGCTTGTTGAGAACCCATAGAGATAAATTTCGTATAGGCCAGTCGGACTTCCTGCACTTCGCCGCTATCAAACAGAGCCGAAACGAGTTGTGCAACTTCTTTAGCATCCGAATAATTAGGTTTATCCGAAAAACCGGCGAAAGAAGCGTGAATATCGAACTCACGAAATGAGAAATAACTAGTAGCTTTTTTACCTGTAAGGATTAGTTTGTAGCCAACACCACGCTGCTTATCTTCAGCAATCGCCCGTTCAACCATCCGAAGGACATTGCCGTTGTAACCGCCGCAAAGACCTCGATCTGCAGCAACAACTACATAGGCTATATTCGAAACTACTTCGGCCTCTTTCAGCAACGGGTGATCTACACCTGCACCACCTCCGGCAAGGTTCGCGATCACTGCGGTGACTTTTTCTGAATACGGTTTCGCAGCACTAACTCTTGCCTGAGCTTTGACAATTCTTGATGCAGCAATGAGCTCCATCGCGCGCGTGATTTTCTTAGTTGCTTCAATAGAGGTTATTCGTCGCCGAAGGATACGTTCTTGACCGCCTGCCATTACGAATCAGGCCTCTACGCCGCTATCAGCCGTTAGCTGGCTGGTCTCGAACGAAGCTTTGAAAGCCACAACCGCTGCCTTTACTTGATCTTCAGGCATGGCACCCGATGATCGAATCTCTTCGACTAATCCAGAATGCCGGTTCTTCATCGTATCAATTAGTTCAGCCTCAAACCGTTGCACATCTTCTACCGGAAGATCATCCAGGTAGCCGTTAATGCCCGCATAAAGCGCAATTACTTGTTCTTCCACAGCCATCGGGCTGTTAAGACCTTGCTTTAGCAACTCGACCAATCGGTAGCCACGCCCTAACTGAGCAGCAGATACCGCATCAAGTTCAGAGCCAAATGTAGCGAACGCTTCTAGATCGCGAAATTGGGCCAAGTCAATTTTAAGCGTTCCAGCAACACTCTTCATCGCCTTTGTCTGTGCAGCACTCCCGACGCGAGAGACAGATACCCCTACGTCAACGGCTGGCCGTACACCTGACTTAAACAAATCGTCTTGTAAATATATTTGTCCGTCTGTAATCGAAATAACGTTAGTCGGAATATATGCAGATACATCGCCTGCTTTCGTTTCAATTACTGGAAGTGCAGTAAGAGAACCGGCCCCATTCTCATCAGACAGCTTCGCCGCGCGCTCGAGAAGGCGACTATGAAGGTAAAACACATCTCCGGGATATGCTTCTCTTCCTGGAGGGCGACGAAGAAGCAACGATAGCTGCCTATAAGCCTCAGCTTGTTTGGACAAATCATCATAAACAATGAGCGCATGCTCACCATTTTCCATCCAATGTTGCCCCATAGCACAACCGGAGTACGGTGCTAAATATTTGAACGGAGCTGCATCAGCCGCCGGGGCACAGACAACAACTGTATAGTCCATCGCCCCTGCTTCAGTAAGAGTCGAAACTACCTGCGCTACAGTCGAACTCTTCTGGCCTATCGCAACGTATATACACTTTACTCCAAGTCCAGCTTGGTTAAGAATTGTGTCAATCGCTACTGATGTTTTACCCGTTTTCCTGTCACCAATAATCAACTCTCGTTGACCGCGACCTACCGGTATCATCGAGTCGATTGCTTTGATTCCAGTTTGCAATGGCTCATGTACTGGCTTACGTCCCATAATACCAGGAGCCTGAATTTCCATACGTCGCATCTCTGCGCCGACTATTGGGCCACTGCCGTCAATTGGTTCACCAAGCGCATTTACAACGCGGCCCAGAACTGCGTCACCAACAGGAACAGAAAGAATCCGTCCCGTCGCTTTCACATTTTGACCCTCTTCAATTTTTTCGACATCGCCTAGGACAACAGCGCCAATTGAATCTGCATCAAGGTTCAAAGCGAGACCTACGTCCCCACTTTCAAATTCTAAAATTTCGTTAACTGACGCATTCGGCAATCCTGAAACACGGGCGATACCATCACCAATTTCCAGTATTTTGCCAACATTGCCAGATTCAATGGCGGGATCAAATCCCTCCATATTTTTCTGAATCGCTGCGGTAATATCGCCAGCATCGAAGCTCAGATCAGTCACGACAAGCGCTCCTTCATTTTCTCGAGACGGGTACGCACCGAGCCATCAAATACTGTGTCTCCAACCTGGGCGACAATACCACCCATTATGTCGGGGTCCACCAATACGACGACATCGATATTTTTTCCAGTTGCGCCGGAGAGCGCTGAACAAAGTCGTTCCCGCTGAGCATCATCTAACGGAATTACCGTGCGGACTTCCGCTACGGCCTGTCCGCGAGCTTCAGCTGCTTGGCGCACTAGCTCATTCGCTATAGAGGCCAAATCGCCGCCCCTGTTAGCACCAATCAACATGCTCGTCAGATTAACCGTTATTGGCGAAGCTGAGGACCCAAGTAGATCTTCAAGAATACCAATCCGACGTGATGCAGGAATAGAGCGATCGCTTAGAGCTTCACGCAGATCATCAGACGACTCAACTGTTCGCCCAAGCTGGTACAACTCGTCAGCCACACGATTGAGTTCGCCTTCTGCTCCAGCCAATTTGGCTAGGCCAGCTGCGTACTCCTCAACTTTCTCGCTCATGACTTTCCTCGTTCTCTCCGAATGCTGCCAATCACGGGCAGACCCATGTGTGGCGGCTTATATTTCCCTCAACAATTGCAAGGGCTGTACTACTTACTGGGCTCTTTATTTGCCCACTGATTCAATGTATTCATCAACCAGTCTTGTGTAAGCGCTTTCGTCAAGGCTTGACTGGACAACTTTTTCTGCTGCGCCCACAGCGAGACTTGTAACTTGAGCGCGAACATCCGTTAATGCTCTAGCCTTCGCCGCTTCAATATCACTGTCCGCTTGTGCCTTACGATCAGCTATTTCAG
>PCCJ01000030.1 GCA_002731665.1 Actinomycetota bacterium | reverse complement strand
CATGGTGATGATCATGGTGATGATCATGGTGATGATCATGGTGATGATCATGGTGATGATCATGGTGATGATCATGGTGATGATCATGGTGAAGCAGCAATGCATAGCGAATCTGGGCACGGGGGAGGCCACGGTTCTGCTCTCATTAGTCCAGTGGTTACTTCTTACTCTAAGTGGTGGTCCAATGGCGGCGTAGATTTTGCAGTTGGGACCCATGTCGACGGTCTTACCGTGTTGCTACTGGTGGTTGTGGCGTCGATTTCCTTGCTAGTTCATATTTATTCTACTGAATATGTAAAAGGTGATCGAAGATACGTTCACTACTACGCTTTTTTGAGTTTGTTTACAGCGGCGATGCTGTTTTTTGTTATGGCTCAAAACATTGTGCAGCTTGTAGTCGGTTGGGAGCTAGTGGGCGTATGTTCTTTCGGCCTTATAGGTCACTGGTGGGAAGAGAAGCCAAATACCGATGCAGCATTAAAAGCTTTTTTAACTAATCGAGTCGGCGACATTGGTCTTCTCGTAGGAATGATTGTGCTTTGGGGCACTTTCGGGACCTTCTCTATAGATGCTATAAATACTGCTATTTCCGCTTCGCCAGGGACTCAGCACCTTGCCTTGCTGGTAGCAGCTTGTTGCTTAATGGCTGCTGTCGCTTCAAAATCCGGTCAGTTCCCACTTCACACCTGGCTGCCAGACGCAATGGCTGGGCCAACGCCTGTATCAGCACTCATCCATGCAGCAACAATGGTTGTAGCTGGTGTGTATATGATTGCCCGACTGTATCCAGTTTTCTATGATGGTTTTTCTATTGGTACCTCATCGATTAATTTGATGGCATTTATTGGTGGGTTTACTGCTCTGATGGGTGCAGGCTTGGCATTCGCTCAGTGGGATATTAAAAAAGTCCTGGCCTATTCGACCGTTTCACAACTGGGCTATATGGTGATGGCTCTTGGCGTTGGGGCCTGGACTGCAGCTATTTTCCACTTGTTCACTCATGCTTTCTTTAAGGCTTGCCTTTTCTTGGGTGCGGGATCTGTAAGTCATGCCGCTCACCACACATTTGATATGCGAAAGATGGGTGGTTTAAAGAAATTTATGCCACATACCTATTGGACGTTTGTAATAGGGACTTTGGCACTATCGGGAATTTTCCCGTTTGCTGGATTTTGGTCTAAGGACGAGATCCTTTTAGGCGCCAAAGTTGGCCAGCAAAATGGCTACCCATTGATGCTCATTTTTGGTTGTGCTGTGGCATTTATGACTGCGGCTTACATGACCCGTGTTGTTTGGTACACCTTCCATGGTGAATACCGCGGACATGGACACCCTCATGAGTCGCCGAAAGTTATGACCGTGCCGCTGTGGATTTTAGCAGGCATGGCTCTAGTCGGTGGGGCGTTCAATTTACCTGGACCAGTATTAAAACCCTTCGGACTCGAAGGACTAGCTCACCGAGTCCAGACTTATGCAGAGCCTTCCGTTTATTTGTCGGGACTAGGGCTGTCGCATCCAGACCCTTCCTTAAGCATGGCGCTGATAGGCCTCGGGCTTGCATTATCGGGAATAATCGTTACTTACTTATACTTTTGGCGAAATGTGGGCCCGCACGGCCTAACTGAGCGGAATAAATATGCAAAAGCTGGGTATACATTTCTCGAGAATAAGTATTACCTTGATTATCTTTACAATGACATAATCGTCGCCTCGATTAAAAGGCCAATTGCGAATAGTGCGAATTGGTTTAATCAAAATGTGCTAGATAAAGCAGTTAATACAGCTGGTGAGTCTGCGCGAGATAGTGGTCGGTGGATATATAAATGGATCGACCAGGGAGCTATTGACGGATCAGTCAATGCTGCCGCACGCGGTGCTGATGCCTCAGGCGAGGGGTTACGTACCATTCAGTCCGGAAAGGTTCAGAACTACGGGCAGTTGCTATTTGGAGCAGCTGCAGTTCTAGCCATCGTATTCGTTATCGTTATTTAGGAGCAGTTCAGTGGAAGCGACAGGTTTTGACGCTTGGGTTCTTACCTTGGCCGTGTTCCTACCTCTTGTAGGCGCACTCATCATGATGGCAGTACCGAAGGCCTACGAGCTAGAGGTAAAACTAATTGGATTAGGGTCGTCTTTGGCGGCTCTGGCAGTTGGGGTATATATTCTTTTTCAATTTGACTATGGTTCGTCATCAGAGCTGCAGTTCGTCGTTGATAAAGGGTGGATTGACATAATCAATAGTCGGTACATAATTGGGCTAGATGGCCTTTCACTACCGTTGCTTTTGCTTTCTCTGTTGGTTGTGCCTCTATGTCTTGTCTATAGCTGGAATCATGTGCCATCTCCTGGTAACACAAAGGCGTTCTTTATTCTTCTTCTGATTCTTTCCACTGGAATGAACGGTTCGTTTATATCGCAAGACATGATCTTATTTTTTGTGTTCTTCGAAATCGTATTGCTGCCTATGTATTTCCTCATAGGGGTATGGGGCGGAGAAGAACGTAGATATGCCTCGTTAAAATTCTTTCTGTACACGTTATTTGGTTCAGCATTAATGATTATTAGTTTCTTGGCTTTGTTCTTCCTATCTAAAGATGCTGCTGGAAACCCACTACAAACGTTTGACATGAGGCTCCTTACTGATGCTGCAGGTAGTGGAATTGTTAAAACGACGCAGGTTTGGATTTTCGCTGGTTTGTTTATTGGATTCGGGATAAAGGTTCCGATGTTCCCATTCCATACTTGGTTGCCAGATGCGCACACTCAAGCTCCTACGGTTGGGTCCGTAATACTGGCGGCAGTCCTGCTAAAGCTGGGAACTTACGGGTTTATTCGAATAGCAATCCCTTTCTTACCTGAAGCTGCAGTGGCATGGGCTCCTTGGATCGGTTTACTTGCCGTTATCGGAATTATTTATGGAGCGCTTGGGTGTCTTGCGCAAAAAGACATGAAGAGACTTATTGCTTTCTCATCGGTTGCCCATATGGGTTTCGTCATGCTTGGTATAGCAACTCTCACTGATTTCGGGCTCAACGCAGCGGTGTTTGGGATGGTTGCACACGGTCTGATCACGGGCATGTTGTTCTTTGTTGCTGGTTCGATCAAAGAGCGTTATCACACTTTAGAAATCAGTCGACTTGGTGGCCTCTTGAAGTCAGTCCCACGCATGGGTTGGATTTTGGGCTTTGCAACAATGGCATCGCTTGGTCTTCCTGGGCTAGCCGGCTTCTGGGGCGAATTTCCAGCGATCTTGTCGGCATATAATCCTGGCGCAGGGCTTTCGGAAGAGCTCTTCCGAACCTATATGGTCATTGCCGCTATAGGAACTGTACTAGCGGCGGGCTATTTGTTGTGGCTGTACCAACGAACAGCTTTTGGTGAACCCACTGAAGAGTTCGCTGATCACGAAATACCAGATGTTTCGAGAAATGAATGGATTGCATGGGTTCCGTTCTTGATCGGAATTGTCCTCTTCGGTGTCTGGCCTAACCTAATATTTAATTTAACTGATGGTGTCGTTAGCTCTATTACCGCCAACGTTGAAGCAGTTGTGGCTGGTCGTTGAACATGGAAGCCCTATTGGCCTTCACCAGGCCGCCACTTGATTGGCACGCTCTCGCTCCCGAGTTGACGCTTCTTGCAGTCGGGACAATCCTGACTTTGGTCGATATTATTTGGGATGAAAAATCTAAACAAGTCATGCCCACACTAGCGGGCGTTGGGTTGTTGGCCGTATTAGTCCCAATTCTGACCTTGGCCTTAGATGGAACAGACCGAGCTATGTTTGATGGCGCCTACATGGTTGATGATTTTGCTCTTGTAATGAAAGCGCTATTCATAGTCATTGGTTACGTCATTGTGCTCATGTCTGTGGACTACATTCGTGACGGCGACTATTACGAAAACGAGTATTACACTCTGATGCTCACGTCGCTTCTCGGTATGTTGATGATGGCGAGCTCTCGTGATCTCATTAGCGTTTTTGTGGCACTGGAGCTTCTTTCTATCCCTGCTTACATGATGGCTGCCTGGCGTAAAGGCGGTCGTCGTTCGAACGAAGCAGGCTTGAAGTACTACTTAATGGGTGTCTTTGCTTCGGCTGTAATGCTTTATGGTATGTCATTGATCTATGGGTTAACTGGTTCTACTTCTTTTAGTAGTATTGCATCAGGACTGGCCTTAGATGATGGTGCAACTGCTATGTCAATTCTTGGCGTGCTCTTTGTTCTGATTGGTTTTGCTTTTAAAGTTTCTGCAGTCCCTTTCCACAACTGGGCCCCAGACACTTATGAAGGAGCGCCAACGCCAGTGACAGCTTTCCTTGCAGTTGCTTCAAAGGCAGCGGGTATGGTGGCACTGATTCAGCTAGTTTTTGTGGCCTTCGATAATCACGAAGTTATTCAGCCATTTTTCTGGTTGATAGCAGCCTTAACGATGACTATCGGTAACTTAATAGCTTTGAGACAAACTAATATTGTCCGCTTGCTTGCATACTCTGGAATAGCTCAAGGCGGCTTTATGCTGGTTCCGTTTGCGGTGGCTGGACAAGCGTCAGAACGAGCCTTACAAGCGATTGTCGTCTACCTCATAATCTATGCCTTCATGAACCTAGGTGCCTTTTCGGTAGTTCTGGCGGTATCGCGAAAAACACGATCTGGCGAGTTGGAAAGTTTTGGAGGGCTATTCCAATACGCACCTGGTTTAGCTGTTGCAATGACAATTTTCCTTGCAGCTTTGGCTGGGATCCCTCCAGCCGGCGGATGGTTCGCAAAGTTTGGTTTATTTAGGGCGCTCCTAGATGCTGGCGGAGTTTGGGCCGCAACACTTGGCGTAGTCGTGGCTGTGAATACCGTTATAGCTTTTGCTTACTATGCACGAGTCCTGGGACAAATGTGGTTTCAACCAATCCATGAAGGAGATGAGCGTCCAGTAAAACTTACCAGTGCTCTGGGCTCTGCCCTAGTGATAGCACTTGTAGCAACAATGGCATTTGGTATTTTGCCTGGACTCGTAGGGCACTTCGGAGAAGTCGCGGTTCTGTCGACACTTGGTCTTTAGCGGCAAACACCTCGCATGGTTAAAAAACTTCGTCGATTTGATGAGTTCGTTGAGGAAGCGTTGTATGGTGATGCTGGTTTTTATACGATTGGCGGGCAAAAAAATGACTTCACTACGTCCCCTGAAACCAGCACACTTTTCGGAGACTGCGTAGCCCATTACTTAGATAACGTTTGGGAAAGTCTCGGGCGCCCGAACCCATTTGTGGTAATTGAAGGCGGGTCTGGTCCCGGACGACTTTGCAGAGACATCTTTCTTGGGAGTTTGCGATGCCGAGACGCAATTCGCTATGTGATGGTTGAAAGGTCTGAACAGCAACGAAAAAAGGCGTTAGCCGAGGTTGCAAACTCGTGTTTTGCTGATGTTGAAGAGTTACCCATAACTACTTTGTCTGACCTGCCGAGTGGCCCCTTAACAGGTGTTGTTCTCGCTAACGAATTACTCGACAATCTCTGTCCACGTCTTTTAGTCAAGCGAGATGAAGGATGGAACGAAATATATGTCGATGAGTCTAACGAAGTATCCAGAAAAGCCCCGAATGATGCGAGTGCAATGGCAAACGCTCTTGTAGGGAAAGTAGCGCCTGGAGTTCGGGTGCCTCTGCAGTTAAAAGCTGCAGTATGGATCCAACGTGCAATTAACTTGTTGGATCGAGGACGTGTGCTTATTTTTGACTACGGATATAGAACGACTGCAGATTTGGTATCTCGGCCACAATCAGATTGGCTGCGAACATATCGAAACCATCGTAGGGCGGGGAGTTATTTAGAGTCACCTGGCTCTCGAGATATTACTTTTGATGTCGCATTTGACCAGCTACCTAAACAAGCACGGATTTCCACTCAGAAAGAATGGCTAGAGTTACATGGCATACAGACGTTGGTAGATAATTATCGACGGATATGGGAAAAAGAAAAAAATAAACCAGACGTAAAAGCCCTGGCTGCGTTGACAATCATAAAGGAATCAGAGATGCTCCTGGACCCAAAAGGTCTAGGAGGTTTCATAGTGGCGGAATGGCAAATTTCGTAGAAGAAATTAAGGACCGTTCGTCTCGTAAAATGAAGCGATAAGATTGCCGTGATCTGTAAATAACATTGCAGCGAGCGCTATCACGTGAGGGAGACCAAGATGTCCGAGCCCACTATTGAGGACTACTATACTGAGAATCGTACATTTCCTCCTTCACAGCAATTTCAAGAAAACGCGTTAATTGCAGATAGGTCGCTATATGAAGAAGCAGCAGCTGATCGTCTAGGTTTTTGGGCTCGACAAGCACGAGAATTAGTTACCTGGTATAAAGATTTTGACACCATCCTAGAGTGGAATCTTCCCTTCGCTAAATGGTTTGTCGGCGGGAGACTTAATGTTTCCTATAACTGTCTGGACAGACACGTGCATGCCGGGCGTGGCGAAAAAGTTGCTTTTCACTGGGAAGGAGAGCCTGGGGATACCAGAACTCTCACTTACAGCGACTTGCTCAAAGACGTGTCAAAATTTGCAAACGTCATGAAGTCTCTCGGTATTCAAAAGGGTGACCGGGTCTGTATCTACATGCCCATGATCCCCGAGTTGGCTATAGCCATGTTGGCGTGCACCAGAATCGGAGCAGCTCACTCTATTGTTTTTGGTGGTTTTTCCGCAGATTCGTTATCAGATCGAATTAATGATGCAAGCGCGAAATTAGTTGTAACTTCCGATGGTGGCTACAGACGAGGTGAACACTTCGCTCTTAAAGAGACAACCGATTTAGCGTTAGCTGCAACCTCCACAATAGAAAACGTTGTAGTGGTTCAGAGAACTGGTCAAGAGGTTAATTGGAATTCGGAAATTGATCACTGGTACCACGACCTAATGGACGAAGCATCCTCTGAGTGCGAACCAGAACAAATGGATAGCGAAGACCTTTTGTATTTGTTGTACACGTCTGGGACAACGGCTAAGCCCAAGGGCATCATGCACACAACTGGTGGTTACTTAACGCAGGTTGCCTTTACTCACAAATACATTTTTGACTTAAAAGCAGATGAAGACGTCTACTGGTGTGCAGCGGATATTGGCTGGGTGACGGGGCATAGCTATATCGTTTATGGACCGCTGACTAATGGTGCGACGTCTGTTATGTACGAGGGAACTCCTGACACTCCGAGACCTGAATTTAGAAAAGGTGAAAGAGGCGATTGGCCAAAAGACAGATTATGGGACATTGTGGAACGGTACGGAGTCACACAGCTTTATACCGCTCCGACCGCAATTAGGACATTTATGAAATGGGGTGCTAAAGAGCTCGAAGCTCGTGATTTGTCAACTCTGCGAGTTCTTGGCACCGTTGGAGAACCAATTAATCCTGAAGCTTGGATGTGGTACCACACTTATATCGGTGGTGAGCGTTGTCCCATCGTCGATACTTGGTGGCAAACCGAAACAGGCGGACACATGATAACCCCGATGCCTGGCGTGACCACAACGAAGCCGGGATCAGCTACCAATGCAATACCAGGCGTGGTAGTAGAGGTTGTTGACGACGTTGGTAACAAAATTGAACGAGGTGGCGGATACCTGACAATCACCGAGCCGTGGCCAGCCATGCTTCGAGGTATTTGGGGAGATCCTGAAAGATACAAAGAGACGTACTGGAGCGAATACGAAGGGAAATATTTTGCTGGTGATGGCGTTAAAGTCGATGATGATGGATACCTCTGGCTTCTTGGGCGAGTAGATGACGTGATGAACGTCTCTGGCCATCGAATCTCGACGACAGAGGTCGAATCTGCCCTAGTTGATCATCCGTCGGTCGCAGAGGCAGCGGTTGTGGGCGCAACTGATGAAACAACTGGCCAAGCCATTGTCGGTTATTGTATTTTGCGCGGTGGAAATGAGTCGTCAGAAAAGTTGAGAGAAGAAATTCGTCAACATGTTGCCATGAAACTTGGAGCGATTGCGCGACCGAAAGCAGTGGTCTTGGTTCCAGATTTACCTAAAACTAGATCTGGGAAAATTATGCGCCGCTTACTCCGTGACGTAGCAGAAGGAAGAGAACTAGGGGACACTACAACGCTTGCTGATTCTAATGTCGTTGATGAGATTCGAAAGAAAGCAGCGGAATCTACTGAAGATGATTGAGTCAACCAGAAGATGCTCAAGTACTTAGATGGTTAATGAACCGAGTCATTGGTTTTGGAATGGAACCCCTAAGCAGCCAACTGAATGCGTCATTGTTGATATTGATGGTGTGCTTGCAAATGCAAGCACACGCCAACATCATTTAGACCCTCCATGGCGAGATTGGGACGCTTTTTTCGCTGACTGTATTGATGACGAATCGTTTGAAGAGATAGTAACGCTCATTGACCTGCTTGATCCTAAACTTGCTGTTGTTTTACTTACCTCGCGTCCTATGTGGGTCCAAAGGCCAACGTTGCAGTGGCTAGCAAAGTTTGATATTCGTTTTGATCTTTTAATTATGAGGCCTCTAGGGGATTTTCAAGCCTCGCCCGGATTTAAGAAAGATGAAACTAAATATTTATCTGCCAGAGGGTTTCTTCCGAGGTTAGCTATTGAAGACGATATGAGAAATGTGCGTATGTATCGAAGTATCGAAGTCCCAACTATATTTTTAGAGAGTGGATATCACCCTCACTGAGGATGTTAGCTTCACTTGTTAATCCATAGGTAATGAAAGGTTTTAGCTTATGAAAAATACCTTGAAAACGACTACTTTGTTAGCTCTCATGGGTGGGCTAATAATGTTCATCGCAAGTTTTTGGGGGTCGGGTGGTCTCATATTTGGGTTCCTAATAGCTATTGCTATGGTCGGAGGAAGCTATTGGATGAGTGATAAGTTGGCGATTCGGTCGGCCCGGGCAGTTGAACTTGGAGAAGGTGAACTGCCAGAATATCGAGCAATCATGATAGAGCTAAGCCAATTAGCTAACTTGCCAATACCAAGGCTTTACGTAAGCCCAGATATTCAACCGAATGCATTCGCAACTGGCCGTAACCCTGCAAATGCAGCAGTTTGCGTTACCAAAGGACTTGTTGAGCATCTTTCTTGGGCTGAGATTAGGGGAGTCCTCGCGCATGAAATGGCTCACATAAAAAATCGCGATATTCTAATTGGTTCCGTCGCTGCAGCGATAGCGATGGCGATTAGTTTCGTAGCTAATATCGCTCAATTCGCGATGATCTTTGGTGGTGGTTCACGTGACCGAGACAGAAATATTGGGGTCGATCTACTTCTAATTATTGTTGCTCCGATAGCTGCCGCTTGTCTACAGATGGCCATAAGCCGTAGTAGAGAATTTCAGGCTGACCGCAGTGCAGCTCGGATGATCGATGATGCCGAGCCTCTTGCTCAAGCATTAGAGAAACTTGATGTAAGAACAAAAACAATCCCAAGTTTCGCTAATGCTAATCAAGCGCAAATGTACATAGCTAACCCATTAGCAAGCCGCAATATGAGTTTCAAGGGAATGTTTACTACTCATCCCCCGATGGAAACTCGTATAGCTCGGCTTCGGGACAATAGCTGGAGATAGAGCTGTAAGCCTCTAGATTTCTAGTCGCGGAAGTTTTCAAATTGAAGTGGCAGATCAAAGTCCCCGCTTTTAAGCTCCGACATAACGGTTTGCAGGGCATCACGCTTTTTGGAGATTACGCGCAGCTGTTCACCCTGAGTTTGAGATTGAACACCTTTGACGTTGAGATTTTTTATAAATTTGTTTAATTCTTTTGCTTTTTCAGAAGATATCCCAGCGTGCAAAGTCACAATTTGTCGGACAGTTGCTTGAGAAGCTTCCTGGATCTCTTCGTAGCTAATTGATTTCAGGCTAATTTGTCGTCGGACAAGTTTCTCTTCGAGAACCTGACGAAGTGCAACAAGCCGATCTTCGGTACTAGTGCTTAAAGTAATAGACATCTCGTTTAAGTGAAGGCTGCTTCCAGTGTTCTTAAAGTCGTATCGATTCCCTATTTCCCGGCTTGCTTGGTCAACAGCATTACGAATTTCTTGCATATCGATTTCTGAGACAACGTCGAATGAAGGCATGTAACTAACCTACACGGGGTTGCGCCAATCAAGAATTTAGAATAATCCTAAAAATGAGTGGCTAGTAGGTGGGATGCGAAGGTGTGTACCGGGTATCGTGACGGCCACTGGGTCGGTGCCCGAGCGGCCAATGGGAACGGGCTGTAAACCCGTCGGCGTACGCCTACGGAGGTTCGAATCCTCCTCGGCCCACAAGTATGGCGAGCCCTTAGGGGCTCGCCATAGCTAATTTTGTCACTGCTGTAAAGTAAAATGTACCTAAGGCAGATCAATTGTTTTCATCAGGACGGTATTAGAATTTGAAGGTTCCGAGCATCCTCTTCTTAGCGCGACTAGTTTCTTAAGGTTATGGCAGATTCTTGTTACGCTGAACGCGACGGACATATTTACACTATTACCATTAATCGACCTGAACGAATGAATGCACTTCATCCGCCAGCTAGTGCTGAAATGTCTGAGCTATTTGATGAATTCCAAAATGACCCAGAACTGTGGGTAGCAATTGTTACCGGAGCAGGTGATCGGGCATTTAGTGCGGGTAATGATTTGAGATATCAGGCTGAAGGTGGAGATAGATCTGCTAGCCCGGAATCTGGTTTTGGTGGGATTACAGCGCGTTGGGACCTTGATAAACCAGTAATTGCTGCGGTCAATGGCGTCGCAATGGGCGGCGGATTCGAAATAGCCTTGGCTTGTGACCTGATCATTGCGAGCGAGAATGCTCTGATGGCGCTTCCGGAACCCAAAGTAGGGTTGGCTGCATTAGCTGCTGGAGTTCATAGACTTCCTAGACAGATTGGTCTTAAAAGAGCTATGGGAATGATGCTCACTGGGAGACACGTTGCTGCAAAGGAAGGTTATGAATTGGGTTTTGTGACGGAAGTTGTTTCTCAAGGAGAAGCACTTACGGGAGCAAAACGTTGGGCTGAAATGATTTTGGAGTGTTCTCCTATGTCTATTCGCGCGACTAAACAAGCTGCGATGCAAGGACTAAATGTAGCTGGCGTGCGTACTGCTCACGAAGGTAAATATGATGCGGTCAAAGCAATGACAAAAAGTGATGACTACGTTGAAGGGCCAGTAGCTTTTGCAGAAAAACGTGCTCCCATGTGGAAAGGTCGTTGAGTTGAGCTTGTCTTCGCGAAGGGCTGTTGCCGTTAGAGAAGCGATTGCAGATATTCGACTGATAGAGAGCACGGGAGTAGATCGGACTGCTGTGGATGGCATTCGTGATCGCCTCATTGCATTAGCGGCGGACAAAGAGTTGTTTCCGAGAAGCGATTTTCCAGTGCCTCAGAATAATTTAGGGGGGCAACTTTATTTGCTTTCCCAAGATACCGATGGACGATTTGCCCTTTACATGCAAGTAGTCGCTGGCGCTAATTCTACTCCGGCGCATAACCATACGACCTGGGCCGTAATAGTGGGTTTAGAAGGTCAGGAGCTAAACCGCTTGTATAACGGACATGCGGAGCAAGGCAAACCAGAAATGGAGAGTGAGTACATAGTTGAGCATGGTACAGGGATAGCTTTTTTGCCAGAAGATGTCCATTCGATTCATATCGAAGATGGCTCACTGAATTTTCACTGCTATGGCTTAGATTTAAATGCTCTGAGCGAGCGCCAATACTGGAGCGAAGATTCCGATGAATGGAAATATTTTAAAAACAAGTTTGACATCATAGACGCGAGAACATGATTTCGGTAGATGAACTTATTGCCGCTCTTTCTGATCAAGACGAGTTGGCTTTACTGGACGTTCGAGAACAAGGAACGTATAGCAATAGTCATATTTTGTGGGCAGCTAATCTGCCGAGGTCGACCGCCGAGCTGCGTATCGGTAAACTGGTACCTCGATTGTCGACTCGAATCGTTTTGGTTGATGAGGATTTGGTGGTAGCGGCCGACGTCAAAATTGTTCTTGAACAAATGGGTTACAGTAACGTGAACGTGCTCGAAGGTGGAATTGCGGCCTGGTCAAATCAGGGCCAAGAGGTATATTCAGGTGTAAATGTGCCATCCAAACTTTTTGGTGAACTTGTAGAAAGTCGCTATTCGACTCCACATGTTTCTGCTCACGAGTTGCAAAACTGGATTGACTCTGACAAAAAATTGGTGGTTCTTGATTCGAGAACTAATCGTGAGTACAGAACGATGAACATACCAACGAGCCGTTCCTGTCCGGGTGGTGAGCTTGTATATCGAATCTTTGATGTTGTCGAAGATGATACGACGATCGTTGTGAACTGTGCTGGCCGGACCAGAAGTATAATGGGTGCTCAGTCTCTGATAAATGCAGGTGTCTCTAATGAAATTTTTGCACTAGAGAATGGGACTATGGGATGGGAACTAGCGGGTCTTACCCTGAAGTATGGTGCTTCTGAATCAGTGGAGGCGCCATCTGAGAAAGGCCAGGCTCAAGCGAGTGAGGCTGCAGAAAGAGTGCGCCGCAAGTCTAATATTGAGTTTATTACCGAAGATAGTTTGAGGCAGTGGGTTGACGATCATGCTCACACCACATACTTATTAGACGTTCGAAGTTCTGAAGAGTACTCGGAGGCGCACTTGAATGGCTTTAGGTCAGCGCCGGGTGGTCAATTGGTCCAGGCCACCGACGAATACATGGCGACTCTTGGAGCAAAAGTGGTGCTAGCAGATGATGATTACACCCGAGCGACAATGTCGGCATCCTGGTTGAAACAGATGGGCTGGGATGTGTTTATTTACGAACATGGAGCGCTGGATCGCGAGCTAGTTGCTGGCTTGGAAGAAATCGAGTTAAAAGCCCCAGCAGTGCCCAATACGTCAAGTGTTGGAAACTCTCTAATCATTGATTTGTCAACAAGTGCTGAGCATCGGCGTGGGCACATACCCGGAGCAATCTGGAGTGTGCGTGGACGACTATCGGATTTAGCTCAACGGCTTAGTGATCCTAATCCTAAGTCCATTATTTTAACTGCTAAAAATAAAATGATTCCGGCTCTGGCATATGAAGAGGCTCAAAAAGCGTGGCCGGATGCAGAGGTAAGAGTTTTAGAAGAATGGTATGGAGAAGAAGAGCAAGGTCTAGATACCGATGAAATTATCGATGATCTTTGGATACTTCCCTACGACCCGGTTGATGCCGAAGTAGCGCGAGAGGCAATGATTGGCTATCTCGTCTGGGAAGTTGACCTAGTAGGTCAATACGAAAGAGACTCCTTAGCTAACTATGAGCTTCGAAGGGCTGTCTGACTTAGAGATCTCCGTATTTAGCAATTACATCACCAAACTTGAGTGCATCGTCAGGATTATTTATAAGAGCGGTTAAACCTGATGCATTTGTGACTGGTACCACTATGCGATCTACTCCGCGTGCAGCCATTTTGGGAATATCTTTTGGATCGTCTGGCATGGGCATAGTTATTTCGATCAAATCGGGGTCACGTCCGTGTTCCTCAGCTGTGCGAAACGCTAAATCAATTCGCTCTTGCGGGGTGTCTCGGGCTGGGAAATATCCATCTCCGAGACGGCCAGCACGGCGGGCTGCAAAATCTGTGTCACCACCGATGATTATAGGTACGGTTCCATTCACTGGCTGAGGGCGGCAGTAACAGGAATCAAAATTAACAAACTCACCATGGAAGGTAGGGGCTTCAGCTCCCCATAGTTCCCTCATCGCGGCCACGTATTCGTCAGTTCGGGCGCCACGACGTTCAAAGGGAACTCCGATGGCATCGAATTCTTCGCGTAACCACCCAACACCGATGCCCAAAAGAATTCTTCCCCCAGACATGTAATCCAGCGTAGCTATTTGCTTTGCAGCAACAACTGGGTTGTGTTGTGGCAAAATCAAAATAGCAGTGCCGAGCATGATGGTGGTGCTGGCTGCAGCCATGTGAGCCATCCAGATTAACGGATCTGGGAGTAATAAATCTGAGGCACCATCGGCTAATTTACCACTTTCGTTGTATGGGTAAACTGAGTCGTAATTTGCTGGCATGATGGTGTGTTCTATAGTCCAAGCTGATTCAAAGCCTGCTTGTTCGCCAGCTTGAATTAATTCTGTAGCAAGCGAGGTATCTGAAGCGTATTGAGCAGTGTTGCAATATCTGAGTCCAAATTTCATAATTCCCCTTATAGTTCCCGATACTCACTCATCGCCAGTTAATCTACGCCAAGTTGAATCACCTTAACTGGAGAACCTATGTCTTATTTGCCGAATGTATCTGACATCTTTGATCCCTCGCGGTGGCGTGAAATAGACGGTTTTAAATTTCGGGATGTCACATATCACAGAGCTATAGGACAAGGGACGGTGCGAATAGCTTTTGACCGCCCTGATATTCGCAATGCTTTTAGGCCGAATACAGTAGATGAACTTTATCGGGCTTTAGATCACGCCAGAATGTCGACGGATGTGGGAGTCGTGCTTCTAACAGGAAATGGGCCCTCTACTCGAGATGGAGGTTGGTCATTTTGTTCCGGTGGAGACCAAAGAATTCGTGGGAAAGATGGATACAAATATGCCGATGGTGAGACAAGCGAAACCATAGACCCCGGCCAAGTAGGGCGGCTACATATTCTCGAATGCCAAAGGCTAATTCGGATGATGCCGAAAGTAGTAATCTGTGTGGTCCCTGGATGGGCAGCAGGAGGGGGGCATAGCCTACATGCCACAGCAGATTTGACGATAGCGAGTAGGGAACATGCTCGTTTCAAACAAACTGATACTGATGTTGCCAGTTTTGATGGAGGATTTGGATCTGCTTACCTCGCAAAACAGATAGGGCAGAAAAAAGCTAGGGAAATATTTTTTCTTGGTCGAACATATGATGCCGAACAAAGATTTGTTATGGGTGACGTGAACGAGGTTGTTGCTCATGAGCAGTTAGAAAATGTTGCATTGGAATGGGCTGCAGAAATTAATTCAAAGTCACCGACTGGGCAGAGAATGGCAAAATTTGCTCTTAATCTCACTGATGATGGAATGATTGGTCAGCAGGTTTTTGCCGGAGAAGCAACGCGTCTTGCGTACGGCACCGATGAGGCTACCGAAGGGCGAGATGCTTTTTTGGAGAAGAGAGAGCAAGACTTCAGCGCTTTCCCTTGGCACTTTTAAGCTTATTAAGTTATGGGAATGCGAATCTAATAACTCGGCTGTTCTGTCGCTAATCGTTGCATGACTGTTACGTCTAGCCAGCGACCAAACTTCCGCCCAACCTGACGCTCAACGCCAACAACCTGAAAACCGTGCTTTGAATGTAGTTCAATGGATGCCTCATTATTTCCGGTTATGCGGGCAAAAATACTATGAAATCCATGTTCGTTAGCAAGTAGAACTAGCTCACCGAGGAGCAAATTGCCGACTCCTTTTCCTTGATGATCTGAGTGAACGTAGACTGAATTTTCAACACTTGTAGCATAAGCAGCTCGAGATTTGTAGGCGGAGAGACAAGCCCAGCCTAAAATTTTGAGTTTGTTCTCAGCCACGATACAGGGATAGACACCCGATCTTTCCCGAAGCCAAAGTCGCTGCTCATCAAGGGTGCGGGGAACTAAATCGAAAGTAGCTACACCTGTTTCTATCTCATGGTTGTAGATATCAACTATAGGAAGTGCGTCGTTAATGTCTGCGAGCCTCGTGTGCATTCTTCCAAAGGTACTGCTGCGCGCTTGTGGTTCATACGTATTCATCCGTATGCTGAAGATTCGAATCTATTTCTAATAATTCAAAGTGCCGCGATAGCTCAGTTGGTAGAGCGCCTCCATGGTAAGGAGGAGGTCCCGAGTTCGAATCTCGGTCGTGGCTCGTAATACAAAGTTAAACCCTGGCGGGATAGCTCAGTTGGTCAGAGCGCACGGCTCATAATCGTGAGGTCCCGGGTTCGAGTCCCGGTCCCGCTACAAATAGTTACATATGCTAAATGAGAGCTTTGGAAAATTAAATAGTTTTCAGAAGCAATTATTTTGGCTTTTAAAATAAGGGCTGTGAGTCTTTAAGTTCACCTAAAATAGACAGTCATAGAATCCTGACAATAGAAACTGTGATGAGGTAATAATTAGATAATTAAATAATTGATAAAATTCAAACAAGTCTCGAATAGGTAATCATGGCTGGTCCCTGATATCGTCTTTCTACGGCCAAAAGCCTTGGAAGCGCGCGCTTCCGCTGAGGGCAGTAGCTCAATTTGGTAGAGCACCGGTCTCCAAAACCGAAGGTTGCGGGTTCAAGTCCCTCCTGCCCTGCTTGTTATTTCTAACCCTAAAAATTATATGATTCAGATTTTCTAGAGAATTAAAGAAATTATCCCATCCGACCCTATGACCCAATGGCGATGACCCAATGGCGATGAACAGACAAACTCGACGACACCTGCAAAAACAGGGTGAGATGAGCGCCGATGGCGCGCCCATAGCTAAACGAGATCGTCGAGCACCAGCAGCGAGCCCTCAAGACAACGAGCGAACGGGACCAGTCCAATTCGTCCGGGAAGTACGTGGAGAGCTTCGTAAAGTTGTATGGCCAACAAAAGATGAGCTGATTAATTATTCGGCTGTTGTTTT
>PCCJ01000125.1 GCA_002731665.1 Actinomycetota bacterium | reverse complement strand
CCGTTGTCTAAGGTTATGACTCCGTTGGCATCTGCGGTAACTGCTTTAGAGGCGGCTGTTAGACCTAGTGTTGCAACATCTAAATAATTTATCTCTGCGGTAGTGGCGGTAACACCGTCTAACTTATTAATTTCAGCGCCTGATGCTGTAACAGTTGTACCTCCAATTGAAACTACACTAGTAGAGGGTTGTACTCCTATAAATGATGCCATTTAAGTTATCTCCATTATGCCAAGACTTACATCGAGTGCCGAAGCTGTACCTGATTTAACGCGAAGCACATCAGTTGTTTCCAAGATATATTTTTGACCAGCAAGAACTTCTAGAGTTGTTCGAGCTGGAATCGAAACAGTGTCAAGAACTTGAAAGTCTGCGTTACTTGCAGAGGTGTCTTGAATCTGCACTGTTGCGTCAACTGCGGTTGCGGTCTTGTTACAAATTGCCAAACCAAGAATCACAGTCGTAGTCGAAGACGGCGCTGTGTAGAGATCGACATAAGCCGCGTGATTTACGTCTGCTGCGAAAGCGTTTTTAAAAGTATTTGCCATTTTATTATCCTAGAGCGATAGCGAGTGCGGTCGCATCATCCACCGTTGCTGCGCTTGCAGCCGAGGTTGCAACTTCGTTAATTCCAGCCGCCGTCATTCGGAGTTCAAACGCATCCCCCGAAGCAAAAGCGGAAGCAGATGTCCCGTCTTGCGCTCTGACGACCGTTAGATTTGTCCCGCTGATCGCGACTACTTTTACAATTTCTAACGTGAGAGGAGACTCTTTTTGGAGAGTACAATAGGCGTAGTCGCTTGCTCCAAGAGCCGGAAAACCTGTCGCGCTAGTTACCGGAATAGTAGTGACGCTATCGTTTATGCCGCTGCTAATTGTCGTCTCGAAGTTGTTAACAAACTTTATGCCCATTTTTGCTCCTAACTTGCAGTGATGACCCAAGTAACAGTCATTACGTCCGAAGAAGCTTTGTTCACAGTTGCAAAAACAGTTCGGCACAGCATGGTCCCGCCGCTCGAAGCGTTCAAAACAGCGGCTTCAGTCAATGCCGCAGTTCCGACTCCGGCACCAAATGTGGCGACATAAGAAACTGTATTTGTTGAAACTGTTGTTGAGGTCAAAGCAACTCGCGCTGATTCTGATCCTAACGCAGTGTCTGCTGCGGCGGCGGCAGTGCTTCCAGTTCCGACCGCCATGTGGGACATAGCTGTTGCGGTTGCGTCTTTCATTCGAGACGCTACATAGTTTTTACCGGTAGTCACGACAAGGTTTGGGACTTCTTTCACCACTTCTCCGTTCAACGCTATGGAGAGGGTTCCTGTTAATTTTAAAGCTGATTCAAACATTTTTAATTCCCTCTTTTTAAGAGTTGAGTGCATATGTATTAAAGGCTGATGTGTTCAGCACAGAATGATTGTGTCTTGATATTTCGTGAGAAAAATTTTCTGAGAACGAAAAAGAATCTGTTGCGTTCTTCTGCAAACTGTAAGTGTTTACGTCTGAAAAACTGAAGACGTTTGTCTTGTTCATAACCGCGCCGTTAACGTGGTTTTCGACATCATCTAAACTAAAAGCGTCGGTAAAAGAACGAACGTAACTTGTTGCGCGGTCAAACGAATCTGTAAGCCCTATCGATTCATTGAGTGACCTGCTAACAAGCAAGGACGAAGAATCCGTTATCGAGGTTGAGTCAGATTTAGACAAAGCTGTAGACAGTGACGCTAGATCCGAGGTCGTTAAAGAATCAGATAAATTTTTTCCAACAGTTAAAACAGAAACATCAGAGATTGCAGTTGAGTCTGAAAAATCTCTGAATATCTGTAAAAGAATGGTGACGTTATCGCTTAACGATAATGCGTCAGTGAGCTGCTTGCTGAGAGTTATTTGCTGAGAGTCGCTAAACGCAAACAGGTCTGCTGCGTTCTTACCTAAATTTAAAGATGCACTGTCGGAGAAACTTGTGGCGTCTTCAAGGTAGCGATTTAACGAATAATAGTTAAGATCAATTTCAATCGCTTGAATTTCAGCCCAGGTAATCTCGCCTCTAGCAAGCTGGTACGCGGTTTTCGCTTCAACTTTTACATACGTTACATCCGATTTCGGGTTAACGTAACTTAAATCAGAAAGCTTAGACATTAGTCGAAGTCACTTCTTACTTTGAGTTTGATTAAATCGTAAACCGTTTGAATACCGCCGTTGCTAAAAGTAATTTCTATTTCACCTTCGAAAGTACCCGCTGTATCAAGAGTTCCTGTTGGGAAATTAGTTGAAACTTCTCCGCTGCTTGGATTCGTCAACGTACATGTCAGAGTTGATTTAACTGTGGTCGTTCCAACTTCTCTAATTCTTAACCTGACAGAAGCTCCGGTGACGTTTATCGCAGCCCAAGTTGAGCTGTCTTCTGGGTCAAGCACTTTTCCAGACGCTGCCGCGTGACTGTTTTTTAAAGTAAAAGTTAACTCGGGAAGAGTGTCCCCAGTAACAAGATTGAGAGTTTCGGTGTAAGCCATTAGATGAACTCCCTTTTGCGAATTGTTATGTTGCCGCCAGAGAACCCAAACTTTACTTGTCTGACTGTTTTGCCTATCTCTCTATCAAAGAGCTGTTTTTTTGCAGCCGCCAAGTTAGGGTTGGTAAATGGCTGGTTAGGCATCATCTGAAGCCTAAACAACGCGCCTTCAGTAATAGCCTCTCTATGTTCTTTTCCAATGGTGTCTGGAATACTTGTAGCGGTAGACGAAGGTTTTAAACTGAAAAGAACTCTTATTGTGTCTTTTACTGCTGGGATAGGGGCTAAAAAGAAGCTGTTGTTATCCCTCTGGCTGTAATAAGCAGGAGTAGCTCTTTCTATTCCGTCTCCAATCTTATGAAGTAGCTCAGGATAACTGACCGGCTTTAATCGAGTCTTGTTGGCAAAAATATCAGTGATGTAATTAAGCTCCGTTCCAGAAGGCAAGCTAAGTTCATAGTCGTTAACACCGGCGTAGATAACTATTTCCTCTGCTTCCGGTATATAGACGCCTGTTCTTTTGCAAAATTCAATGGCTGCATCTCTAACAGCTCTTTCCACCATGAAACCAGGAACGCCTTGGCATTCTTGTCGGACATGGTCTGTAAAATCTAAAAACTTCATGCAGATCCTCCTATTGGTCTAGGTGATGAAGCTGCGTCAGATCTTGTTTTTATTCCAAGGCTTTGAGCGAATGCTTGGAAGTGCATCGCTGATCTAGAAACATTTCCTTCGTCGCTATCAATCTGGTATGCCCTGTACAATGTGTAATCGGCAAGGCAGTTTGCGTAAACGTCATCAAGACCGATTACATTTGTTGATGTTGAAAAATTGGCAATGGCGATATCAGCGGGGATCGTCGAATAAACTATCTCGATGGAGTGCGTTCCACTGACCGCTTTAGGAAAAACATAAAAATTCTTTGGGTCAGTTGTCTCATAAACAAAATGCTCGATACCATTACTACCTGCTAACTGCTCATGCCAATCAGGAAGGTTCTGGTCTAACATTTGTTTTTCAACTTGACTAACTGCTTGACCGTTAACGTTTCTAACAACATCAATTAATCTTAAAGCTGCGGCTGGTAATGATTGTTTGCTACCGGTTGCACAAGCAAACGTTGCAGAAGCAACATTAGCGTCTGGTCTGTGCAGAACCACTTCTCTTTGACCGTCGTTAAAAAACTTCAAAAGATTATCATTTGAGTAACGAACAGCTCCCGTGTCTTGGAGTATTGTTTTTACGCTATTAAGAAGATCGATAACTTTAATTGTCGCCATCTTCTTCCTCCCATTCAGTTACTTCTAAATCTGGCAGACCTTCGAAAGCATCTGTATAAGGGAAAGAATTCCCAGTAAAAATATTTTTTACCGTTTTAGGTTTTTTTATCTTGGGCGCAGGAGCAGGGTTGTTCTTGTTCTGCTTTAAACGTTCAACCTGGTCTTTCAATTCAGAAAGCTTCAATCGTCGGTCAAGCCTCACATCAAACTCTGTTTTTGTTTTTTCAAACAGTTCGTCTTTTTCTGTCTTTGCGCTCATTGCATTCCTTAAAAAAGAGGGGAACCCGAAGGCTCCCCTCAAGAGGGACTATTAAGTCCACTTACCGATACAAAGTGCATCAGGTACTACGACCTTTGAGCCGTATACTTGAAGCCCCCGAACCGCATCACCGAACTTGGTTTCCATTCGAATGGTTTCCGTGTTCGTGAATTGGCTGGCGAAAGAAATCGCCTTCGGATGACCTGCGACAACGTGCGTGTAACCGCTGTCAGCGCCAGATCCAGGTGTGTACAGCATGTTGCTCTGATAAACCGTAAACCGGTCAACCATGCCAACTTTGCCGTTTCTTAAAGGAGACGTATCGTCACCCGTTAAGTACGCCTGACGAAGCTCTGACTGCTTGAGCAAACTAACAAACTCTGGAGAAACAACGATGAATCGTCCTTCCTCTGGAATGTTTAAGTTGTCCAACGCAGTAGACATGCTCAAGATAGATGTAAGGACGTTAGACGCCGTGATAGTTGTCTGCGATCCAATTGTTGTAGCGCCAGTTACGACACCAGACAATACATCTGTTTCTACAGCCACTCGCATTCCTTCAGCAGCATCACCAGATGCGGCTTCAAGAAGATCGATGTTTGACTGAGCCTTCAAAATATCTTGAACCTCAAAGCTGTAGTATTTTGCTTTATCAATCAAAAGCTCAACCTTAGCTGTAGTAAGTTCTTGCGTAGATATAGATCCAGCGTAATCACCAATCGTTACAGCGGGAACTGTTCTGATGGTTACCTTATCGCCTTGCCCAGAGATTTCTCCCTGATAGTCTGTGTTAGAAATTGCAGGTAATACAGACTGAGCATAAAACTTCGCCTGTAAAAGCTTGCTGAAAATCTCGGGGATGAAGTTCACCTCCGAGGTAGTACCCGTACTATGTCCAAATGCCATATTAAAAAATCCTCATGCGAGAAAAATAATTAACGGCGAATCGAACCCTCTGACATGTCTCTTAGAATTTCAGATTTGTGTTTCTCAAATTCATGCAATGGCATCCGTGTGATGTCATCAACTGTCCAAGTTTTCTTTCCGCCAACCTTTTGCTTTCGAACTTTTGGCATCCTCGGCGTTGCAGCCGACTGTGCCTTCTCGAGAGCAACTTCTCGCGGCGTTGGAGCTTGAATTTGTAAGTCTTCTTTAAACTTGCTCAGAACATAATTAACATCGTTGGCACTTCCAGATTCGACATAATGTTGAATGTCCAATCCTTGAGCGTCTAACCATAAAGCCCAATCACTTGTTTGTGTGATTTCAGATACATCTGGATGCACTGCTTCTATTCTTCCGAAGTGCGCGTCCTGCAACTTCTGCTCTTCTAGTCTATGTTTCTGCTGTTCTACCTGGTTTAAAGATTCGTTAGTCTTTCCAAGTTCCGCTCTTAGTGCTTCGTTGTCGTCGAACTGTGGCGCAAAGTCAGGATAATCTTCCCTTAATTGCGCTATTTTCGATTCATCTCGCTGCTTGTCTAAGAGCTGACCTTTTAAGTCACCAACAGCCGAAACGAGTTCTGCGTTTTTTTGCCGCAGTTCGCTTGCCTCTTGATTACTTTTTGTCATTTTCGCCTGAGCGCCTTTCATCGCACGTTCCGCTTTGTCGATTCTCGACATAAGGTCGTCTAGTTCTGATGGTTCTTCGCCGCCTTCTTCATCAGTACTAGGAGCTTCAGTCTCAAATTCCACCTGTTCCGGCTGCTCATCGGGGGCTTCTTGGAGGACTTCTTCTTCAACTTGCTGAGTGTCCACCGCCGTGGGTTCAGCTTGCTGCTTCCGAACATCTTCCATCATTTGTTTGACTTCTTGTTCTAGTCGCTCTGGGTCATTTCTATTTGCCATTTTTTGACGAGTCCTTTTGGATGTTCGTTTTTAAAGCGCAGATATCCGATTGGCACGGGTCTGCGTTTTGCCTAGCACAGCTTGAGCTGCACTTTCTAAATCGAGCATGAAGCGCAACTCGCTGAGTCGTCCTTGCTCGAATCTAAAATTCGTTTCTGTTGCTACCGATAAACGGTCTTGAGAATCCTCAAGCCGATTACATAGGAGTGTTTGGAGGTGGTCCCATTGGGGCTGAGTTCTCAACCATTGGACCGCCTGAGCTTGCTCCGGCGATAGCTTGATTTTGGAGTGCTTGCTGTTCAGCTTGTAATTGCTCCACAGATTTAAGTATTTCGTCAGGATCGATATCCATGCTCCGAGCTATATCTCTAAGCAATTGACCTCGGTCCACCAAAGCCGCATCCATGGGGTTACTTACAAGACTCAGAAACTGCAAGAGTCTTTGGGATTGCACTTCCTTTTGTACGAGAGCAGTGCTACCTCTCGGAACGATCCTTAAATCGCCCTTGGCTTCCTCGTCTATTCCAAACTCCATGTTGTAATGGAAAAGGCTTTCCACCATGGGTTCGAGAAGGAAGTCATCGATATTCTTGATAGTTGATTTGAGCGCGACGTTTGCAGCGCCCATAAGCATTGATATGCCAGTAGCTGTTTTGTTTAAAGACCTTGTTTGTTCTCCGTGTGTGTATGAGGGCAGGGAAGTAGTCTCATCTGCAAACCGTCTAAACAGTTCTACTATTTGGTTCAAGCCGTTAGCGTTTGCTATGGGCTGGTAAAATCTCACGGCTGGCATTGAGCCATCACCGCCGCTACGAAGAAACACTCTCCAAGGATGTATGTCGGCGGGATCTTCTCCGTCTGCTAGTAAGTCAGTGTTAACTTCAACTAAAGGACCGGAGGACAAAGCAAGGTTATCAATCCATATCCTGGTCGCCGCGTTCATCGTTGTTTGAGAATCACGCATCATCGAAGGAACACCAGTTCCCCAAAAAGAGTGAGGTGACTTCTCGTAAGGAAAAATCATATACGGAATTTTGTATCCAGATATTGGGTTCAACATGATCTTTAAGACCTTGTCGTTACATATCCAAATACAAACAGAGAAATCTTCAGAAAGATCTGCCTCTTCTTCAAACTGAAAACCGTTTTCTTTTAATTCGTGTCCGTCGATATTTCCCCAGTACTCTAGTACTTCGTATCGACCAGATTCACCATGTTCATGTATACCTGCAATTTTTCTGCGAGATCTTTCGTGGTCTTCTTCTTGGTGATTGCCGTTCTTACTATTCTTTAAAACATACTTCACTATCTCTGGATCGAAACCAGGGAGGTTGCTGAGTTCTCTAAACTGTCTTTTAGTGAGAACGTGACGACGAAACAATCCATCGCAATCTTCTAGTGATGTGCAATAGGGGTCTGGATAAAGATCAAAAATAGAAACTGATTCTAGATCGGGTGCGGGTTGCTCGATCTGAGATAGAGCAAAAACCTCTTGCCCTGTTTGAGGGTCCATAACTTTGCTGTAGCTTTTCTTCCGGTCAATGCGAACGGTTCCGGCTTTTATAGCGCCGCTTCCAAAGATACAGCTTTCCATAATGCTTTCTTTAAGCTTCTGTTCAGCGTTAACATCTTGAAGCTGATCCAAGATGATACTTGTCATTTTTTTAGCAGCGGAATCAGCTATTTTTTTCTCGACTTCTTTAAACTCAGATTCCAGCTCTTTCATTCTAGCCATAACAATGTCTTGGTTAGCTGCGGGATCTAAACCACTAGCCTGTACCAATTGCATCTGAGCAGCCTCTCTGAGCTGCATCGCTTTCATTGGATCTATCTGAGGTATCTCTGTTGCTTGAACAGCAAAGTAGGCATCGCCATGCTGGAAGAGGAGATCGATGATTCGGCTGTATGCAGCCATGACCTTAGTCCGCGTAAGACCAACAAAGACTTTTGATCTAGCACCAGACTCTTCAAGCCTAGCTAAAACGTCCGGTTCGTAAATAGCTTGGAATTGACGGAGGTCTTTCAGCCATCCGTTTTCTGTTTCTTTACGAGCGTCTTTGTATTCGCTAAACTGATCCTTTAAACGAGATCCAAGGTTTTGCACCTCTGAATCTTGTTCACCGGACGGCTCTTGGTTTTCTGGTTCAATGAACTGGATTAGTTCGGACATCAATAACCTGCTACAGAATCAACTGATTTATACCGCTTTTGTATTCGCGGCGTCCTCGTCCGAGGCATCGATGCAAGTCCGTGCAGGGCAACAGCTATAGCTATTACTCTGTCATCATAACATCCTCGCTGAGAATTAAAAGCTCCTTTTTCATCAATGACATAGGTACGAAGTTCGTTCAATAATTCTATGTCGGCGATACCACTTTCTTCTTGTCGGAGGAGGGCTGCAAGATTGTCAATAATAAGCGGTTTGGTTTTGCTTGTTGTAAGAAAGCCCCCACGTTTTGTAAGCTTATCCCCGTATGCATTATCAACAGAGGATTCTACAAAAAGATTCGGATAGCCTAGTTCTTGAAGTCTTCTTAACGTAGTTAACCCGTGATTGTTTCTTTCAACGATGGCATACGCACTATTAAAACGTTTTCCTAACTGACTAACGATATTTCCCCATTCCCAAGGGTCAATGTGTCCGTGCCAGCAAGCTACTTGCCTCCCTACCGAGTCTAAAACTTGAGCGCAACTATAGTCTCCGTAGTTTAATCCTTCTGCTACATCAACGCCGATAACATAATTCTCATCAGGAATTGGCGGGAACCACTCTTTGTAGCTGCCTTTCTCTAAAGGAGAGAGCTGACCATCCCGTATCTCTCCAATAAAATCAGGTGAATAGCATTCAGCTTCTGCTACAGCTAAAGCTTTCTCTTCTACAAAACACCGACCAGACGTCAGGAAAGACTCTATGGGAGTACTTGGATATTCTTGACGAAAAAGATCAGTTCCACCCAGTTCGTCCAGCTTGGCTCTTCTAAAGCACAACTGTGCGTCGTTTAAATTATAGGATTGGGCAAGCTTGTATTCCTCTGGCGTGGCTTTAAAGTAAGGATCTGGCTTCCGCTTATACTCCGGCATCCAATACCAGGGTACAAAACAAGTGATCCATTCAGTCTCACCCCGCAAACTCTTCATTACTTGGTCGTAATACCAGCCTCCAGCCCCGTTAGCGGTCGATTCCAGTATCACTTCCGAGTCCTCGCTGCCCACAGTTTGCAGCAAACCTGCCACAATATCGGCTCCTTGCGGGTAAAAAGCCACTTCTGAGCCGTGAACAAACCTGTTTGTCTGCCCTCGACCGGTCTGCGTAGATCTTGCAGTACCCACTCGATACCTAGAATTGAGCTTATCAAACACTAAAGTTTGGGCAGATTGGCTCGAAATAGGCGGTTTAAAGGCAGGATGTGGGATATTATCGTAGAAATGTCGCACCATATTGAATATGGAATTAGTCGATTCAGCCAAATGAGACAAAACAAATGCGTTTGCGTTGCGATTCTGGGTGATTCTCCAGAAGAAACGACCCTCAACATAGGTGGATATTCCCACTTGTCGGGCTTTTAGGACTAATGCGCGTATCCTTCCTGTGTCTTTTAGCTGTTTTTCAAGCTGTTTGTGGATAGCGTTTTGTCCTGCATTCATCACGAAAGGTTTTACTTCGCCTTCTTTAGTAATGATCTTCAGAATATTTTTTGCGTAGAGCGGGAAATCCTTTTTTAACTTACGCGCCACATCTTCAATCTTTTGCAATTTGCTTACACCACCAATCAAACATTTCAGTTGTAAGGTTATTTCGCATCAGGTTGACCCTTCTACAGACCAGCCTGATGTTGTCGTCGGTATAACCTTTGTCGTTATCCAGTCGGTCAATACTGATGCTAAAGTCTGCTTCCTCATTCGTGTGCAGAAGCGGCAAACCAGAGACAGCGCAGAAACCTTTTTGCTGCTCGTAAATATCATTTAGTATTTCAACCGTTAGGTTGAATTCCATCTTGTTTGTTTTTGCTCGATACTTGGCTTTCGTAATCTTGTAAGCGAGATACTTCTCAGTGGTGCCTCCAGCGTTGCCGACTCTTGCCGCGCCGCGACACTTAGCACAAACGCTTCGATTGCTGCCTGTCGGCTCAATTAAAGACCCGCAAGATGAGCAAACTCGACTTTGAGCAACCACTCTTCTTCACTCCGAGTAAGTTCATCAAAAGACTGAACTGCTCTTCGGCTACTCTTCACGCCTACTCTTTGGTCCATAACGCCCATTCCAAGCCCGATACAACCTTCTACGTCGTATGGAAAATTCGCCGCGTGGATTAAAATGTGGGTTCGGTCAGGTACATCTTGTATGTGCCAAGTCTCGCCAAATCTCGGACTCAACCTCCAGCTAACTTTATATTCACCCTCTGGTATACAAGAGACGTTTGGGGCGTTGTCCATCCAAGGTCTTTCGACGGAATAAAACTTTTGGTCATCAACCTGGATTACGCCTAGCGTACCGTCTG
>PCCJ01000124.1 GCA_002731665.1 Actinomycetota bacterium | reverse complement strand
TCACCATTTCCTCTGGCATTCCAGCTTGTGTCATCACTGAAAGTAAACTTGCATCAGGCTTTTCCCGAATGTCTGCCAGACGTTGATCGATAGCGAGATCGATCGATTCTGTTGCAGACACACAACGCGCTTCGATGAGAGGGTCCCCTATGTAGTTCGCGACACCATCGATCATTGCTTGGCTCCAGGCATCAAGATCCGCGAACTTCACCTGAACTAATCCAGTCATCGCTTTTAGCGCCTCTCCGCTCGTAGCTATCGCGTAATCGGGAACAAGATCAGTTGAGCCTGACGAAGCAAATCGATCTAAAATCGTGCTCGTAAGTTCCGCAAAAAGTTCAGCCCAAAGTTGTTCAACCTTTCTTGGCGAGATCGTTGGGTAGTAAACGAACCGTTCTTTTCTGTGTTCTTCCCCGTCTTTTCGCATCATGTTGCGCCCCATGAGAGCATTCATAAGCCCGCTCGGTTGATCCGAAGAAAAGACGCTTACGTTTTTTTCACAGGTATGGATGTCATCTCGACGGGTTATTAGCGTTGCCCCAATCTCTGGCACGTAGCAAATTGGAGCCACGGAACGCATTTCGGCAAGAGTTGGGTACGGGTCACGCCAAAAATCAGCAGGATCGATATTCATGACCGGGGCAGATGACATGCGAGCAGTATTACACAAGTGGAAAGATCGATGAGACGATGCTTCGTCAATGCTCCTACCGCATCAACATGCTCAAAGAAATTTCTACAGTTTCGGTCTCCTATAATTTTTAAAGCGCAAACGAATCCCTGGTCTACACTGAGGCCTTATTTTTAAAGCCTGGAGTTAGACCCTTGGGCGCACGGCTTCAGCCGGATCAAGGCGAGCTGCGCGAGCAGCGGGATACAAACCAGCAATAGAACCAATAACAATAGCTAACCCAAGTCCGGCCCCAAGCGAGCTAATCGAGATCGAAACAATCCAATCTTGACTACGAGCATAGGCAATAGTGATCATGGCCCCTAAAAGAACTCCACCAAGTCCGCCAAGAGCAGCAAGCAAGGCTGACTCGCAAACAAATTGAAGTCGGATATGTCTACGTAACGCTCCAAGAGCTCGACGAACTCCTATTTCAGTTCGCCGTTCGATTACAGAGATAACCATTACGTTTGCGATTCCAACTCCACCGACAAGCAGAGCTACAGCTCCCAAACCTAATAAGAGTCCGGTGAACGCGTCTTGGGTGCTCGCGCGAGCTACCAGAAGGTCACTAGGGCGACTCACTAACACTTCACTGGGGGCGTTAGGCAAAACAGATGCCGCAATTACAGATCTCGTTTCATCGAAACGTCGTTGATCATCAAGTAGCTTTTCGCTAACGCGTGCATACACGAGACTAGGTTGAAGCTGCAAGCCAAACAGTTCAGTAGCCACTTCTACTCCAATTAGTGCTGCTCGGTCGATATTGGGAGCCAATGGAGCGTTCTCTAAAATTCCTACTACCGTGAAGTATGTGCCATCTAGGTAGACCTGCGGGGATCCTAAGACACTAATAATGCCGAGCCGTTCAGCAGTTACTGATCCGAGTACGACCTGGGGGATGCCTACCGCTGTCGAGTCGAGGAACCTGCCTGTAGCTACGACACCGTCAATCATGGAAAGCAGCTCGGGACCGACAGCCAAAACGGCCATACCTCCGGTTTGTTGCTTGGGGATCAATTCAGTGCGCCGAACTGATGCTTCAACTTCATAGACCGCTGCACTAGATTCTACGGTTCCTACTCGCTGCACTACCTTTGATGTTTCGCTTGGAAATGACACTTCGGCACTGGTAAAGGAATCCCCCGGTGTGATCTCTATGAGGTTCGGACCAAGAGCATCTAATTCCGCTTTAAGTTGGGCATCGCTGGATGATGTAATACCGAGAACAGAGATCATCGCTGCTATTCCAATAGCAATGCCGAGTGCTGTTAACAGAGTTCGTGTTTTTCGTGTTCGTAGCCCAAGGGTACCTAGAACAATCGAATCTCTAAGATTCACACGGCTGGAGTTGATTGTTGCGTTCATTGGGTTCTCGAATCGCTCTCCACTAAACCATCGCGTAACGTAACCATTCCAGGAAAGCTGCTAGCAAGCTCTCGGTCATGGGTGACAACGATGATGGTGCTTCCGTCTTCATTGAGTTGGTGTAAAAGCTTTACTATTCCCTCAGAGGTTTTGGAGTCAAGGTTTCCCGTGGGCTCGTCGGCGAGAATAATCGCGGGTTCGCCCATGAGCGCTCTCGCTACGGCTACACGTTGTTGTTCACCGCCAGAAAGCTGATGAGGGAGGTGGTCTAGCCGATTTCCCAAACCGACTTTTGTTAGCAGCCTAATTCCATTCTTGATTCTTTGGGACCGGCTGGCGCCCTGATATAAAAGCCCTGTGGCGACATTCTCGACGAGAGACAATCCGGCAATTAAATGAAATTGTTGAAAAATGAAACCGATTCGCCTTCCTCTCAAGCTTGAAAGCTGCCGATCCGAGAGAGCACTCAAATCTTGCCCTTGTATCCGCACATTTCCCTCTGTCGGGTGATCTAGGGCGCCCATAATATTAAGCATCGTGCTTTTGCCGGAGCCTGAGGTGCCCACCAGTCCAATTAATTCACCTTCATTTATAGTTAGGTCGATGCCTCGTAACGCTTCAACTGGCGGATTACCTGCGTAACTTTTTTGCACGCCGATAAGTTCCATCACTGCGGGAGTTTTTACTTGCGTCATGGAACGATCACTGACTGTCCTGACTTAAGCCCTCGGGAGATCGACACCTGGTTCCCATGAAAGGTCCCTAACTCCACTCCCACTAGTTTGACAGTGCCATTAGGTTCAGACACTTCTACTGCGTAACCACCTTCTGCCAACGCGAGAAGTGATGATATTGGAACTGCATTTACTCGTCGCGCTAAAATCTCTTCGACTTTGACGGTCACAGGGCTTTGATCGAACGAAGTTCCTGATCCAACCAACTCAATTGCTACTTCAAGGTAAGTGGTCTCCTGCTGACCCTGAACTAGTCGAGTAACAGTATCAGCTACGTAAGTCGTTTTTCCTTCGACAAGCTTGCCATCAGGCAGTTCAACTTCAACAGTGTCATTTATAGCGATTAGACCACTTAAATCAGTACCGAGTTGAGCCGTTACCACTCTGCGCACTCCGCTGACATCAATGAGGCTTCCGCCATTCACTACTTGGCCTAATTGAACAGTCACAGCATCAACTCGAATAGGCTCTGGCCGAAACACAACTTGTCCTTTGTTAACACGACCGGTTGGTTCAACTCCGACCGACTCTTGCCAATCTTTGATATCAGCATCCTTTACATCGGTTACATATCGATCTTCATTGAGATCATGCATTGACCTTGTCACCGGGTAAGAATCAGTGAATCCCATCTCAAGAAAATGAGTTTGAAGCTGGACGACGTCAAGAGCTGCAGGCGTAGTCGCATCTATACTCCGAAACATTGGAACTGCACCGCTCAGAAGAATAACGGGCACGTCGTCAATCTTGTAGATCACGTCTCCGAAATCGATGACGCTTCCCGGCTGAGGCAACCAAGTAACAATCCCTGTCGAAAGGTTGGGAAGGCGTTCCACATGGCCGAAGCCAAGAGTTCCATCAATTTCGGTTTCTTTCACGAAGTCCACAGTTGTGACCGCTGCTGTGCGTCTCGATTCTTTCACAATCGCTGGTATAGCGTCTGAAGTATTTTCTGATCCAAGCGAACCGAAAGACCACAAACCGAGAGCAGTAATACCAACTGCTATCAGGATTCCAGTTAAAGCAAATGTAGATTTTTTATTCACCTCCCAACTCCTCCTTGAACGAGAGTTCCACGCCCCTCTTCGATACATTTTTGAGCTTCGAGTTGAAATTCTGTTAAGTCAAAGCCCCCCTCCACAAAGATGCTACGCATCGCTCGTAAGCCATTCTGTGAAAAATTCGGGTCGGGTAGGTCCTCGAATCCCGGCGTTTCTCGCACGCAGGTAAAGAGCTCCAGAACTCCGTCTTCTGTTTCTGCCCGTTCCTCAGGAGATTGTCCCAGTTGCTGTCTCACCACACCTTGAAGTTCATTCGCTCTGCAACTATCTAGTACTTCCTGAAAGTCTGTTCCACTAATGTCAAGACCTAGATCGGCCAAAGAACTGGGTGAATACCCGGTTGCGGTTGAGAAGTCCGGGTCTGGCCAGGTCGAATATTCTTTACGCATACGCGCCGCCATGTTGAGTTGAGCCTCTTCGTAGGACACCTCTTCTTCCACTAGCGCTGATGTTGCAATATCGTTTGCTTCTCCAGCAGTAACGCTTTCTGTTAATGAAGCAACGCTGACAGCATCACCTGCAGATTCACCTCCGCAAGAGACACAAATAGTTACTATGACAACCAACAGATATTTTCGCATGTGGCAACCATGGCAATCACACATAAGAATTAGCTAAGAAGAACTTAAGAAATAGCTAAAAATACATCTGTCGACCAAGAGCCTCCCGCTATTGCCGCACTACGACATTGCGCTTTCGTATGCTATTTTATTGCCACACGGACAGCCGACTTGCACTATCTGCGCCGCTAGGACGAAAGACAAACTGGATCAACTTTATGGACGGGTACGCAGATCTCTTTCACCATCAAATCTTTTATCGTGTCATCGGCGACCTGAAGGCTAATAAACCTACGATTATTATGCTGCACGAAGGTCTCGGTTCTTCAGGTCAATGGCGCGCTCTGCCGGAGCTGCTCCATCAACAAACCGAATCGCCAGTTCTTCTTTATGATCGGAGTGGTTATGGTCGTTCTAGTTCAGGACCTCAGGTTTATGAAACCGACTTCATGCACTATGAAGGACAGTCGGTCCTTCCTGCTTTAATTGCGCACCTTGAAATCACAAATCCCATACTTCTAGGACATAGCGATGGAGCTTCTATCGCCTTAATTGCTTCGGGCAGCAGGGCGGTAGAAGCTTCTGCCGTAATCACTATTGCAGCTCACATATTTGTCGAGATCGAATGCATCGCTGGTATCGAAAAAATCAAGCAGAATCGCGACTCGATACTCTCTCCTTTAAGTAAGTACCACCAGGACTCTGCTTCGACTTTCGACCGGTGGGCACGTATCTGGCTAGATCCTGACTTTACTAGGTTCGATATCAGAAGTTTACTTCCCAAGATTGAATGCCCTGTCTTAGCCCTTCAGGGTGATCGCGATGATTACGGAACAGCGGAAATGGTCAACGGAATTACGAGGGAAACGCCGAATGCTGTCGGTCACATAATCCAAAACTGTGGCCACATGGCGCACCAAGACCAACCGGAAGTAATTATCAGTTGCGTTAAAAATTTTTTAGCAAGTCAGTAAGCAACCTGCACTTAGCTCGGTGACCATAGCGAAGCGATTGCGTCATCAGCTATGCGATTAGGAGCTTCTAGTGGGCCAAAATGCCCGAGATCGGCATGAATTTTTAGTGATGCATTAGGAAGTGCCTCAAAAGCTGGCGTTCCTAAGTTTCCAAATCCCTCATCAGCTCCTTTACCAATTACCACCGGAGCCAAACAATTCAAAATGCGATCAGTCGTAGATACTCTTTCGCCATCGTAGACAGCTGCCTCATGCACACCCGAGCAACGTAACTGAATTGATTTGTTCGGAAGCACTTCGAACCCAAAATCGACATATGACTTTAAGGCATCCGCTCTACAGACGCAAAAAGGACCCTTGGAGGCAAATCGCTCAAGAGCTTGCGCTCGA
Organism: Actinomycetota bacterium; assembly: GCA_002731665.1. The sequence continues at coordinate 8,275 of PCCJ01000124.1, read as the reverse complement.
GAATCAAAAATTTGGCGTCGCTTTTGAGCACCTGCAACTAATGGGTTTTCGCCTTTGGCGAAGCATTCTCCTGGCCGCCACATGATCGGTTCATATCCGTACATTGATCGAATCAGGCCAGGGCGAAGCGAATCAGCGAGTAAAAGTGTCGCCGCTCCGACCGAGTGACCGACGCAGTCCAACTCCCCTGTCCTAATTTCTAAATAATCAACAACGGTTAGAAGATCTTCAGCGAGACTTGTCCATTCATAATCTCCGTTAGTGGGCGCTGTACTCCAACCGTGAGCCCGAAGATCTGGCGCCCAAACTGAATATCCCTTACATAACCGTTCAGTAAAGGGGCCATACGTTTGAGCATTAAATCCCGTCGCGTGAACAAACATCACGGAAGGACCGGTGCCACCCAAGTGATGGAGCGCTATCTCTCCCCCTCCGATAGAAGGAAGCATCACCGGATCAACCAACTCAGATAACTCAGACATACCTACACACCTAATAATTCGCCTACCAAAATGTAACTGAATCTACTTGTTTCACTATCAATATCAGCAACACGGGTCTCTTGCGGTTCCGGGACTGCTAAGAATGTTCTATGGAAGCCACCGACAGTACCTATGACATTGAATTCTTTTGGGACCCAATCTGCCCATTCGCTTGGATTACATCGAGATGGATAGAAAAAGTTGTCAAACAGACCGGTTATTCAGTTGACTGGCGTTTCATATCCCTAAGAATCCTCAATAAAGATAAAGATTACGACACTGAGTTTCCCGCCGGTTACGAAGTTGGGCATACATCAGGGCTGCGTTTTCTTCGAGCTGCAGCTCACGCGCGCGAAGAACTCGGGAAAGAGCCGATGTCCGCTCTCTATAGTGCCTTTGGGACACACTATTGGGACCTTGACCGCCAGCCAGGAAGGCGGACTCCCCTTGGCACAGTCAGCCATACCGAAGAATGTTTTAGAACTGCTGGACTTCCAACCCACTTTGCAGCATCAGTAGATGATCAGTCCTGGGACCAGATCATCGAAACAGAAACGGAAACTGCCTTAGAACGAACCGGTCGTGACGTAGGCACTCCCATTATTTCCTTTAAGCCCCCAGAAGGACTTTCTTTTTTTGGCCCTGTACTCTCACGCGTACCCGACGATGATCAAGCGGTTCCATTATGGAATGCCGTTATAGAATTAGCTGGTTTCCCTGGGTTTGCTGAAATGAAACGATCCTTAAGAGAGGTCCCTCAAATCAACGTCCTCGGATCCTTAGCAAGCGAACCTGCCATGGAGGATTGGGAAACCGGCGCACGAAAAGCTCACAAACCCGCTTAAAGGAACAGAGGGCTAACTACTCGATTCTTATTTCGGATTTCAACCTGCTGTTGGTGATACGCGAGAGAATTTATAGGAATAGTCTATAAACATGACAGATAACCTGGGAACACTTTATGGACTTGGAGCCAGAAATCTACAAGACGCCTTTGACACACGGCGTCTTGCGAATCGTCTTATGGAGGTCACTGTCAAAGATCATCTGTCTGAGCAAGTAATGAATTACATTGGAGAAGCAACCTACTTTTATTTGGCGACGGTAGATGCAGACGGCTTCCCAGATGTGTCATACAAGGGCGGCGTAAAAGGCTTCGTTTCAGTTACAGATAACCAAACTCTTCGAATTCCGTCTTACGACGGTAACGGCATGTTTCGATCACTAGGAAACGTTGCTGACACCGGACGGGTAGCTCTGCTATTTATTCGACAAAACGAACGAGCAAACCGTATGCGAATCCACGGCACAGCGAAAGTAGTTCTTGACCCAAGTGTAGTTTCACAATTCGAGGGCGCAGAAGCTGTTCTAGAAGTGTCCGTCACCCGGGTCTTCCCGAACTGCCCGCGATATGTTCACAACCTTTCTTCCGGCGAACTATCAGAGTTTGCTCCGGCGCCCGGTCACATACCGCCTGAAGCTGAGTGGAAAAGCATGAAAGACTTTACTGATGTGCTACCAAAAAATAATTAAATGAAGGTACTTACGACTCTGCCACAAGCGAACCTAAAGGACATCGCTTCGTCAGTGAAACGAATTGAAGAAAACGGTTATGACGGAGTAGTCACTCTTGAAAACCGGCATGACCCGTTTCTGCCTCTTGGAATCGCAGCGGTCAACACCAGACGTTTACATCTTGCCACTGGAGTCGCTATCGCCTTCCCACGAAGCCCAATGGTTATGGCTAATACGGCTTGGGACCTTCAACACGCGAGTAACGGGCGGTTCGAATTAGGCATCGGGACACAAGTAAAGGGTCACAACGAACGACGTTTCAGCGTTCCGTGGACAGCACCGGTACCGCGACTCCGAGAATACATCTTGTCGCTCCAAGCGATATGGGAATCTTGGATGAATGGGACGAAACTTCATTTCCAAGGTGACCATTACTCATTTACCTTGATGACACCAAATTTCACTCCGGAAGTAAACGAAAATATTTTGCCTCCTAAAATTTCGATTGCAGCAGTTGGGCCAGCAATGCTTCGCCTGGCTGGTGCAACCTGTGCCGGAGTTCGGCTCCATCCTTTTTGCACACCGAAATATTTGCGAAGTGCCGTCTTGCCCGAAATAATGACCGGCTTAGACAAAAGCCAGAGGCAACGTTCAGACTTTGAAATTACTGGCGGGGGTTTCATCTGTACTGGTAGAACCGATGAAGACGTTAAAAAAATGTTTGAGTGGGTTCGCTATCGCATCGGGTTCTACGGCAGCACTAGGGCGTATTGGCCCGTATTAGAAGCACATGACCTTCTCGATCTTGGCATGGAGCTTAACCGCCTATCGAAAATAGGTTCGTGGGAGAGCCTGGCAGGTTGTATTTCTGACGAAGTCGTTCATTTATTTTCAGCTGTCGGGAGACACGATCAAATAGCTGACTCTATTGCAGAAAAATTCGGAGGTGTTTCGGACGCTCTGAATGCCAGCGTCTCAGCCGAGATACCAGCTGATTTGCCCCCCGAAGTGATCCGGGACATTCAGTCTATTCCGACAAGTTACATGGAAGATTCAAAGTCTTAATTTCTTACAAGGCTGCATAGGTTGCCGCTGCAATATTCAAGGCTCGGCTATCTCCGAGCAGCTCATCAGCCATGTTGTTCATCACGTAGGCAATTGACAAACGCTGATCTAAATCGATAATTCCCATTGAGCCACCCCACCCAAACCAATATAAAGTTCGTCGGCTTGGAGTTATTGGTGCGTGCTCGTGATTAATACCAAACCCCATTCCATAGGGCACATTCATTCCAAGCACCTTGTCAGGAACAAACGTCTGACGAGCCAACGCTAATTCAATTGCTTCTTGGCTCATCAACTTAACTCCGTCGACTGAACCTCCACATGCAAGCATCGAATGCACCCGGGCCACAGACCGAGCGTTGCCTATTCCTCCAGCCGCAGGAATCTCAGCGGCTCGCCACTCCTGGGTTAGAGGTTCGCTTCCATCAAGAATGCAACTATCGAAGGTTCGGCCTGCAATTGAATCGCTAGCAACACCCATGGAACCACTTAGCGTTGATCCCGGCTGCTTTAGCTCTGCCACGCGATGACCTTCCGAGGCACTAAGACCTATATGGAAGTCCGCTCCTAAGGGTTGCGCAATTTCTTCTTTAAAGAAAGTTCCTAAACTTCGCCCATCAACTCTTCGAAGCACTTCAGCTTGCATAGTTCCTTGTGTAATAGCGTGGTACCCCGGTCCTGTTCCAGGCTCCCACCAAGGCTTCATTCCAGCTAACAGGTCGGCCACCAACGCATGATCATAAAGTTCAGATGCAGTAACAGGTCTCGGGAAACCTGAGCAGCCCGTCTGGTGACTCATAACGTGAGATAATAGAATATCACTTTTCCCATTAGCTGCGAACTCGGGCCAATAGGTAGCTACTGGCTCATCAAAATTCACAAGGCCTCTGTCAAAGAGCATAAGCATGCAGCTGCTCGCCATTGTTTTGGTGGTCGAATACACGTTGCAAATCGTGTCTTTTTCCCACGGATCTCCAGCAGTGTTCATATCACCGGCCCAAAGGTCTACAACAAACTCACCATCCAGCGTTACCGCCGCAGAAGCACCTAACTCAGTACCGCCAGCAAAATTTGCTTCAAAGGCTTCGCGCACTAACTCGAACCGGGGGTGACATGACCCATTAACTTCCATGAATAACTCCACACGTAAACTGATCTAGATATATGCAACATAATGCTCACAACTATCTCGATGTCGCTAAATTCCCTATTAGGAAATGGGAAGGACCAGAATGGGACCGCTAGAAGGACTCAAGATAATAGAGCTGTGGTGTATCGGGCCGGGGCCATTTGCGGGAATGTTACTTTCAGACATGGGTGCTGAAATAATCAGAGTGGATCGGCCGAATGAGCCAGATTATGGTTATCCGGATCCAAAGTACCGGACCCTATGGCGCAATAGAAAGGCTGTAGCGATTGACTTAGAAACCCCTGAAGGTGTTAACACTTTTAAACGACTCATTTCACAAGCAGATGGCTTCATAGAAGGGAACCGTCCAGGGGTTTGCGAAAAAATGGGCATTGGCCCCGACGATTTACTCGCTGTCAATCCTCAACTTGCGTATGGCAGAATGACGGGCTTTGGGCAAACCGGGCCATTAGCTGACCAAGCTGGATTTGATTTATCTTTTATCTCGCTTACAGGTGTAGCACACGCTGTCGGAACTGAAGAGGAGCCGGTTCCACCATTGATTCTCGGTGGCGATTTCGGAGGCGGTGGGACATACCTAGCGTTGGGAATGCTGGCGGCTATCTTGTCGGCCCAAAAGACAGGTGTCGGACAAGTAGTTGACGCTGCAATGGTAGATGGATCTGCCAGCCTCATGAGTTACATGTACGGAGGTCTCCAGTCTGGAGTTTGGAAAGATAAACGCGCTGCCAATAACGTTGACGGCGGTCATTGGTTGTACCGAATGTACCGCTGCGCAGATGACGAATTTATTTCTGTGGCGTGTCTAAGCCCGAAACTTTACAAAAACCTTGAAAGAGGATTTTTACTAGATCCAAAGATCTTCTCTTTCAAAGCAGGCAGAGATAATTGGAAAACGCTCGCCAGCAAACTTCAAGATATTATTCTGAAACGAAGCAGAGATGAATGGGTAGAACACTTTAAAGATCTTGATGCTTGCGTTCAACCTGTCCTTAACATGAACGAAGCTCCGAACAACGAGCACCTTAAAGCGCGAAAGACTTTCCTGACCCACGGAAATGTCGTTCAACCTGCACCTGCGCCACGTTTCAGCCAGACTCATAGCGAGATAATCAATCAACCACCTGAGAACGGGCAAGACACCGTTGAGGTTCTTACAGACTGGGGTTTTGATGAAAGCGAAATTTCACGCCTCCATAGAGAAAAAATTATAGGTAACCACTAGTTAGCTTGGCACCTAGGCCCATACTGCCTTAAGTCACTCATTAGTTCACACCACGACTCTTGCGATAAACATGGCAAAACTAGCTAAACCAATCCATGCCACTACTCCAAGAAGAAGTGGCCGGCCACCCATGGCAAACATTGATTTAAGTCGAACTGATGATCCAACTGCGAACATCGCCGTAGTAAATAGCCAACTTCGCAATGAGTCAATAACCTCAATCAGAGTCGTTGGCAATAAATTCGTAGACCGTAAAACCACCGCTGCTAGAAACAAGGCCACAAATACCGGCACTATCGGCGGACGATTAGTTATCTCAGACTTAATACTGCCTCGCTGATACAACGAAATTGCGAGAACTAATGGAGCAAGCAACACGACCCGAGCCAACTTGACCACTACAGCTACTTCGAGAGCCGAATCTCCGTTTGATGATGAGGTCGCCACGACTTGAGCCACATCATGCACGGCAGCTCCAGTCCACCACCCAAACTGCTCTGCACTCAGCCTTAGAATTGGGTCGCCGATAATTGGATAGACAAGCATAGACAATGAGCCGAATAAGGTCACTAACCCGATCGCATACGCCACCTCTTCTTCATCAGCTGAAGTCAAAGGCCGAACTGCAGCGATGGCAGACACACCACAAATCGAGTAGCCAGTGGCCACAAGTAGGGAAAGACTGCCTGAAAGCTTCATAGCACGGCCCAGCAATGTAATCCCGATGAATGCCACTACAACCACAAGAGCCGCTGCCAAAAGACCCTTGATAGAACCAATCTTTTGCAAATCACCCAGCGCTAGTCTGAACCCTAAAAGGATCACGCCCAATCGAAGAAGTTTCCGTGCTGCGAAATCAGTTCCCGGTTTACTTCTTTCGCTCAACAAGTTTGTATTAGCCGCCAAGACTCCAAGTACTAATGAAACAGTTACCGGAGAGATCTTGTCGTTCTGAGCAGCTAACGCAAATGCTGCAATGGCGGCGGTCAGGGCTACGGAAATTCCGAGGCCTTTTAAACGAAAAAATTCACAGACTGACTCAAACTTCATATATTCAAAACGCTTCCCGCCATTGGCAGACCCAAAAATACAAGCATACGCCACCTAAGCAGAATGTGTGAAGTATGAGCATTACGATCAAAAACAGAACATCTCATTTAACGCAGCAAGATCAATGCCTTCCACCATTAACTTCACTTAATTCCACTGGCTCAGATATCAGAGTTTCATCAGAATCGATTTGCTGCATATTAATTCTTATGAAGCCACGAAACTCCTATCTCGCCACTACCTTCGGTTAAGTGATAACCCCTGAGACAATACTTATTCGAGTTAGCGGCGATGATAAACCAGGCGTCACAAGTGGACTCTTGACGCTACTTGCTGAACTAGGTGCCGAAATCCAGGACATGGAACAAGTCGTAGTTCAAAGACAACTAACGTTAGGGCTCGCCGTCTCAGTTCCAGCCGGCCGAGATTTGGTAAAGGAAATTCTACTATTTGGCTGGGAAAGCGACCTAACAATAGATTTTGAAATTGTTAAGGACACTCCAACCAAATACGCTGCTCGTCACGTAGTTACCGCCCTAGCGCCAGAACTATCGCCAACGGATCTAGCTTTGACTGCCGGGGCGATAGCGCGAAGCGGCGGGAACATCGACCGCATTCATCGGTTGAGTCGTTACCCAGTTTGGAGTTATGAGTTCCTTGTCGAAGGGTCTAACGCAAATCAGCTCAGGGCTTCCTTGTTAGAAGTCGCAGCAGACAGATCGATAGATATTGCTGTTCAGCCTCACGGTTTAAGCCGACGGTCCAGTCGACTGGTCATCCTCGACGTTGACTCAACGCTAATTCGAAATGAAGTCATTGATCTCCTAGCAGAAGAAGCTGGATGCGGTGTGCAGGTAGCAAACATCACAGAGAAAGCGATGCTCGGGAAGATCGACTTTGAAGGCGCTCTTCGTCAGCGAGTCGCTTTGCTAGCTGGCTGTCCGGAAAGCATAATCACGGCGGCAATCGCAAAGATCGTTCTCACCCCAGGAGCCCGTACTTTCATAAGAACGCTTAGAAGACTTGGCTACCAGATCGCAATCATAAGTGGAGGCTTTACTCACTTCACTGATCATTTATCAGAAGCTCTCGACTTAGATCACTCATTTGCCAATCAGCTCGAAATAGTAGACGGAAAGCTAACTGGCAGTTTATTGGGCCAAATAGTTGACGCACAGACAAAGGCCGAGCTGCTTATCCAAATTGCACATACAGAGAATATTCCGCTAGAACAAACAGTTGCTGTAGGCGATGGAGCAAATGACCTTCCAATGCTTCAACATGCCGGGTTAGGCATAGCATTTAACGCAAAACCATTACTGAAAGATGCTGCAGACACATCTATAAGCGTTCCATATCTTGATGCAATATTATTCATGCTCGGAGTTACTAGAGAAGAAGTTGAAGCAGCCGACGCGTCAGACTCCACTAAAAACTAGAAGCATACCTTAATTTCTATAACCCTCTTAGCGAAGAATTATGAAAGGCTCTTTGGATGAACCAACTGGTAACACGAACTGATAAAGATGGCATCTCTACTCTCGAGCTGAATCGACCCCAAGCTTTAAATGCTCTCAGTCCATCAATGTTCATAGAGCTAAGAGAGCACATCGAAGAGCTATCGCTCATCAAAGACGAAATTGGTGTGGTCATTCTGAGCGCTGCAGGTAAATCATTTTCAGCAGGCAATGACCTAAAAGCAATCCAACGAGGAGATCGTTCTCCCTCACCCCATTATCAAGCAGAAACCCTCGATTTGATAGAATCTATGCCCCAACCGGTCATCGC
>PCCJ01000123.1 GCA_002731665.1 Actinomycetota bacterium | reverse complement strand
ATGAAGGTGATTCCCCGGTAATAGCCCGTTCACTAGGTAGCGCATCAGCGACCGGCGAATTTCTTGATCGTTACCGCCAGCCCGGTGATTCTTTCAGCCGTATTTGGGAAGAACGATTTGGCGAGCAAGCGTATTTAGAGCTAGGTAATGAGGCCATCGAACGTGCGCTAAAAGCTGCAAATGTTGGTTTAGAAGATTTAGACAAAGTTATTATTGCAGGGCTGCATACCCGGGCCGTGAATAGCCTTTCACGGGTAGCTGGAGACAAACTTGTTGACGGTCTTGAATCAGTCATAGGTAACACCGGCACTGCTCATATTGGGCTTTTGCTTGCTTCCGCATTAGATAACGCTGGGGCTAGTGAAAAAATTATGCTTGTGCATCTAGCCGATGGCGCTACCGTGCAGATATTGGAAACCACAGAAGCTATTAATAGCTACACGCGGTTTAAGACTGTGGAATCACAGATAGCGCAGGGAAATAACTCGTTGGATTATAATCTTTATCTGACTTGGAGAGGGTTTTTAGATCGTGAGCCACCTAGGAGACCTGACCCAGACCGGCCGGGCGCTCCACCAGCTTTTCGCTCACAGGACTGGAAATATGCTTTCGTAGGCTCTCGAGACCGATCCTCTGGGGCAATTCACTTGCCTCCGATGAGGGTTTCAATGTCCGGGGGCTCTGTAGATGACATGGAACGAATACGAATGGCTGATATTCCGGCGACGATTGCCACCTTCACAATAGACCGCCTTGCGTACTCTCTATCGCCGCCGGTCGTAGCAGTAGTTATTGACTACGACGGGGGAGGCAGATTTCAGGCTGAGATGACGGATGTAGATCCGGGAGCGGTTGAGATAGGTGGTCGCGTGGAAATGACTTTTAGAAGGCTATTCACAGCCGAGGGAATTCATAATTACTTTTGGAAAGCTCGCCCACTCAGCTCATGAGTGGAACGTTACAAGTCCGCTTAATAGCGGCAAACACAGGGGATAAATGACATGGCCTCACATGGAATTAAAGACCAGGTTGCCATTATTGGAATGGGTTGCACCAATTTCGGTGAGCACTGGGATAAAAGCGTTGACGACATGCTCATCGATGCTGCTCAAGAAGCATATGCATCGGCTGGCGTCGTGCAAGATGATATAGACGCGTTCTGGTTAGGAACGATGGCATCCGGTGTTTCCGGACTAACTCTGTCCAAACCATTGCAAATCGATTACAAGCCGGTAACCCGTCTAGAGAATATGTGTGCGACAGGTTCTGAAGCATTTCGAAATGCTTGCTATGCCGTTGCATCAGGTGCCTATGACACTGTTATGGCTATCGGAGTTGAAAAACTTAAAGACAGCGGATACTCGGGTCTTACAGGGTCTGCTCCACCGAGCGATGGAACCAGTTCAACTATTACTGCTCCTGCGACGTTTAGTCTCTTAGCCCCTGCCTACGCTAAGAAACATGGGCTTGACGAAGACACCATGAAAGAAGTGCTAACGCGAATCGCGTGGAAAAATCATAAAAATGGTGCCTTGAATCCCAGGGCGCAGTTCCGTAAAGAAGTTGCAAAAGAAACAATTTCTGGTTCACCATTGATCGCTGGCCCGCTAGGAATATTTGATTGCTCAGGCGTTTCAGATGGATCAGCTGCTGCGATTATTGTGCGTGCCGAAGATGCACATAAATACACCGACAAACCGTTGTACGTTAAAGCATTGAGTTTCTCATCCGGTCCCGCAACGGGAGCTTTGGATAGTACTTATGACTACACGACTTTTAGAGAAGTTCGAGCATCTGCTGAGGAAGCATACAAGCAGGCAGGAATTGTAGATCCCCGTAGCGAAATAGCTATGGCAGAAGTACACGATTGCTTTACGCCGACTGAGTTAGTTCTTATGGAAGATCTGGGGTTTGCATCTGAAGGCACTGGGTGGAAAGAAGCACTAAACGGGACGTTTGATCTCGATGGTGATTTGCCCGTGAATCCAGATGGCGGGCTGAAGAGCTTTGGGCATCCAATTGGCGCATCTGGACTAAGAATGCTGTTCGAATGTTGGCTGCAGCTACGCGGAGAAGCTCCGCCAGAACGACAAATTGATTCAGATAAGACTCTTGGGTTAACACACAATCTCGGTGGTCAGCCGGGAGCATGTGTCTCATTTGTTTCTGTTGTCGGGTCACAACTGGGTTAACCGCTCGATCGCTAACACTGGATTGAGTAAATACTTTGACGTAACAGAGAAGCTGTTTGGCCAACTTTGCTGAGAATACTAGCCGGGCAGCTGCTCTGTTAACGCCTTTTGAGATCTTAGAATATCTAGCTAAAATTCTAGTGCATTGCGAATAGTTGAAGCTATTCCTGATCCGTTGAGACCTAGCTCTGCGTGTATCTCATCTACGTTTCCATGGCCAATATAGGCGTCAGAAACACCTAATTGAAGAAGCCTTGGCGGCAGTCCAGGGCTTCTTTGCAAGGCATCTGACATGAGACTGCCAAAGCCTCCGATACGAACACCATCCTCTACCGTTACGACCAGTGGATGCCCATGTGCATTAGCTATTAGCTTTGGATCTATAGGCTTTAGTACGCGTGCATCCCATATCGATACTTCAATGCCCTCGTTACCAAGGATCGTTGCTGCCTCCATGCATGGAGTCAACATATTGCCTGCTGAGATCAGGCACACATCCTTACCTATAGATAGTGAACGTGCACCAAAACCAGCACCGGTTGAGTCAGACTCCAGAGCAATTCCTTTTGGCCAACGAATTGCAGTTGGGCCGGCCGTTATATTGAGTGCCTCCCTAAACATTATTTCAAGCTCTTGAATAGATGAGGGTGCAAATATTGTCATCCCAGGAATCCTGGCGTACATGGAAATATCGAATATCCCATGGTGTGAGGCGCCGTCTGCTCCCGTGATCCCAGCTCGATCAATACAAAAAATAACTGGTAGACGGTGGAGACCTACGTCGTAGAGTGCTTGGTCAAATGCTCTTGCCAAAAATGTTGAATAGATGGCTACGACTGGCCTCAAGCCGGCTCTAGCCATGCCGGCTGCTGAAGTTAAGGCATGCTGTTCAGCTATGCCGACGTCAAAAAAACGATCAGGAAAACGTTTCTGAAATGGTATAAGACCAGTAGATCCGGGCATGGCTGCTGTTATAGCAACGATTTTTGGATCATTCTCGGCTGACTCCAACAATATGTTTGTGAAAGTTTTGGTATAGGACGCGCCTTTGTGATTGGCAGATTCGCTCCCAGTCGCCGGATCAAATATAGCAATATCATGAAAATGTTTTTCATCGTCGTCTTCCGCAGGAGCATACCCTCTTCCCTTTTCTGTCAAGACATGGACGACTATGGGTCCGTCATCATACGTCGCAGCAGAACGGAGCGCAGATTCTAACTCTTCGAAGTCGTGGCCATCGATTGGACCGAGATACCGAACTCCTAAAGTCTCAAAGAACGCTGGTGGTTCCCACATGTCTCTCATTGCTGCAGCAGCGCCAGAGAGCCCTCGTTTAACTTCTCCACCAAGTGGTATTTTGTCAAGTATGCTTGTAACCGCTTGACGTCCTTTCCAGTAGTTAGGGGATTGGCGAAGCCTTGACACTGCGGTAGAAAGGCGACTGACAGTTGGAGCGTAAGACCGACCATTGTCATTTAGAATAATGATTGCCTTTTGACCATAATGACCAAGGTTATTTAGGGCTTCGAAAGCCATACCTCCTGTCATTGATCCATCACCGATCACAGCGATTGCCCGGCGAGACTCTTGGCCTGTTAGTTCAAATCCGGTAACCAGACCAGAGGCCCAACTCAATGATGTTGACGCGTGGCTATTCTCAACGAAGTCATGCTCAGATTCTGAAGAGCTCGGATAGCCGGAGAGGCCGTTTCGTTTCCTAAGTTGCGAAAAGTCAGCCTGACGGCCAGTAATCATTTTGTGGACGTATGTTTGATGCCCTGTGTCCCAAATAATTACATCTTGTGGAGATTTAAAAATTCGATGAAGAGCTATCGTCAATTCTACGGCGCCTAGATTAGAGCCGAGATGGCCACCTGTCTTAGCTACTGCTTGAACTATAAATTCTCTCATCTCTGCAGCTAGCTCAACGAGTTCTTTATAATTCAGTGGATTTAGATCACCTGGACTTTTAATTTTCTCGAGGTGCATGGGTCAGCGTCACCAAATTCTAGACAAGGAAAGAAACTATTTGTGTCTCACATTAAAGCTATGTCAGACATTTAAAAAAAGGACAGTTATCTATAAGGATCCTAGAGCTTGAGAGAAGTTATTAGACGGCGTCTTCCCCAATAACCGTTTAACCTATTACCAATTGTTGCCCCTAATGCAAGGGTAAGTAACCCGGCAATACCATCTATCCAATAGTGATTTCCGGTAACGACTATCGTAAAAAGAGTGAGCAATGGGTAAGTAAGTAAGATACTGCGAGATACTTTACGACGAAGGATTGGGTACAAAGCGTAAACACACCAAGCGGCCCATGCTAAATGAAGACTTGGCATTGCTGCCCATTGGTTTGAAATTGCTTGCATAGTTCCTGAGTCGAAAGACCAAAGTCCTCCGAACTCAGAAAGACTATCAACGAATTTGTATCCAATTAAATTGGCTCCATACGGTGCTTCAGCTGATAAGAGACGGGGCGGCATGAGCGGAAAAAGGGCGAAACCAGTTAGCGCTATTGCAGTTGTAGCTCCTAACGTGCTTCGGTAACGGCGAAAACGAAAAGGAAATTTCCAGTAAAGATAAATGCCTGCTCCGATCGTGACTATGAAATGGAGACTTCCGTAGAAAACGTTAGAAGCCCACATGAACCAAGTGAAATTGAGAAATGTTGTTTGGACAGCTTCCTCAAAGTAGAGCCCTAAAGCACGTTCAAACTTTATTACCAGTTCGGCGTTGTTAGCGGCTGTGCTAGAAGTAGCCGCAAACAAACCGTTTGAACCAAACTGATTTCGTATCTGGCTATACACAAAATAAAAGCCAGCTATATAAAGAAGTTCCTTCCACCAAGACAGAGCGTGATTATCTTCAGTTGTCTGATGTTTCATCAACGGAGCTTGCTTTTGGAACTCATAAGAAAATTGTGAAAGTTGAAGGTTGGTCAGGAATAACTAAAAGGTCAATAGAGCTGAACTACAACATTGACGCTAGCAAAATGTTGCCTTACCCGCTGTTGTAGTCCCATTCTTACAAAGTTGAAACCCATTGAAGGGGTTCTAACCGATTATCCCGGGTAATCTGAGTAAATTCTGCAGAAAGAGAGTCAATGTCAGAAGACTTCGCTCCCGAGCCTTTGTTAGATCCCGCCCTTGTCGAAACAACTTTACGAATCGCCCTTGCAAAGGGTGGTGAGTGGGCAGAATTGTTCGCTGAAGATCGCCAGAGTGCTAGCTCTAGCTTCGACGAGGGCCGTGTCGACTCCATGTCTTCCAGCAGGGATCGCGGCGTGGGTATCCGAGTCACTGTTGGAGAAATTACGGGTTTTGCCCATACGTCGGATCTCAGCTCCGAGGGGCTCAAAGACGCCGCTGAAGTAGCTGCTTCAGCGGCGACTAGCTCGTCTAAGACAACCTTAGTTGCTCTTAACGGAAATGGCCTTGCCTCTACTCGTGTCAAGATGCTTCCAAATCTCGTGTCGAAAGAAGCCAAAGTGGCACTCTTACGCAGAGCGGATGAAGCAGCGCGTTCAGCGGGTAGAGCGATCTCTCAAGTGACAGTTGGATATTCCGAGGGACGGAGGCGAATTCTAGTAGCTAATACTGCCGGGGTCTTCCGGGCGGATGATCAAGTGAGAACTCTTTTTTCAGTTAATTGCGTAGCAACAGGTGATCAAGGCCTGCAGACGGGCCGAGAAACAGTGGGGTATACAGTTGGCTATGAACTGTTCGAAGAAAATGATGTAGAGAAGCTGGCAGAACGAGCTGCAGCCAGAGCGATAACAAAACTTCGAGCGCGTCCTGCACCCAGCGGTGAGTTACCCGTGGTTATCAAAAATGGCGGCGGAGGGGTGCTTTTTCATGAGGCATGCGGCCATGGGCTTGAAGCTGATTTAGTAAAAAAAGGTGCTTCTGTGTTCAAAGACCGAATTGGGCAGCAGGTGGCTTCTCCGCTTGTAACGCTGATTGACGATGGGACAATGGGCGTGGAGTGGGGAGCCCTTACCATTGATGATGAAGGAGCTTTTACCCAAAGTAACACGTTAATAGAGAATGGTGTATTAACCGACTACATGTGGGATCACCTGCGTTCTAAAGATGCTGGTCGTGTTCCTTCAGGAAATGGCAGACGGCAGAGCTACCAACACCTGCCTATGGTGCGTATGACCAATACATTTGTTACAAACGGGGAAACTGAACCAGCCGACATTATTGCTGATACAACTCACGGTGTTTATGTTGCCCAGCTAGGAGGGGGTCAAGTAAACACGGCTACTGGTGATTTTGTATTTGGAATGACTGAGGCATATTTGATAGAAAATGGCGAAATTACTGAGCCCCTCCGAGAGGGTAATCTGATTGGCAATGGTCCCGAAGTTTTGAAAAATATTGACGTGATCGCCAACGATTTTGCTATGGGAAGCCCTGGCACTTGCGGAAAAGATGGACAAGGTGTTCCGGTTGGCGATGGCCAGCCAACGTTGCGAGTTAGCGCCCTCACAGTTGGCGGAACCGCAGCATGACTAGACGCGAACTACCAGACATAGCAAAAGAAATTGTGGATGCAGCAAAAAGCGGGGAAGAAATAGAGGTAGCACTTTCGCGCGGCCGATCGACGACCGTGAACGCGTATCGTGGAGAAGTCGAGTCCCTAAAATCTGGATCAAGCCAGGGAGTAGGTATCCGAATTATCATCGATGGTTGTGAAGGATTTGCCTCAGCTGGTTCGTTAGATCCAGAGATTGTGTTAGAAGTCGTAAACGAGGCTCGGCAAAATCTGACTTTTGCTGAGAAGGATCCCCACCAGGCTATTGCTACACCAGATGGCGTAGAGTCTCCGGGGTTAAATCTATTTGATAGATCAGTTATAGATATATCCGAGGACGAAAAAATTGCGATAGCAATTGATTTGGAACGTCGCTGTTTAGCTAGAGATAAACGGGTTACGGGTGTACGTGCTTCAAGTTGGTCGAATGGTTGGGCTGAATTTGCGTTGGCATCAACTGCGGGCATCGCTATCCATGAAGAGGGCGGTAGTTGCAGTGTTGGAGTTCAACCATTAGTTGAGGAATCGGGTGAGACACAAATAGGGTATTACGGAGATATGGCCAGGCGACTTGAAGATCTTGATCTTGACAAAGTCGTAGCAGAAGCGGTGGATGGGGCCACCAGTTTACTTGGGGCAACAAAGCCGTCCAGTCAACGCGTCACCGTTATTTTTGAACCATCAGTAGCCGCCGCTTTCCTAGGAGTGGTGGCCGGATCTTTGACAGGCGATCGGGTGGCGAAGGGCCGCTCGCCTTTTGCTGAACGAATGGGAGAGACAATAGCTGTAGCTGATTTGACGCTTTTTGATGACCCAACTGACGAACGATCTCTAGGAGCTGAAAACTATGATGGAGAGGGTCTTGCTGCAAGAAGAAATGATCTAATAGTGAGTGGCTCTTTGAACACTTTTTTGCACAATAGCTACACCGCTCGGCGCCTTGGTGTTGTTTCAACAGGCTCAGCAGTCCGCGGAGTTAGGTCAAGGCCGGGGGTTGGCATGCATGCAATGCAAATTCTTCCCGGAGATAAGACAAGAGAAGAATTAATTCGTAACGTGCAAAATGGTATTTTCGTTCGTGGCGTTAATGGTCTGCATAGTGGGGTGAATCCAGTAAGCGGAGACTTTTCTGTGGGAGCGTATGGGCACAGAATCGTTGAGGGTTCTTTAGGAGAGCCCTTCCGTGAGGCCACTATTGCTTCAACGGTGCAGCGTATGTTGCTAGACATCGTTGAAGTTGGAGGCGACTTTGAATTTCTGCCGGGAGGCACAGGAATGTCTTCCTTGGTTATCGCGGAAATAGCCTTATCGGGCTCATAACGAGCAGCGAGAAGACGATAGTCTTGCTACCCTGCGGCTCGTGCCTTTTACCCCGACTCAAGAAGCGATCGATCGACATCCGCATCTAGCGGAGAAGTGTCCTGATGGTTGGATTCGCGTGGATTTTCATTCCCACACGATGTGGTCAGGAGATTCAACTACAACACCAGATGAGATTCTACGGTGTGTAGTCGAGACTGGAATAGATGTTCTTTGTGTAACGGACCATCATGCCGTAAAAGGCGCTTTTGAACTGAAAGAAGATCTTCCCTGCCGCGTCATCATTGGAGAGGAACTTAAGACTTACGCTGGTGAAATAATTGGCTTGTTTCTTAATGAGCGGGTTCCGCAGGGAATTCCACCTCGAGAAGCGGCTGAGTTAATTCGCTCACAAGGCGGACTAGTTTATATTCCACATCCATTTGACCCGTTGAGAAATAATTTGCGACCGGAAGTCCTTGATGAACTGGTATTGGCTGGTTTAGTAGATGGAATAGAAGTGATGAATGGTAAAACGAGTTTAAGAAGCCTCAATCAGAAGGCTTCAGATTATGCGAAAGAACATGGCTTAGCTATCGGAGCTGGTAGCGACGCTCACATAGCGGAGGCATTGGGATCTGCATACTTGGAGATGCCAGATTTTGAAACTGTTACCCAATTTCTAGATGGAATGCGCCAAGGGGTTCCAGTCGGTCACTATTATGATCCTCCAAGACAGTGGAGACCCCGTATTGTTCCATCTACGGTTGAATAGCTCAGACTGCTAATGTCTCGGAAAGATTGACAATGTCCATTTTTCACGCAGTATTCCTAGGGATCATCCAAGGGCTCTCTGAGTTTTTTCCGATTTCGTCGAGTGGCCACCTAGAACTGCTTCCTAGAGTTTTGGGTTGGAATGACTTCAATAGTGACAACAGATTAGAAAATACCTTTGACGTGGCGCTTCATGTCGGAACACTCGCTGGGGCGATAACTTTTTTGTGGGCAGATGTGAAGCGGTATGGCATGGCTCTATTAAGAGCATCCGCTAGAAAAGCAAAGTGGACTCAAGATGGAAAAATTGGCTTGTGCTTACTTCTATCGGCGGCCCCAGCCGCCTTGTGCGCCCTTGCCATTGAGCCTGTGCTTTTAGTGCTAGCTGAAAGTTTAAGTTTAATAGCGATTTTACTTATCTTATTTGGATTCTTTATGGGCTTAGCTGACTGGAAGAGAACACAAGAACGCCAAAGAGGGGATGCTTCTCCTAGCCACATCGCAATTTTTGCCTTAGCTCAAGCTGTAGCACTGGTGCCAGGAGTGAGTAGATCTGGGGTAATTCTAACAGTGGCGCGAATCCTAAAATTTGAACGGACTGCGGCTGCGCGGTTAGCTTTTTTAATGGCGTTGCCGGTCATATTCGGTGCGGGGCTCTACCGGGGCACGGATATTGCTCTTACTGGTATTCCAGATGACTTTTTATTACCGCTGGTAGCTGGAATGGTTTCTGCTGGAGTTACCGGTTGGATCGCAGTGTGGGTCGTTTTTCGTTTACTCAGATTCGGTTCGCTGATGCCGTTTGTTATTTACAGAGTAGTTCTGGGGCTCAGCATTCTTTTGAGTCTTGCATTTGGCTTTCAAGCCTAAAATTTCTGTCCCAGAGCATTTTGAGAGTTGTGAGGAGACTATTTATTGGAGCTATCGCTTTTTGAATCTCCGCTACTGGACTTAGATTCATTTGCGGAAGGTTTAGTCGAATCCGACGTACTTTTCGATTCGTTCGAAGCTTCGCTTTTCCCTGCAGTTTTTTGCGAGCCTGAAGAGCCTGAATCAGATCCACCAGCTTTTGAGCGACTGTCGGTTTTGTAAAATCCACTTCCTTTAAAAGCAATTCCGACGTTGCCGAAGACTTTCTTTACAAGTCCCATACATTTTGTATCGAGGCATTCAACAATGGGATCGTCCGTAAAGGACTGCCGAAGCTCGAAGTATTTGTCACATGTTTCGCAATGATATTCATAAGTTGGCATAGCCGTTGGCGCTCCTCGGTCTGCTAGGAAAAGACCGCAAACGAATCTTATCTCGCTCTGCTTAGGACAACACTTGGTAGATTGAGACATCTTAACGATTTAATTCAAATAGCTTGATTATGTGATGGTTAATTCATTATCGATAGCAGACCTGACGGCTAAGTATGGGATTGATGTCGCAACAGCATTGATCCTTGAAAGATACTATTTTGATGCTGCAATTTTTGATTTTCAGATGAACCGAATTCAGCTAGACGGATTTGACCGGTCGAAGAATTACTTAAAAAGACCTACTACGGTTCCAAAAAATGAGGACTTGGAACAGATGCCGCCACGAGGCTCAGATGAATATGCCCAGCTAAGTAAGATCGGTGAGGAGGCATTCCTCAATGGAGAAGTGCTGGTGGTCGTCCTTGCTGGTGGAATGGCTACTCGATTCGGTGGTGGCATTAAAGCCCTGGCGCCTATTCTCGAAGGTTTGAGTTTTGCAAAAG
Organism: Actinomycetota bacterium; assembly: GCA_002731665.1. The sequence goes on along the minus strand of PCCJ01000123.1, from coordinate 2,568 downwards.
TAAAACAACTTGATCTTGAAAAGTATGCGATCAAACATGATATGACCTGCAAATTGTTGTTCATGACGAGTTTTTTATCCGATGAAAGTATGAGTAGTTGGGCTTCATCTCATTCGAATGATTATGTGAAGATCGCAACTTGCCCGCAGTCAATTTCATTGAGATTAATGACTGATGGCCAGATATTTCGAGAAGATCATGGAGATGTGTCGTTCTACTCACCGGGTCATGGAGACCTCTTAGAAGTTCTGAGTCGAAGTGAGGACTTTAAACAGTTTTATGAGACCGGTGGTAAGTACGTGCTTGTCAATAATGTCGACAATGCAGCAGCGACTTTCGATCCTGCTGTTTTAGGAGCTCACATATCGATAGGGAAACAGATGACTTGTGAGATCGTCAAAGATGATTCGTATGGAGGAGCGCCACGTATTGTTGGGGGACGGCTGGAAATTGTTGAAGATTTCTGTTTGAGAGATATAGATAAAATTGAAACCAACCCGTTTCTTAATACAAATACGCTGGTGATTAACGCAGAAATTTTCAAAACTCCTGTGGCGCTGAACTATTTTGACGTTCAAAAAAATGTAAATGGGATTCCACTGGTCCAATTTGAACTTCTGATCGGAGAGCTTTCAAAATTTGTTGAGGCAACGATGCTGTTAGTTGAAGCTGAGGGTCCGAATTCAAGATTCGAACCTATGAAATCGCTGTCGGATGTAGAGCAGAGGCGAGAATCAGTCCTACGAATATTGGAACACAGAGAAATATTCGGTGTCGGGCAGTAGATTTTGAAACATGTTTCCCTACCAAGACGCTCTATCCTATGTTCTTCAGCATTGCCGACAGTTGAAGCCGGCCCTAACTCCGGTGGCGAAAGCTCGAGGGCTGGTTCTCGCTCAGGATGTCGTGGCTTTAGAGGCTATTCCACCATTTGCCAATACTGCCATGGACGGATTTGCTCTTCGTGCGAATGACGTAAGAGAGCCCCCGGCTACTCTTCGGATAATTGAAACTATAGCGGCGGGTCATTCGCCAACTATGTTAGTCGGGGAAGGGGAAGCTAGCAGGATTATGACGGGCGCCCCGGTACCTGAGGGAGCAAATGCAATAGTTATGGTTGAGCAGACTGAAGCTGATGGTGATGAAGTAACTGTAAATATTTCAGTTCCGGTTGGTAACCATATCCGTCCGATTGGTGATGATGTTCTAAAGGGGGAGTTAGTCTTTGAAGCAGGAACGATTCTGACTCCCGGTCACCTTGGGGTTCTCTCGAGTCTTGGTTTGCTAGAGGTAATAGTTTTCCCCCGGCCACGAGTTGGAGTTATCTCAACTGGGGACGAGTTGGTGGCAGATGGCTCTGCGTTGAAAGCAGGTCAGATTCGGGACTCTAACCGCTGCGCGCTTTTAGCGCTTCTTGAAGAAAACGACATGTCACCGGTTGATCTTGGTTTGCTTCCGGACAATGAGGATGCCATTGAAAAAGGGTTAGTTGAAGGTGCTGCTACTTGCGATGCATTGATCACGTCTGGTGGCGTGAGCATGGGGGATTTTGACTACGTTAAGTCTGTCCTGCAGCGAATTGCTGATATGAGGTGGATGCAGATTGACATAAAGCCAGCTAAGCCACTTGCTTTTGGTTTGATCGCCGGCACCCCGATATTTGGGCTCCCAGGAAACCCAGTTTCGTCGATGGTCTCTTTCGAGCTCTTCGCTAGACCAGGTTTGAGAGCAATGATGGGGCGTGCTAATCCATTACGAAAACGAGTTGTGGCCACCGCGGCAGAAAGTCTAGGACGACGACCTGATGGCAAAACACATTTCGTAAAAGCTATCGTCGATTACGCAGATGGTAAAGTATTTGTTAGGTCTGGCGGAGGTCAAGGTTCGCACATGCTTGCAGCAATGGCTCGATCGAACTCCTTAGCAATTCTCCCAGATGGTAATGGTTATTCGAAAGGGGACAGCTTAGAAGTACTCATCCTTGACTGATTTAGTCAGGGTCGAACCTCGTTTCCATTTATCCTTAGCGCCAGAGCGTTTGGGTCTGTATCCTAAGGTAACGATGGACCTTGCAGCAGAAAAACATGATTTGATTGACCCGTATGGCCGTGTCGTGCGTGATCTTCGTATTTCTGTTACCGACCGATGTAATTTTCGGTGCCAGTACTGCATGCCTGCAGAAGGAATGACGTGGTTACCGCGAAATGAGCTTCTTACCTTCGAAGAAATAGAGCGATTTGCCCGAGTGTGTGTAGAACATTTCGGGTTCGATGGAATTCGTCTTACTGGTGGTGAACCATTGGTTCGTGCGCATCTTCCGAAATTAGTTGAACGTTTAGCTTTACTTGGAGTAAACGTCGCGTTAACAACAAACGGTGCAACTTTACGATTGCATGCGCAGTCCCTTGCTGACGCGGGGCTGAGCCGAATAAATATTAGTTTGGACTCTCTGCAACGGGACCGTTTTCTTGAGTTAACAAGGAGAGATGAGCTAGATCGTGTCCTCGATGGAATTGATGCTGCTATTGAGGCTGGGCTTGCTCCAGTAAAAATTAATGCGGTGATGAT
>PCCJ01000122.1 GCA_002731665.1 Actinomycetota bacterium | reverse complement strand
CCCACACCATAGACACGATCCTATTCTCGCCAGCTATATTTAAAGTATTGGTATTGGTATTGGTATAGCTGAGGTGTCATTCTAAGAAACCTGTTTTATTCCAGGCCACTAGAACGAGAGTATTTGCCTTTAGGAACTAGCAACCACGCTCGTAGCGACTATCTTGTGCAAGTGAACAAAGTGGGAAACAACTCTAATAAAAGATTTCCTGCGTTTACTTCAACCAATTTTTGCTGGCTATTCGCCAACAGCGTATTGACTACGGGTTCTAGATGGGCACAAATCTTGGGTCGCGGTTGGCTGGTACACAATCTGAGCGGCGGGTCTACTACAGCAGTCGGGTGGATTACATTTGCCAGTTTTTTGCCTTTCGTCATCGTCGGCCCAATTGCCGGAGCCTTAGCTGACCGTTTCGATCGCCGCAAAATTTTAATATCCGGCGGCATTTTCGGTGTTCTAGGAGCGTCCGTTCTCGCAGCAGCGACAGCGGTAAATGCAATACAGGTCTGGCAGGTTGGAGTGCTTGCTTTCGCTACCGGCTGTGCTCAAGCGATCGCAGTCCCGACTCGTCAAGCTTTAATTGCCAATGTTGTTCCGCCGGCTCATCTAACCAACGCTATTGCTATTTCTGCCACCTCCCAGCAGGGTTCTCGGCTGCTCGGCCCATTATTTGGTGCTGTGTTTTTAGAGACGCTTGGAGCCGGTGCAGTTTTTGCAGTATCAGCGATCTTGCTAGCGCTTGGGGTCTATGCAGCTACTCGACTTCAGACTTCTGGCGCTTCTGCTAACAGCGACTCTCTCGATTCAACGTCATCTGATATGAGCTCTGCACAAGCCTTTATTCACGGAATTGCCAAAGTAGGTAAGGACCTTGCTGACGCTCTTCGGTATATAAAGAATGATCGTCGAATACTAGTGGTAATAGCGTTAGTTGGAGCTCACTGCAGTTTCACCATGGCATTTGACTCAATGATGCCGTTATTATCTGAGCAGATTACCGGTTCTTCTTCTCTGTACAGTTCAGTCCTTATCGGGTTGGGTGCCGGCGCCGTGGCAGGAACACTAAATGTGTCTCAGATACGAACAGATAGAGCTAGGTCGATCGCTTTTATTTTTGCTGGAGTCGGGTCTGGTTTAGCGATGGTTTGTCTCGGTGTCTCGAACGGACTTCTACCCATTTTCTTCGCTTCAACTTTAGCAGGCTGGACTCAGGGCTCGTACATGGCCTTATCTGCGACTCTTGTTCAACAGGTTGTAGATGACCGATTCCGAGGACGTGTGATGTCTTTTTATATTCTGATCGCTGCCGGACATATGGCGCTTGTCAATCTAGTATTTGGGCAACTCGCCGAGTACATTGCGGTTCGAGTTTTACTTATAGTGCCTGGACTTATTTGGATAGGAATTTTCTTCCTGTCTAGCTTTTTCTCGAGGGAGGCACGCCATGTGATCAGGCGTGGCACGTTTTTAAGCCGCTAAATCTAGAAAAAAACTTTCTTAGAACTAGATACACTCGCATGACTCTTCTCGCTGCACGAGTGAATTGATCTATCTGAAATGACTTTCATGCAATAACTAAGAAATAGAAATTCGATCGAATATCCATGATTGCTTACACCGTTCAACAAGACTTCAGGTTCAAAAGGTCCATGGATACTCAGCAAACGCGCTGTAGGTAGTGTCAGCTTTTACTAGACGGCTACGAACTTCAGGTTTGTTTGCAGCATCGGACGCTGTTAACGCCATAGCAACGCCGCCTTGCACAAGTGTTTCATCAGCAGTGGTTGTTACACAGTATTGAGCAAATTCCGGTTGGTGGTTAACAGCCGGAAAACAATCCAAACCGAGCATCGGGTGAATAGTCGGGATCAACAAGCTGATGTTGGCCATATCGGTAGAGCCGGCGGCAACATTGCTAGGTTTACCTGCCTTTCGACCGATCATGTTTGCATTTTTTCGATATAAGTCAGCCAGTTCATAATCATGCATAAACTCCGAATAAGGAGGACCTAGAGATTCAATCTGTAGTTCAGACCCGGTAGCCAAGGCTCCCGCTTTAAAACAATTGTCCACTCTTGGCTGAAGCTCTCTCAAAGCTTCCAAAGTCGGCGCTCGCATAAAGTATCTAGCGGTGGCATTTCCCGGGACAATATTGGGGGCTTCACCGCCGTTGGTCACTATTCCATGGATCTGATCTCCTGGTTCCAAATGTTGCCGCAGTAAACCTAAAGCTACTTGTGCAACAGTGATTCCATCAGCTGCATTTATTCCTAAGTTTGGAGTAACGGAAGCATGCGCCGTCCTGCCCTCGAAATGAAAATCGCATTGATTAATCGCTAAAGTCGGAAACAAGTCTGATTCGTTTGGAGAAGGGTGAACCATCATCGCCATATGCACGCCATCGAATGCTCCGCGTTCCAGCATCAATATTTTACCGCCACCTACTTCTTCGGCAGGAGTGCCCAAGATTCTGATGGTAATGCCTAAATCGTCAGCAACAGGAGCAAGGCCTATAGCCGCGGCTACGGCTGAAGCAGCTATCATATTGTGCCCACAAGCGTGGCCAATTCCCGGCAATGCATCTAGTTCAGCGCAGATACCAATTGTTAGCGGACCTGAACCTATCTCGCCAGAGAAGGCTGTCGGGAGATCCGCAACTCCGGTAGTGATTTGATACCCAAACTCGGATAACAGTTGCGCCGTCCAGCGAGAACTTTTTTCTTCTTCGAATGCCGTTTCAGGGTTGTCCCAAACCCTATGGGAAAGGTCAACAATCTTGTCGTTATGGGAGGTGATTGTTTTCTGGATAACATCTTCAATCTTCAATGTCACAATTAAGCCCTCAATCAAGATACTGAGGTCAGCTTATCTCGATTACTCGATCCCCTATTGCTACCCTTGCTGTCAAACCCACTGGACCTTCTACAGTCAGGACCCCCACGTCTAAAGCATCTACCGAAGCAAGGACTTCGACGTCAGGATTGCTGACAGTTAAAGAAACTAGTGAACCCATGGATGGCAATGAAACAGCAGGGCTCGGCTCAGCTCCCCAATCGATAGCAAATGGGAATGCGCCGTTACTGGCTGCTCCTGAGTCTCCTCCTATAGTCAACCGCCAACTTATTGTTTCGCCTTCAGGTTTGACACGACTCATTTCTGAAATTTGTCCAGGGTCAAATTTTGCTTTTTGCATAAACGCTACGACATCTTCAAGAGTTTCGTTTGCAGTCGGGTGTATAGCGTAGCCCACAAGTGCCGGACTACTCATAGTGTCGATACCAAACGGCCTTGGCCTCGTCGGTTTCTCTTGATTTAGGTCAATTCCTATTATTTCAAAATAGGTTTTGTCATTAAACGTAAGTAGATAATTTTTGGTACCGAAGTTAACGTGAGGACCGCCTGGAACTGCCTTTTGCCCGCTAAGTGAATCAATGATCCGAACGCCTTCGGAAAGGTCAGGTGACGCAAATATAAGATGATCGAGTTCAGGCATAGGCGAATACTAACATCTCGACGTGGTCGTCAATATGAGACACCTAGTCGTGGCGTCAAAATTTCAACAGGAGCTCGCAAAGATTCAACGAAACCGGCAATGTCTGCGTCACTCGGGACTCATTTAGTTTTGACAGGAAAAACTGTTTATCTAATAAGATTTTCAAAAAACGATATTGCTATTTACGGCTGTCGAGAAATTAAAAAGCTCAGCCTCGAATCCCCAATAATTTAATCGTCAATATTAGATCTTCGACGAGCTTGTCGAATTATGAACGTTGTCTTCTCGCCGTAAGTTCTTGGAAGTGAGCAGCGCCATTCATTGAAGGCACTCGGCCTTCACCCGGACCCATATCTGCCATAATGGTGAAGGCTGCAGGAACACGGAAACTAAAGCGTTGTTCTTGCGGGAGACCACAAGTTTCGGTATCGCACGCCTGCCACCGCACACTTCCGCTGATTGACACCCAACGACCATCATCGTCTTTTTCTATTGCTCGACCATTTTGAGCAACTGGCAAGCGGATGACGACGTCACCTTCGTACACCTCTAGAGTGTGGTCATCGATACTTAACGTTACTGGTCGTGTCTCAGGAGATACAGGGGTATAGGCCAAAATGCCTTCTAGGTGTTCATCAAGCTCGATGCTTGCAGCAACCAGACCTTCTGGGACAGGTTCATCGTATAGATGCATCCCCTTCGGAACAGAAAATCGAGCTACGACCTGCCGGGTAATGCCTAAAGGAAGGCTGTCCCCGTCGAACTCTACCTCGACAGTAACCTCAGCATTTTCGCCAGTTCGCTTGTCAAGAATAACTTCTTCGCCTTTGACTGCAGCCAGAAGTTGTTCAGGGCCAGGACGAACCGCGTAATTATTCTCAAAGAATTTTTCGATAATTATGCCGTCGACGTCCGTTACATAAACGCCGGGGTAAGGAATTCCATACCACGGGTTCTCATCTTCGGCTATCAGGGTATTCAAAATTCCGAAAGAGCGAATAACATCGCTACTTGGGTCGGACAGCATGGTGAACGTCGCTTCATGAGCTGCTTTGAAGTCCGCAAGGGCGTCAACCTCGTCGTAGCTCAGGACATAAACCTTAGCTCCGGCGGCCTCGAAATTTTCCATACCTTTTTCCAACTCGACCAGCTGGGTGCGACATGGAGGTCACCAAACCACCGAACGCGTAAAGATAAGTACAGCTTGTTGGCCATTGCGATCGCTGTGCAGGTCGACGTTCTGACCATCAGAATTTAAGGCAACTACATCAGGAAGTCTTTCTCCAACTGAGGGTCCCGTCGGGAACTCCCCGAGGGGGTTACTACGAGGTCCAGAACCAGCCGGCATAGGACCGATATACCCATCTGCGTCTTCATGTTGGTTGGGTCCAACTTCCGCACCGCGAGTGTCACGCTCTATTTGCATAATCACACGTTAGCCCATTGGGTTTCATTAAAAGAGAATCAACGAAAAGTATTATGTCAGCGTGAATAGCGTCATGCGATCTTGCCCTAACCGTTTAAGATTTGACTTCTAAGTCTCAACGCCGAAGTTGCAAGCGAGCATCTTTTCGCCGGTTACAATAATATTTCGCGTTAAAGAATAGGCAGGTTTGGGGATCTCCTCTTACAGAAACGCTCTTCTAACTGATCTCTGTAATGACCTAGCAGCCCGATGGAAGGCCTCTTTTCAAGGGCGTGCCGAGGCATGCAGAGCATTAACTTCTGGCGCCTCGCGAGTTACGTCCCAGATCTCGAGAAGAGGCCTCGCTTCAGTTTCCATTTTTTGTAGTAATTCTTCGCTTGCAATGTCAGATGTAAGTTCTAGGCGGTGACCGTTCGGGTCTTTGAAATATAGAGATTCGCAAAAGGTATGATTTATTGGTCCTACGACTTCTATTCCACCTTCTTCTAAACGTGTTTTGTATGAAATTAACGAAGACCGGCTGTCCACTTTCAAAGCTAAGTGCTGCACCCAAAAAGGTGTGTTCGGATCGACTATCGCAGCTGGAGATTCGGGTAACTCAAAAAAAGCTACGGAACTTCCATCTGGCATTCTCATAAAAATATGAATGTGAGGGTATCGCTCTCCTGTTGATGGCACGATATTTTCTGCGATCGCTGAATCAAATTGAAGATCTAAATACCCTTCATAGAACTCAACAGTTTTCTTAGCGTCAAGACATCTATAAGCAACGTGGTGTAGTCTTTCAATCGGCATTTTGCCCCTTCCCCATGCCCTATTGTAGGGGCAATTCGCTAGGCCACAGAAAAGTTAGTTTTTGGCCAGCCTATAAAGACGTTGAATTTCACGCGACTTATAAATTTTTGTAGATCGCTTTCTCAAATCGGCTCAATAGCTCGATGACAGGGGGATGCGCAAAAGGGAGTAGCTGAAACAAGAGAGCCGCAGCAATTTCATTTGTAGGGTCAATCCAAAAGTAAGTGTTACACAACCCAGCCCAGCTCAACGATCCTTTATCTCGCCCTCCAGGGTTATTCTCTTCGTTAATTAGAAAAGATAGGCCCCAAGATTTTTCAATGCCGGGTAAAAAGTCAGTGTCAGCGCTCAAAAAGTAGTTCGTTGAGCGCATTTGGGGGACTCGGAGGGCTCCTATTTGGTTTCCGCTCATTAGCTTCACAGTTTCACGAGAGAGAATATTTTTTCCTTCAAAATTTCCTTCGTTTAAAAGTAGCTGCATGAATTTGCCGTAATCAGCTGCTGTGGAATACAGACCACCGCCGCCGCCGTCGAACTCGCGACTAGATGCCCGGTCAAGAGTGCCATCCTTCATTGTCTTGTAGCCATGTGAAGTAGCTCGGTGGAGCGCTGCCCTACGGCCAAACTTTTCTTCACCTACTCTGATGGGTTCAAAGCTGGTGTCGCTCATTCCTAGCGGCTTAAATATTTCCGCTTCAAGATACTTCGAGAGGGGTTGATTAGTAGCTGCCTCGAGCAGCCTAGTTGCCCAGTCGATTCCGGGTCCGTAACCCCATTTTTCGCCAGGTTCGAAAGCTAGCGGTTGTTCTAAGCTTGCGATGGCCCCGTTGCTAGCTATCTCGGGTCCAGCAAGCTGCAGAAACTTATTCTGGTTACTGTTCCAAACTTCATAGACGAAACCTGATGTATGCGTCAGTAACTTACGCAGGGTTATGTGTGTGTGCGCGTTGCGCATTATCGGCTTGCCTGATGATGTGAACCCGTCGAGAACTTGCACTTCGTCAAGCCAAGGAATTAGTTCGCCAGCGTTTTGATCAAGATCCAATAGGCCCTGTTCTACTGCGCGCATACAGCCTAAAGCCGCGACTGGCTTGGTCATCGAAGCAATATTAAAAATACTGTCTATCGCCATGGGCGACTGAGTACGCAGAGATTGAAGTCCGAAACTTTTCTCGTAGAGAGTCTGGTTTTTGTTTACCACTATTGCGACGGCGCCAGGGGCGACACCATTGCTCATAGCATTGTTTAATTCTCTGTCTATATTATCTTGCAATTCCATAACCAACCTCAGCCAAACTTTAGGTGCAAAGTGGACACGCGATCGAACTTTACCGCCTGGAACTATGAGTCATAAATTTCTTCTAGGTCGTTGGTCAGGACCCTCCGTTTTCTGAAAGACTCGATAGCGAAAACACTTTCTTTATTTTCTTACGCCTTTTGGAGCTCAGCCAATGCCATCAAATCTAGCCGGTGATACTAATGCTGCATGGATTGCTCAAATTGAAGAAACCGCCATTGATCCCGAACTTCCGATTCTTGACCCTCATCACCATTTATGGCTTGACGAAGGTCACACTGGTTGGCCATATCTTCTTGAGGACCTGCACCGTGACATTGGTTCGGGCCATAATGTTGTCAGCACCGTTTATCTGGAGTGCCGCGCCGAATACAAACAAACTGGGCCAGAACGTTTTAAACCCGTAGGCGAAACTGAATTTGTAGCTCAGATAGCAGAGGAAAGCGCTAGCTCTGGCAAGCCTGAGATAGCAGCAATTATCGCTCACGCTGATCTTACTCTAGGCGATGCTGTCGATGAGGTGCTCGAAGCTCATGAGGAGGCCGGGCGTGGGCGGTTTCGAGGAATCAGATTTATAACAGCCCAAGATAGCCATCCGCCTTTATCTAGAGAGCAAACTATTCTCATGAATGATCCGCTCTATTTAGAGGGGGTACGTAAACTTGGCGACCTTGGCTACACCTACGATGCTATGGTCTATCACCCGCAGCTTTTTGAGCTTGCTGAAGTCGCGAAAAACTGTCCGGGAACACCTATTGTGATAGATCACCTGGGATGTATCTTAGGCACCGGTCCGTATAAAGACCAGCGTCATATAATTCTTGAATTCTGGAAAGAGGCAATGACAGAGCTTGCTTCTTGCCCCAATACGTTTTTGAAACTAGGCGGAATTGGCATGCCGATGATGGGATTTAGATGGGATAAGCAAGATAATCCTGCGACCTCTTCTCAGTTAGTGGAAGCCTGGGAAGCCCCAATCAAAGAAATGATCGAGTTATTTGGACCAGAGCGGTGCATGTTTGAATCTAACTTCCCGGTTGATCGGCGCGGGGCGGGGTACACAGTCCTTTGGAACGCCTTCAAAAAGATTGCCGTAAATTATTCAAATGGCGAAAAGAAATGGTTGTTCCATGACACTGCCGCTGATGCTTACAGATTGCCTAAAATTTCTTAACGTCAGCGCTACCGAGTAGAAAACTTCCATTACGAAACTCCGTTATTTGTTCGAGAAATAATTGCTTACATCAACCCGAGCGGAAGATCATCATGACCGGTGACACTACTTCGTCACTTACTGCTAGCGCTAGATTATCTCTCATAGACATAAATCTTGGGCCCATAAGGTGGCCTAGCGTCAGAGCTGGCGGTTCGTCTGGTACCGAAGTAAAAAACTTTTTTGCTAACTTTCCGTAGTCAACTTGCTTTAGGAAAACGAGGCCGGATGCCTTAGCCGCTTCGATATATTTTGAGGCAGGTTCGGGAAAGCTAAACTCTTCGGTAGTGGCCCATGGCATCGGGTAGTTTATTGTCTCGGTACTAGTGAGCGTCACATCGTAAATCATTATCTTCCCGCCTGGCTTACAGACCCGCTCAAGCTCAGTCATCATAAGGAGTTTGTCTTCAACGTTCATACCAACGTGGAGCATCGTCACGATATCAAATACATTTTTTTCGAACGGTATTTCTGTCGCAGAACCCTGTTGGAAATTGACGCAATCCTCCATTCCTACAAGCTTTGAAAGTTGAATTGCAGCATCAACAAATTCAGGGGTCAGATCAATTCCAGTAACGCGCGCTCCTGTTGTTCGAGCGAGGTATCGAGATGTCCCACCGATACCGCATCCTACGTCTAAGACAGAATTATCAGAATGCGCATCAAGCTCGTCAGCTATCAAACTAGTTACTTTTCGACCGCCTACGTGAAACTCATCTGCTCCCGCTAATGCGTCAGGATCTAAATTTTCTAGGTCGTAACCAGCTTTAGTTAAGGCTTCCCGAATTCGCTTAACTATCCCGCTGCTCTGATAATGAGATTGCACTGAGTTCTGCATGCCCGCACAATACCGTCGCCATTCGCAGCGCAAGGCTATAACGATAATTCTCGCCAAATACTTTGATTATCATGTGACCAAAACAGATTGCTGGTTGAGTTCGGTAAGCCTCGCTTCCTCTATTCTTACCCACAGCAGACAACAAACTAGGTATTCACATATGGACAACACCAATGACCAGATCGGTCCCCATTCCATGCTGGCAGCGGCTGATCTTAGACACGTCGACCTTCAAGGGGTAAACCTGTATGAAGCTGACCTTCGAGGTTCGAAACTTTCTGATACAAATCTTTCCGGTGCTGATTTGGCAGGAGCTAACATGACTTCCGCTGATTTGACTCGCTGCCAGTTATCCGGGTCCGACTTGTCTGGAGCGGATTTGAGCGGTGCGAACTTAAGCAATGCAAACCTCACCAGTGCGAACTTAACTAATGCGAATCTCACCGGCGCGAACTTAACTGAAGCGAACTTGTCTCAGAGTAATCTGTATTTAGCTAATTTCACGAACGCTACTTTAGTCAAGGCGAACTTACTTAGAGCTAATCGCGCGTACGCACATAGAACGTACGTAAATTTTAGTTATGCAAATCTTTCCGGCGCCAACCTGACTGACTGCCGCCTGGATGGCGACTTAACTGAAACAATATTTACTGACGCTGTCACGACAGGTACTATTTTCGACGTTTAAGATAGTCAAAACGCCAATACTGTTTACTCAGTGCCTCAATTGGTCTCCTCATAATTATCAGCGCTAAGAATCATAAGAAGCCGGCAATCAAATTGGTTCCAGATCCATTTTCTATTTGGAGGTTATTCAAATCATTGATATGCCGTCACCTATTTGAAAAGGATTATTTTCATCATGGATATTGAAGCACGACTGCGTCGACTTGAAGACATAGAAGCGATTAAACAGCTCAAAGCCCTCTACTGCAAGTTTTGCGATGATGGTTATGATGCCGATGGCATTGCAGGAATTTTTACAGAACAAGGTATTTGGGATGGCGGGAAGACATTCGGTGTAGCAAATGGTCGGGAAGAAATCAGGCGGCACTTTATAGGTGCCGCAAAACGAGTTTTGATAGCCCGTCATCAAGTCATGAATCCGATAATCGAAGTCAATGGTGACCACGCCGTGGGGCATTGGCTTCTTTTTCAACCTTGCACGGACTCCACGTTAGGCGGAGCGGCTTGGCTTGCCGCCACTTACTCCGACGTTTACTTGAGGTCGAATGAAGGATGGCTAATTGATCAACTAAAAGTCGATGTCGCTTTCTTTACCCCTTACGAAGCTGGATGGGTGGAAAAGCGATTCCTTGAGGGTCGCGAACCGTAGGCCATGGCGTCGATTCTTATGCATAGAACTCGCCGTAAGGACTATCTGGTGAGACATAAACAGGAGAACTGTGTGGTTTCAGCTGGCGCTAAGAGCTGAAACCACAAACGATTCTATTTCTTCTTAGCTGGAGCCTTCTTAGCAACAGCCTTCTTAGCTGGAGCCTTCTTAGCAACAGCCTTCTTAGCTGGAGCCT
>PCCJ01000121.1 GCA_002731665.1 Actinomycetota bacterium | reverse complement strand
TGCACACGACCAGGTGCACTCTCAAAAGAGGACCCAAAGTTTGCAGATGCCACAACCGACTTATCTCGCCGTGTTAACCGAATCTCCATGCCCATAGGGTTAGCTGGCCCACTGAAAGTCCGATCTGAAAACGCTATTACCTCTTGTCCGTCAAGGGGAATCGGATCGGTATACCGTTTTTCGAAATAGTCCGTAGGTCTTTTAACGGGTGCAGAAGACCGCAGCGATTGCGTAGCTTCTTTAGCCCAGCGAGTTATTGCAGCTAACGTTTCGTCATCTGTTCTATGACCTACAAAAGCATTACCGAGCTCTCGAAGCGCCGTCGCAGCTCTCGAGCGAGACTCAAATTGCGGATCGTTGTATACAAAATGCACTTGTTGGGGGTCATGCTCAGTCAAAGGATTCATCCCCTAAACGTCCCGACTCGCCGTAGGGGTAGCTTATGAGGCCACCGCCGAGGTTGCTGGGGTCAAACGTCCAATACTGACGTATTTCAAAAATTAAGCCATCTTTGAATTCGTAATGTTCACTGCCATGAATCACGAAACTAGTCTCTTGGGAATCGCCGGTCATTGCCCATTCGATAGCTGCCGTTTCACCATCTTCGACCACCCGATGAACAAACCATTTAGCATTTTGCCATTTGCTGCGAATCTTGAGCCAGAAAACCCCTATTTCGGGTTTCCCCACGACTGGAGGATGGTTGGTGTCGAAAATAGTAGCGTCATCTGAAAAGTGAGCAGAAATATCAGTATCTTCGCCTTCGCTGCAAGCATTAAAGTATGACCGAATTATTTTTTCGTAAGGTCCCATATATCAAAGTTTCTCAGGTTGACCGCATGGCTGCATAGGCATGCGTATTAAATGTCTGGATATATGACCCGCCATGTGAGTTAATTACATCGGTGATTTCATTGAGGAGTCGATAGCGGTACTCCGTGGGCAGTAATCGATGAGTGGACTGCGTAAGTAAATTTTGGACGTGCGACTGAGATGTCACCTCTAACTCCCAACTTAAGTTGAACTGCTTCACCGAACCGAAACATTTACTTTCATCGAATTCAGCGGCAGGTGAAGCTGCCGTAATAGCAGATTTGCTGCCGGGTAGGCGGGTACCAACAAACGCCTGTTTTACGTCTGAAGGAAGAAAGTCGTAGACCTTATCAATGTCCTTATGGATCTCATCAGAATGCACTTCTGGTTGATTCCAAAAAACGCAAAGCCATCCTTGGTTTTTGAGTGTCGCATGCGCTGAGCGAAATCTGGTTAGTGGATCAGCCCAGTGCCACGCTTGGCCAGAAATAACTAGATCTGCCGGCGCAGCCAATCCAAGCCAATTCTGAAATTCGACAGTCTCTACTGTAAAGCAATTGGACTTATGCAGTTTCGCTGAGGCGATAGCTGCCATTCTTGGGTCTGGTTCTATTCCGACGACCGTATGGCCATTTCTCACGAACCACTCTGAACTTTTTCCAGTGCCACAACCAACATCTACGACAAGTGCAGAATTGCCAATATTGGAAACGGTACCTATCCAGTCGAACAACTGCGCCGGATAAGAGGGCCTCGATCTTTCGTACAGATCAGCGACCTCCCCAAAAATAGTTGACTGATTACGCGCGGGGTCAAGTGCCTGCTCGCGATCTAAGTCGCGGCCCACGATAGCCACCGTCCTTCGCGATGCTCCAGTCGCAATTTCAATCCGAAACATTCGGACAAGGCTTCTGCAGTAAGAATATCTTCTAGAGGACCGGTTGAAAGAGGACATCCATCGCGTAACAGCAACCCATGAGTAAACGAAGGAGGAATCTCATCGGTGTGGTGAGTGACAAGCACAGTGGCCGGAGTTGATGACATAGAGGCAAGACTTGAAAGGCTCGTCACGAGTTGTTCTCTTCCGGAAAGATCTAAACCAGCAGTGGGCTCGTCAAGGATTAGTAACCC
Source organism: Actinomycetota bacterium (assembly GCA_002731665.1). The sequence goes on along the minus strand of PCCJ01000121.1, from coordinate 27,292 downwards.
AGGATCACCCATTAAAGTACGAGCTAGTTGAACTCGTTGTTGTTCACCTGAAGACAAGGTCTCAAAATTTCTAACGGCTAAGCTCTCGGCTCCCACTTGGGCTAAACAACTTCTAGCGGCATCAAGGTCGGCCTCGCTATAGGTATGCCACCATGTTTCCAGCGCAGCATGCCTGGCCGTGACAACAATTTCTAACCCTGTAATGTCTGCTCGGAACTGATCCCGTAAAGAAGAACTAGCTAGTCCTATTCGCTTACGGAGCTCTCTAACATCGGTTTGCCCCCAACGTTCGCCCAATATTTGAACTGATCCAGTAGTTGGGTAACGATACAGCGACAAAATTTTAACCAAACTAGTTTTCCCGCTGCCGTTTGGTCCAAGGACTATCCACCTTTCATCGGAACGGATTTCCAGATCTATCGGACCAAGGACGGTCCGATCCTCGTACTTAACTGAAACGCCTTCTAAGACGACGGAGGCAGAAGATGTATTTGACACTCCTTTAGCTTGCCAGAAGCCAAGGTGTTGGTATGTGCTTAGCCCATTGAAATAAAATATTAGACCTTAAACATTGGAAAATTAGGCTCTAAGGAACTGTCCACAGCTAGATGCCGAAACTATGATATTTCTTCGAATCAGAGCAAAGATCTTGACCATCTACTAAGACAACCCTTTGTATTCAACTGAAAATTTACAAAATTAATAAAGTGTTGAGATTGAAATAAGCCGCTTACCTTAAATCGAAACAATTTAAAGCTTTGATATTCAGGGCAGCAGTCTGTCTGGGGTTCGAAGTTTAAAAGGTGTGTCGATGATGTAACAAGGCTCGGTAGTCGAAGCCTAAAAAATAGTCATCAAGCAAGGTAGGTATCTCGCAACGAAAAGCGGCAAAACTGCTTTGGTCTGACAGACTGTCCCGGTACGACTAGGAGAGTTGCAACGACATGAAATTTGAGTTTGTTACTGGTGCACCGATTTCCGAAGAACAAGCGCTCAGAGAAGCCGCAGAGATGGGGCTGCACGCTATTGCGTACGACCATCAGCAGACTGAAGACTCAGAAGTTCACTTTCATGAGTTCAATGTCAATATTTGGTTGATCTCAGGTGAAGCAGCATTTGCTACTCCTGATGGTGAAATTTATGAGGCGAAATCTGGTTGTCGTCTGAGTGCCCCCGCAGGTTGGCTGCATCAAGAACTCATCAGCCCAACGCACCGACTTGTACTTGGAACTAACATTCCGGCATCAGAGTGGACTCAACCAATTGATAAAACTGAGCCAGGTATGTTGAGGGCATAACTAAATTGCTCAGTTAACTAATTTGCTGAACCGAAATCATTCCCGGCATGCGATGACCAAGTTCGGTACATGTGTGCATATCTGCCGTCCAGCTCTATCAATTGGAGATGGGTGCCTAGCTCAACGACATGACCCTCATCGATTACTCCAATGCGATCAGCCTTCATCGCTGTCGCTAAGCGGTGCGCGATTAAGATTGCTGTGCGTCCCTCAAGCAAACTATCCAAACCTGTTTCAATATGAGACTCGGATTTAAGGTCAAGACTCGAAGTCGCCTCATCCAGAACTATCACACGAGGACGGGTTATAAATGCCCGTGCGAGAGCGATGAGCTGGCGTTCTCCGGCTGATAAAGAAACTCCTCGCTCATGAACAAGGGTGTCCAGACCCGCCGGTAATTGTTCCGTTATCTTATCTAAACCCACTTGAGCAGCTGCTTGAGTGACTTCTTCGTCGGTGGCATGTGGAGCAGCGAAAATAATGTTGTCCTTGATAGTACCGTGGAATAAAAATGGTTCTTGTGGAACTACTCCCAGTTGGCTTCGCAAAGAATGGATTTCCAAATCTTGTAAATCCATACCGTCGATAGTCACTCGGCCACTTGAAGGGTCATAAAATCGAGTAATTAACTTAGCCACAGTACTTTTACCTGCACCAGTTGCCCCAACCAAGGCAAACGTTTCCCCAGGCTCGATTACCAAGTCGATGTTTTTTAAAACTTCGACTCCGGGTGAATAACCAAAACTGACATCCTCGAAGATAATACGCCCCTCGATCGGCGGTAATTTAGTTGCCCCTAACTTTTGTTGAACAGTTGGCTGAGTTGTTAAAACGGAAGATATTTTCTTAAGGGCTGATTGTCCTTGCTGGTAGGTGTTGTATAGCTGAACCATTTGCTGAATAGGCGCAAAAAAAGTAGTCACGAAAAGCACGAAAGCAGTTAGCTCTCCAATTTTTAACTCGCCATCGAGAACCATCCAGCCACCGACCAGCAAAACCACAGCTTGGGAAGCTATCCCGACGGCTTCAGTAGCAGGCCCGTAAATTGCACCCGCTCGAGCAGTGAACAGATTCGCATCCAAATAGTTGTTCGTAATTTGCTGGTGGGCTTGATTGTTCCTTCGCCTTCTATTCAGAGCTGATATGACACGAATGCCCGAAAGGTTTTCAGAAAGATCAGCTAGAAGGTCTGCGATACGATCTCGTACCGCCGCATAGCCTCTTTGGCTTACGCTTCTAAACCAAATGGTTAATGTGATTAATGGCGGAAGGACTAGGCCCAGAAGTAGCAACGCCAGTGTCGGATCGTAAACAAAGAGAATAACAGTCACCACGCCGACCGTTACCCCTTGAATAACTAAGTTCACGAAGCCTTCATTGATTAGAAGAGTTAAGGCCTCTACATCTGATGTCATACGACTTAGTAAAACTCCAGATTTCTCTGACGTGTACCAATCAATTCCTAACCGCTGAAAATGACTAAATAGCTTAATGCGAAGGTCGTGCAAGAGATCTTCACCGAGTCGACCATTCCACCTTTGGCGCAGAAAACTAAGCAAAATATTCAGACCGATAACGGCTAGGAAGAGATAAACCACCGTATTAAGAAAATCTTTGTCCCTAGCAATTACACCGTTGTCGATACCTTGCTGAGTTAGAACTGGACCAAGTAGCGCTGTACCGGTTTCTAAGATAAGCAGCACTAAACCAACGAAAGCTGCTACCCACCGAGGGCGGATAAGAAGCCACAACCCGTACTTTTGCTGTTTCGTACTATCGGGAGAAAAAATAATATTCGGCGCAGGGTGTTCTGGCTCTTTAGCTAAGATTTTATCTGCGCCTTCCTGCATCTCAGTGGGCACACCGGCGAAAGGAAGCCCGGCGGTCGCACTAGATTGCGTGGCAGTTGGTCCCATGAAAGCACCACCTCCGGCACCCATCATCACCATTAGAGCCCTCCACCTTCAGAAAAAATAGCTTGAGCTCCTGAACCATTCGGCTTCACGTCGGCATCGCTCGATGCAAGAGTTTGTGCATACAAGGGCACAGTTTCCATTAACTCTGAATGAGTTCCTTTGGCGACTACGGCCCCATTATCTATAAGCACGACTGAGTCAGCAAGAGCAATCGTTGACAGTCGATGAGCGATAATTATTGTCGTCCTGCCCTTTAGGAGCGCGAGCAAATTTTTATGGATCGCTTCCTCGACAGCAACGTCAATAGAACTAGTTGCATCATCAAAGATGAGAATCTGAGGTTGCATTAGAAATAGTCGAGCTATAGCTATGCGCTGACGCTGACCCCCAGAGAGGTCATAACCACGTTCCCCGACAACTGTGTCATATCCCTCTTTGAGATCACATATGAAGTCGTGAGCTTGAGCTGCTTGAGCTGCCTGTTCAATCTCAGCAAACGTGGCTTGGGGCATTCCGTAGGCAATATTTTCTCTAATGGTAGTTGAAAATAAAAAGGGCTCATCAGATACAAGGCCTATCCGATTTCGCAAACTGCTTTGAGTAACTGACCGAACATCTAAGCCATCTATCGTGATTTGCCCCGACTCAACATCGTAGAACCGCATCAAAAGCCGACTTACAGTCGACTTACCTGTTCCTGTCCGCCCAACAATGGCGGTAATGCTTCCGGGTTGAAGAACTAAATCAAACTGGCGAAGAATGGAAGGTGAGCTAGTCAATCCAGCTGAATCTCCTATTTTTTCAGTTCCGTAAGCAAAAGAAACATTGTCAAAATGAACCAATCCGTTGCCGGAAGGAAGATCAATAGCTCCTGGGCTATCAGTCACTGAAGGCGGCTCATCAAGAATCTCGTACATGCGCGCAGCGGAAGCCTTAGCTCTCTGACCAAGAATCAAAAGCATCCCAATAAACCTGAATGGTGCTTGAAGCAAAATTATGTAGAGGTTGAATGAAATAAGATCTCCGATAGTGAGAGTGCCATCAATTACCTGCCTGCCTCCAATTAGGAGCACAAGGGCAAGCGCAATTCTTGGAAGGTTCTCGATAAAAGGAGTGTGAACTGCTCGAGCATAGTGCTGAAATAGATTTGCCCAGCGGAGCCTTACCGCTGCAACGCCGAGCGAGTTGATCTGATGTTGCTCTGCAGCGAAAGCTTTTACGACCCGTATCCCACTAATATTTTCATCGACGACAGTAGCTACCTCTGCCTGGCGAGACTGAACAATCCAGGAAAGCGGAAACATTATTTTTCTGAGCCGTTGTCCAACTATAAAAACTGCGGGAAGGGCGACCATCGTTATCGCTGTTAAAGGAAGACTGATTGCAGCCATCAACAAAATAGCGATAATGAAACTCATGAATTGGACTGCCATGATTGGAGCGAAGGCCAAGAACATTTGCACTGATCGAATATCAGAATTAGCACGACTAATTATCTGCCCACTTTGAACTCGATCGAAAAACGAAAATGATAAACGCCCGAGATGTTCGAAAAGTAAATTCCGTAACTGATTTTCAACTTTGAAAGCCATGCCATATAAGCCATACCGATAGGCAAAAGTAAAAACCCCTCGAGCCACAGCCAGAGCAATCAATACAACCACGAAAGGCCATAAAGACTTGTTGCGCTCCGATAAGCCCTGATCTATAGCGAGGCCAACAACACGAGGTACGAGAATCTGAACAATCATCGCGATGATCGCCGCCGCTATCGATAGCAAAACACGTTTACGATGAGTAGCGAGAACAGGGCCTAAGCGTTTCAGCCAGCTAAGAGAGCGGTCTTTGCGAATAGCCGGGCTCGGTTCTGTCTCATCTTTAGAGGAAGTCAGGTCTTCAGGAGTAGTGGCGCCGTATGACATCGATGCAAGGGTAGCGTTACGAATGTCAGATTTAGTGCAACAGTAACCGCTAGAAGCGAGAGGAGGCGAACATGAATCCGTTGATCGGCCTCTTGTTTGTCTCTGTACTCATAGCGTTCAATGCAGTATTCGTAGCAGGAGAATTCTCACTCGTCGTAGTTGACCCGAAACGACTCGAGCTACTTGCCGAGAGTGGCAATCGGCGGGCTCGTAATGCACGTAACTTATCGAGTCGGCTGAGTTATCATTTAGGAGCGGCTCAGCTTGGGATCACCCTGACTTCTCTTATGATGGGGGTGATAGCTGAAGACGCGATCGGCTCCATATGGCGTTTTGTTTCGAGGGCAAATGACTCAAACGGAGTTGTTGTTGCAGCTATGGCAGTCATTGTGGCCTCACTGGCCCAAATGATTTTTGGAGAACTTGCACCAAAAAATTTAGCGATTTCGAGGCCGATGGGAGTGGCACTTGGGCTCGCCCCGATACTTCGACTTTATGGACTAGTTGGTTCGCCAATAATTCTTTTTTTTAACAACATCTCAAACAGGATAGTGCGACGCCTCGGAATCGAACCAACAGAAAACATGCAGTCAAGCCAATCCCTAGACGATCTCGAATATTTGGTCCGGGCTTCGCAAGAGGAAACTTTGTCTGAAACTGACGCGTTGCTGATAACCCGCACGCTAAGGCTTTCGCGTAAAACAGCGGCAGATGCGTTAACTGCACGCCCCGCAATGGTGTGCTTAAACGAAAATAACACGATTGGGGACCTTCTGGATATCGCTCGTGAGTCGGGCTACTCAAGATTTCCGGTTCTCGGCACCACCGTGGATGACATCGCTGGGGTCGCCGAAGTCAGCGATATCTTCGGACTTGATACCGGTGACAGACGAACAACTCCGTTGCGAACCATTATGAGAGTTGCGCTCGTCGTTCCAGAACAGCGCGAACTAGATGGAGTTCTGCTGGATCTTGAAAGAGGCTCTCGTCGCTTGGCCATAGTGGTAGACGAACACGGAGGCACAGCGGGTTTGATAACTCGCGAAGATATTCTCGAGGAACTCGTCGGCGATATCGAAGATGAATATGACAACCCGGTGATTTTGACTAGAGCGCAGTCAGGTAACCGCTTCCGAGTGGAGGGAACAACTTCTCCCGATGAATTAGCTGAGTTAGCGGGCTTCAACCTGCCCGACGGACCCTACGAAACATTAGCCGGTTTTGCATTGCAGCAATTTGGAAATATCCCAAACGAAGGAGACTCCTTTGAGTGGAGCGGCTGGTTGTTCAGCGTTGACAAAAAAGATCGGCTTCGAATAGCAGAGATGTTTATTCGACCCGCTCCGTTATCCAAAGAAACCGATTCCACTGAAGAGGCAAAGCCATGAGCTTAGTTGCCATATTAGTGGGGCTTGTTCTGATTTCGTTCAACGGCGCATTCGTCGCATTCGAATTTGGAGTTTTAGGTGCAAAACGTGTTGCGATTGACGCCGGAGCCGCGTCCGGAGAGCGCAGTTCCATAGCGGCGCAACGCTTACAAAGCGATGTCCTTCTAAGTCTCAGTGGAGCGCAACTGGGGATAACCGTTTGTTCAATAGTCGTCGGTAAACTTATGGAACCAGCTGTCTCCGAAGTTATCGAAAACCTTATAAATCGATTGTTCGAAATTTCTGAAACGCTTCTTCATAGCATTGGTTTTGCCATAGCCCTCGCCCTTGTGGTTCTTATCCACATGGTCATGGGCGAAATGGTTCCTAAAAACCTTGCATTAGCGGGACCAGAAAAGACGCTTCTATGCTTGTCCCGGCCAATGTCCGGATACTTATTAGTAGCTCGTCCAGTAGTCCGAGCCATGTTGTGGCTATCGAATGGGTTACTTACTGTATTGCGAGTTAAACCTACGAGAGAAGTATCTGAAGTTGTTACTGCAGCAGAACTTGGACTTATGGTCAGAGATTCTCATCAAGAGGGGCTAATTGATGCGGAGGAGCGCAGTCTCATCGAAAGCGCTCTCCAATTTAGCAACACATCAGTACTCGAAGTGATGATGCCTTTTGAGCAAGTTAACTTTGTTCATCTCAACGCCCAGCTCATCGATATCGAAAAGTGTTTTGACGAGACTCAGCACACTCGCCTAGTCGTCGTGGGTCAAGATAGCAATGATGTGCGAGGGTTTGTTCACGGGAAAGACCTACTGCAACTCCCAATAGGACAATCATCCGAAAAGCTTGCGGCTTCATCAATCAGGCCGATGCTCCGAATTTCTGGCCAGAGCAATCTACCAGAGGTCCTACAACTAATGCAGAAATCTCGAGTTCACTTAGCGCTTGTGACCGACAATAGGACCAGCCTCGGAGTAGTCACTTTAGATGACGTAATGAGAGGACTCATCGGACGACTCTCAGAAGATATTGACCACCCAGCCGAAAATTAGCTAGCGCTCACTATGCGCCGATGGCATGGTAGCCGCCATCAACATGGATGATTTCTCCCGTAGTCAAGGGGAACCAATCAGACATTAACGCCAAAGTTGACCGGGCCACAGAACGCTGATCATTTACATTCCAACCCAAAGGCGATTTTTCTTGCCAGGTATCTTCAAAGGCAGAGAAACCCGGAATAGATTTTGCGGCCATCGTTCGAATCGGACCGGCCGAAATTAAGTTCACCTTAATTCCTTGGCTGCCTAAAGATTTCGCAAGGTAGCGAGCCGTGGACTCGAATGCTGCTTTAGCTACCCCCATCCAGTCATAGACAGGCCAAGCAACAGTCGCGTCGAAAGTGAGCCCAACGACATTCCCCTTAGCTTCTCTCAACAATGGCTCCATTCCAGCAGCAAGTGCCTTGAGGCTGTAAGCGGAAATGTGCACAGCTACCGCAACGTCTTCCCATTCAGCGTTCATGAAATTGCCACCCAAACAAGCTTCGGGTGCGTACCCAATAGCATGCAGAACGCTGTCTAGCCGACCCCAACGCTCTAATAGCTCGTCACGAACTGCCGATATCTCTTCGGGAGAAGTTACATCTAAAGGGAGCACGTCGCACGGCACCGGGAGCTTACGAGCAGTTCGCTCCGTTAGCTTCATCGCCCTCCCAGCACCAGTTAAAACAATCTCAGCCCCCTGCTCCTGGGCTAATTTTGCGACCTCGAACGCGAGCGAAGCATCAGTCAGCACTCCAGTTATGAGTAGCTTTTTGCCATCCATTAAGCCCATCAGAAAGACCTCCTAAAGCCCAGCTGTAAGAGGAAATTTTTAACAGTTTGGAAGTTCCTCTTAAAGGCAAGTTACCGTGCTGAGTATGCAGATTGGGATAGTAGGTGGAACTGGGCCCGCCGGAGCAGCCCTGGCAACTCGGTTAGCGGACGTTGGTTACGAGATTATTTTGGGTTCTAGGTCCAAATATCGTTCCATGGAAGTGGTGGACAAGATCAAACAAAAGTGGCCCGATCGGGAACTTTCTATCGTTCCAGGTGACAATTCGGCCGCAGCTGAATGCGAGTTTGTCATCATAGCTACGCCATGGGACGCAGCATCAATTACTGCTCGGACAGTCGAAACTCATCTTCGTGGAAAAGTTGTTGTTACCATGTCCAACGCTTTAGCCAGAGTGGACGATGAATTTGTGCCACTTATCCCACCGCGCGGGTCTGTCGCTGCGTCGATGCAAGCAACTTTGCCTGAATCAAAAGTAGCTGCAACGTTACAGCATGTCCCTGCTCATGAGCTTGGTGACCTAGCGCGTCCTCTAGACAGCGATATTCTAATTTGCAGTGACCATAGCGATGCTACGTCCAAGGTTGCTGAAGTCATAAACGCCATTCCTGGTGCCCGAGCCCTAGATAGCGGGAACCTCTCTAACGCAACGGCAATAGAAGCCTTTACTGCCGTTCTGCTTCAGCTAAACATGAGATACAAAACTCGCGTCGCTCTTAAGCTCACAGGTCTGGATGCAGTCCGCTGAGCACAAATTTTCGGTTATATGAGACCCGGTCCAGAGAGATAGTCAAATTCTCAACAGAATCGGACTTAGTTAAAATTTATACCTGTGGAATAACGCCATATGAAGTTACCCACATGGGTCATGCGTCAACGTTTATTGCGTATGACGTGTTACAACGGAGGCTACGATCGCTCGGTTACCTAACTCAATGTGTGCGAAACGTAACTGACGTTGACGATGACTTACTGAGTCGAGCGCGCAGCCTAGGCGTCCACTACCTTGATCTAGCAGCCCGATCTCTAGCTGTTTTCGAAGAGGACATGAAGGCTTTAGGCTTATTTCCCCCTCATAGCGAACCGCGAGCCACGTCAGCGATATCAGAAGTACGACAGCTAGTTGGTCAAGTTCTCGACTCAGGTCATGCTTATATCAGTGGCGGATCAGTCTATTTTGATGTTTCAACTGCACCAGGATTCGGAGAGCTATCAAGTCTGACGAACGAAGAGATGCTCCAGCTAGCTAGCGCCTCAGGAGGACATCCGAATGACAAAAATAAACGAAATAAACTCGATTTTGTTCTATGGCAAAGATCACTGCCAGGAGAACCGGAATGGACTTCTCGATGGGGCCCTGGCCGACCAGGATGGCACATCGAATGCTCGGCCTTGGCTTTACGAGCGTTCGGGAACACCATTGATATTCATGGAGGCGGATCAGATCTAATTTTCCCCCATCATGAGTGCGAGCAAGCGCAGTCAGAGGCTGTCACTGGAAAAACCTTCGTCAAGCATTGGATGCACTCCGGAAGCGTTAACTTTGCTGGCGAAAAGATGTCCAAATCCCACGGGAACCTAGTCTTTGTATCCGAAATAATAAAAAAATGGGACCCAATGGTCATTAGATTGGCGATCTTAAGTAATCACTACCGCTCTTCATGGGAATGGGATAATGAGCTTCTAGTTAAAGCTCAAGAACGTTTAAATAGATGGAAGAAAAATGACAAAAAAGAAGCTGGGTTCTCCGAGGTGGGTGCCTGCTTAGATGATGACTTGGACACACAGAACGCGCTGAAAGAAATTGATCGAATATCGACAGCGGGCAACAATGTGTCTGAAGCCGCCTCGCTACTGGGTATTTTCTGGTGAACCTTAAGAGAGTTCGCGATTGTAACATGAACAAATTAGCTAGATTCGTGATCAGATCGAAAGACGAAGACACTATTCGTTTCATGACGGAAGGGACCCAATGGATGGTTTAGAGCGTCTATGGGCGACTTGGAGACAAGAGTACGTGACAGGTAAGTCATCGAGCAGCGAACAAACCATCTGCATTTTGTGCGACGTAGCGAGAATTCCGGATGCCTCAGAGCAAAACACACATGTCCACTCCGGGTCTCACTGCGCAGTGGTGCTAAATGCCTTTCCCTACACAAACGGGCATGTAATGATTGTTCCATACGAGCATGTTGAACGTTTGGACCAAGTGACAGCAGACGCTCGAAGTGAAATATTTGACCTTCTGTACAGAACGACCGTCGCCATCCAAAGCGCCTACTCTCCTGACGGCCTCAATCTAGGAGCGAACATTGGCCAAGGTTCCGGCGCCGGAATTCCCGATCACCTTCATTTCCATGCTTTGCCCCGCTGGAATAGCGATACTAACTTCATGACCACAGTGGCTGGAGCCAGGGTTATCCCAGAAGATCTGGCACTAACCCTAGAAAAACTACGTCTAAATTTCAAATAAATTTGTCTATAGAACCCAAGCACAATTGAAATAGAGCAGCCATATCGAATTAGTCCGATAGCGTATAGCTCGTGGACGACGGAGAAGTACGCGACGCGTTACCAGAGGATCTTGACCGAGGGTTCGTAGGGGCGTATATCTTCCCTGATAATCGTCGACGCCGCACAACTGGGGCCTTATACCTAGGAGTTGGCGCCCTAGTCCTAGGTATGTCCAGTGCCTACGCTCCCGACGCAGTTCTGGCGAACGCAGGTCTCACCATTGGGGCAGTCGGGCTTTTGTTGTTCGGCTTATACAGCGTTTTGGCTGGTCGGAAATTCGGACTAAACGAAAATGAAGCACTGGTCGCAGCGAGCAAAGAACTGGGTTTCGCTGTGGGTCACGCATCGGCGCAACTTGGCTGGCGAGGACTTTCAAGTCGTCCAACGTGGCGAATATTGGCTTACTCGGCCGAAGATCCGCCCATAAGTCGCAGTCTCGTCCTGATTGACGCTATCGATGGGACGACTATTGATGCGTATGTCGAAGACAACCCTGAAGAATGGATATCAACATCGAATGAGCTTGATGGCCTAGAACGTGAAGCCGGACTGCCTGAGAGTGAAGATGTTTGACGGCAATCTACGTTTTGGGGTCGATCGAGTAACTAGCCCCATCGGACGGTTGCTGGTTCGAGCTGGCGTTAGTGCCGATCAAATCACTGTTGTGGGTTTGCTGATGTCGGTAGCAGCAGCTGTTGCTATTGGAATGGGGCGCCTCCAGCTTGGTCTTTGTCTTCTGATATTGACGGCGTTACCCGATTTGCTTGATGGAGCCGTAGCTAAAGCGGCCGGTACATCATCTAAAAGAGGCGCATTTTTTGACTCGACGGCAGACAGAGTTACTGATGCGTTGCTGCTAGGCGCTATCGCTTGGCATCTTCTTGAGACCGACAGGGGGAGACTCATAATCTTACCAATGGCACTTTTAGGTGTGTCTGCACTGATTTCATATGAAAGAGCGAAAGCCGAACTACTCGGATATGAAGCCAAAGGCGGCTTAATGGAGCGCGCAGAACGGATGATAGTCCTTGGCTTCGGGCTTTGTTTCAACGCAATTCTCATCCCAGTTCTGTGGATAATGCTCGCGCTAACGTCGATAACTGCGGTTCAACGCTTCTGTAAAGTTTGGTCACAGGCAACTCGCGAAATATCTGATTCTGAGAACCAAAAATAAAAAGTGGAGCTTTGGAAATTCGTAATGCTGAAACTAAAAAATTTGGCAGTTACTCTTTTCTACAAAAGTGGCGCTTCGATAGCGCGCCTCCTCCCGAAACAATTAGCTAATTCGGTACCAACGTTGGTCGCGGTAGTACTGCCTGCGGTCTTGCCGGCAAAAAGAAAAATGGTATCTCGTCATATGAGACGAGTCATGGGCCCCCAAATGTCTGAGCAAAAAATCAAACAGTCGGTAGGTCAAGCATTCGGTTCCTATGCCCGCTACTGGATTGAGTCTTTCAGATTGCCTAAGGAAACAGGCGCAAAGTTAGAAGCTGGCATAGAAGTGCCAGATTATCGCTATGTACGCGAAGGCCTAGAAAAAGGCAAAGGGGTTATCTTGGCGCTTCCGCACTTAGGTGGCTGGGAATGGGCGGGATTTTGGATGGCCACGGTAAAAAAAATCCCAATCTCAGTAGTTGTTGAACCTCTTGAGCCACAAAAACTATTCGATTGGTTCACGAAGTTCAGGAGCGAACTCGGTATGAACGTCATACCGTTAGGGCCATCTGCGGGTGCCTTAGTCGCAGCTGCATTGAAGCGGAACGAAATTGTTTGTCTGCTCAGCGACAGAGATATTGCTGGCGGGGGAATCAAAGTTGAATTCCTGGGAGAAGAAACAACGCTTCCAGGTGGGCCGGCGTTGCTGAGTATTAGAACGGGTGCAACTCTCCTGCCCACAGCCGTTTACTTTGAGCCAAATGGTAGACATCTAGGAGTCGTTCGCCCGCCCATAGATACCTCGCGACTTGGCAAAGTAAGCGCAGACGTATCTCGTATAACGGGGGATTTAGCTCAAGAGCTCGGACATCTAATAAGAAGAGCTCCCGATCAGTGGCATTTGATGCAACCGAATTGGCCAAGTGATCACGAAACAGTGGATAAAGACGAATGATGGTGTGGACGCAGACTCCAGACCACCTAACGTGAACAGTGTGCGGATCGGAATCATTTCCCCATACAGCTTGACTGTGCCTGGTGGTGTGCAATCTCAAGTGATTGGCTTGGCTAATTCATTGTCTCAATTAGGCCACAAAACTCGAATACTCGCGCCATGTGATGGTGCGCCCCCTGAGAAAGGAATAACACCGCTCGGGGCAAGCATCCCCACATTTGCAAACGGTTCCGTTGCACCGATCGCTCCGGACTTAGCTTGCACCCTTCGCACGATTAGAGCTCTACGCGACGAAACCTTTGATGTCGTTCATGTTCACGAACCGATTTGCCCTGGTCCCTGCCAAACAGCGCTTTTTCTCAAAAACGCGCCAATCGTTGGGACATGGCACGCTGCGGGCGGGAGCAAGGCCTACCGCACTCCTGGAGTGGAATGGTTAGCTTCGCGCATGGAAGTGCGCGTTGCGGTATCTGAAGACGCACGAAAAATGGCCGATCAGGCTCTTGGCGGTTCATATGAGGTGGCATTCAACGGAATCGAACTTGCAAAATTTCAAGAGATTGAAGCGGCGGAGTCGCCCCAACCAACGATTGCATACGTTGGCAGACATGAGCCTCGCAAAGGCCTTGAAACACTTTTGCAGGCACTAAAAAATTTGCCTGACGAAGTTAAATTGTGGGTTATGTCAGAAGGGCCACAAACCGGCGAGCTTAAGTCTCGTTACGGTAAGGATCCCAGAATAGAGTGGCTCGGCTCTGTCACAGACGAAGAAAAAATAAGGAGGCTGAAAGGTGCTGATGTGTTCTGTGTTCCTTCGCTGCGAGGTGAAAGTTTCGGAATTGTTTTGCTAGAGGGAATGGCCGCCGGAACTCCTATTGTTGCTAGCAACATCGCAGGGTACAGAAACGTTGCTACTCATCAAGAGCATGCCGAACTTGTTGAGCCCGGGAACCCTGAACTGCTTACGACGGCGTTGACTCGAGTCCTAGAAGACAAAAAGTACTCTGAGTCATTAGTTTTCGCTGGACGCCAGCGCGCCGCAGAATTTTCAATGGATCGCCTAGCTCAACTTTATCTTCGCTACTACCAAGTTGCTATAGACCAGGCTGGGAAAGCAACGCAGAAACCCAGCCGATGGGGCGAGCTCATAAAGTTTGGATCTTTTTGGAATTGATACATACGACATGAACTTGGCTTGTGCCTGTGTTTCGGCTCTTTGAGGCCTAAACTCGCACAGTCAGTCTCACCACACCAGATTGTTTTATCGATGAATGACTCTAAGAAAACTTATGACGCACGTGCACGTCGACTAATCATCAATTTTTGGTTATATAACGTCGGAGTTCTGACGTTAATCACACTCATTGTTACCACCATCAGCAGTAGTTGGTCCGCAAAATTTCTTGTGTCTGCACTAATTTCTGTCCTGCTAATCGGAACACTGGTCACAAAATTTCTCCTGATGCGTGCGAGTAAATTCGTAATGGCAGAAATTGGCGGTGCTCAGAGTTCTGAACATTCCGCACCGCGACTTTTTAACCTCCTTGGATCTATCTGCATGAGCACCGGAGTCGCGCTCCCAGTGGTGAGAGTGATCGATTCTGAAACCAATAACATAGCGGTTGCTGAATTAAACAAGGACATCGCAAATTTCTCGGTAACAAGGGGTTTGTTAGAAAATAGTTCGCTTATAGAGCTAGAAGCGCTGCTCGCAGCCAGCATCGCTCGAGTTAGCTCCAACGAGGCCCGTCATTCAACTCTAGCTGTTATGACCATTGGGTTACCATTGCTCGTGAAACAGAATGGGACGGTGATAGATCGGATTCTGACTCTGCATTATCTGCCGGTTTCAGTAGCGCAGAGAAGATTAAGGAAAGAGCTCAACAACGATCGCGACTTCAATGCTGATAGTGCCGGAGTGGGAGTCACGAGGTACCCACCAGGTTTGATCTCCGCATATGAAAAATTTGGCCCGAGCTCAAAAATTGACGCTTCGTATGGATCATTACCACTATGGGCAATCAACCCAGACAACGATGAATATGGACGTCCTGAAATAGAAGACAGGGTTGCTGCCCTGCGCGAGATGTAGAGAGCATTGTCTAAGAAACGTTTTCTTCAAATTTTGATCTTCTTAGGTATAGCGATTAGCGGATCAATAGGTTGTTCACCCGAAGAGAGCTTAAAAGTGCAAAGTGAAATCTCTCTCGACGTCAAAGAACAAACTGACACTAAAGACTCCGAAAGAAAGTCTGAAACGTCACAGCCAGTGAATACAACAATTGACCCTAAGACGGAGCTTCCTAAATTTTTTGCACCGCTCACAGGGTTAGCGCTTGATGATGAAGGAGCTACAAAAAAAGCAATCACTGCTGTGAAAATTGATAATTCCGAGTCACTGACTCAGGTTGTAGGCGTAGGAAAAGCAGACATCGTGTATGAATATCTTGGAGAAGAAAGAGCCACGAACTTTCTCGCCCTTTTTCAGTCACAAAATGCCGAAAATGTTGGCCCAATTGGTGAGGCTCAGCTGAGCGATATCCATACCTTGATGAACCAGCCAGGGGTCATGCTTGTAACAGCCCAAACGAAATGGTCGTTGCGCGAAGTTCTAAAAGTAAGCGGGATCCACGATGTAAGCGCAGAATTATTTCCTGCTAGCTACATCCAAGTAAACGATGATTCAGGCAGAGAAAAAATATACGTGTCATTAAACGAAATTGCAGATCTAGACCCTGCAAATAGACCTAATTCATTGGCTCCCTGGAGATTCAAAGACGGTCCGACTGTAACTCCGGCAAAAAAAAATGAAGTTGATGAAGTAAGCATCGACTGGGGAGAAACAAAAACAGTCTTTAAGTGGGTACCGGCCGAAAAGCATTGGGCAAGATATGAAGAGGGCGCTCTCTCTCTTGACGCTGAGGGCAACCCCATTGGCATACAAAATATTGTTGTCCAATTCGTTCGCTACTCATTAAGTAACGAATTAGACCGGCAAGGCGAACGAATCCCAGAATTTGAAGCAGACGCAGGGATAGGTGAAGCATGGATTTTCAACGATAACTCAAGACTTGAAGCGGTTTGGAGCAAAGATAATCTCACTGCGCCGACGGTATTCTCAGACAAGCAGGGAAACATTGTTCAATTTAGTCAAGGGTCTTCATGGGTTCTATTTGCGAAGTCTGGCTCAGTAACAATTCTAGAAAAATAATTGAGTTAGATTAAGGTAACTCAATTATTTTTAGCGTATTTAACGTTCGCGTTGCTTCTAGACTAGAGGCATGTCTGATACGCAAAGCGACAATTACGAAATAGGCACATTCCGTGTAAAGCGAGGACTTGCTGACATGTTGCGCGGAGGCGTAATAATGGATGTGGTTAACGCTGAAGAGGCGAAAATAGCCGAAGATGCTGGGGCTACAGCCGTAATGGCTCTCGAGCGTGTCCCATCTGACATAAGGCGAGATGGTGGAGTCGCTAGAATGAGCGACCCAGTTATGATCGAGGATATTCAAAAAACAGTCACCATTCCGGTGATGGCTAAAGCGCGAATCGGACATTTTGCCGAAGCACAAATTTTGCAATCTTTAGGTGTCGATTATGTTGACGAATCTGAAGTTTTAACTCCAGCAGACGAAGCACACCACATCGACAAATGGGCATTTACAGTTCCGTTTGTTTGCGGAGCCACGAACCTAGGTGAAGCACTCCGAAGAATTTCTGAAGGTGCATGTATGATTCGCTCCAAGGGCGAAGCAGGAACGGGGAATATCGTTGAGGCAGTAAGGCACTTGCGTTCAATCCTCGGAGATATCCGAAAGATCACACAAGCAGACGCTGCCGAACTTTTCCAATGGGCTAAAACGCTTCAAGCTCCTTTGGGTTTGGTTCAAGAAATAGCAGAAACCGGAAAACTGCCAGTGCCAATGTTCTGCGCTGGAGGAATCGCTACTCCAGCTGATGCATCACTAGTGATGCAGCTAGGCGCCGAAGCAGTGTTCGTAGGATCGGGCATCTTCAAAAGCGAAGACCCAGCCCCAAGAGCACGAGCGATTGTGGAGGCGACAACTCATTTCCGAGACGCTGCAGCGGTGGCTAATGCAAGTCGAGGTTTAGGTGAAGCTATGCCAGGTCTTGAGATCAGCGCGTTGGAAGTCAAACTCGCTGAACGCGGCTGGTAACAAATCACTTGTCAAGTCTCGTAGGCGTGTTGGCGCTCCAAGGTGCTTTTTCTGAGCACCAACAAATGCTGACGTCATTAGGTAACAAAAGCGTAGCTGTGCGGACACCAGATGACCTAGCAGGTATTGACGCCATTATTTTGCCGGGCGGTGAATCAACAACAATCTCGATGCTTCTTGAATCGAGCAAGATCTTTGAGCCCCTTAACCAAATGATTAGTGAAGGCCTACCAGTATTAGGCACCTGTGCCGGCATGATTCTCCTAGCGAACGAGGTAAGTGATGGCCGACGAGATCAAAAGAGCTTCGAAGCCATTGACATCTCTGTTCGCAGGAACTCATTTGGCCGACAAATAGCTAGTTTCGAGAGTGATCTCAAAGTTGAGGGCCTGCAGAAGTCTTTCCGAGCAGTCTTCATACGAGCTCCAGGAGTGGAAAAAGTTGGAGATTCAGTGGAAATTCTCGCGACGGTCGATGCCTATGGGCAAACCGACGTGCCCGTGCTCTGCAAATCAGGTCCAATACTCGTGTCCAGCTTTCACCCCGAGCTGACTCCTGATAGCCGAATACATCAAATTTTCTTAAGTCTAATAAAATAGATAATTAGTAATCTGAGTCATGGCTCCCAAGCGGGGATCAAGAATGGCAGAATGGCGTCTGGAGGTTCGCTGGTGTCAGGTCATTCCAAATGGGCAACAATCAAACATAAAAAAGGTGCGGCTGACAAGGCGCGAGCGAAGCTATTCGCAAAGCTGATTCGGCAAGTGGAAGTTGCTGCCAGAGAGGGCGGTGGAGATCTAGATGCGAACGCCAACCTTCGCACCATGTATCAAAAAGCGCGTGACAGCTCAGTTCCTCTTGAAACCATAGAAAGGGCCATCAAGAGGGGCATCGGTGAGCTAGAAGGTGTCACTTACGAGCAAGTTATCTACGAAGGTTACGCGCCTCATGGAATAGCAATGTTTGTTGATGTCCTAACCGATAATCGAAATCGAACTGGAGCTGAGATTAGAAGTATTTTTGCTCGGGCTGGAGGTTCTCTTGCAGAACCAGGGGCAGTGGCTTGGCAATTCGAAAGAAAAGGAATTCTACTTGTTGACGTTTCTATAGACGAGGACGAGTTGATGCTTTCAGCGCTTGATGCAGGTGCAGAAGACGTTACATTTGATGATGATAGCTGGAAGGTAGTAACAGAGCCTTCGGACGCGATGGCGGTAAGAAGTGGCCTTGAAAAGCTTGGTATTGCAATTGCTTCAACTGACAAAACATCCCTGCCGCAAAACTTGATCGAGTTGGACAAGAGCGAAGACGCCAGGCAAGTTCTGGCTGTTATGGACGCATTGGATGACAACGATGATGTTCAAGGCGTGTACGCAAATTTTGACATATCTGATGTAGTTCTGTCCGAGCTAGCCGCTGATTGATCCTAAGAATGCCTCGGAGCCGCTACTATCGAACCTATGTTCGTTCTAGGGATTGATCCGGGTTTGTCTCGCTGCGGTTTCGCCGTGGTCGAGAAGCTGGGACGGCAGACCGAAGCGGTAACGCTGGGAGTGATCCGAACCCCTCCGAAAGACGCAATTCCCAGACGTTTAGCACTTTTGCAAACTGAGGTTCGATCCTTGATCCAAGAATTTAAGCCTGAAGCGGTCGCAATAGAAAGAGTTTTCTTCCAGGTCAATGTCAAAACGGCAATAGGTGTTGCTCAGTCCAGCGGCATTGTTATGGCTGAAGCAATAGCTCACGGATCCGAAGTTGCTGAATACACGCCTAACCAAATTAAAGAAGCTGTGGGAGGATGGGGCGCTGCCGATAAGAAGCAAATGCAAAAAATGGTGCAAACACTTTTGCAGTTACCCTCGTTACCAACCCCGGCAGACGCCGCAGACGCGGCAGCCACAGCGCTATGCCACTTAGCGCACATGTCGATGCAGAAGATCGAAACCGTAAGTAGAAATAAATGATTGGATCTTTGAGAGGAACACTGCTTGAAACACAGCAAAACGGCGAAGTATTAATTGAAGTAGGAGGCATCGGCTACCGGGTTTTAGTTAATCCCGCCGTTATCAATGTGCTCCCTCAAATAGATGAAACAGTGTTCATGTATGTGCACCATCACATCCGAGAAGGTGCCCAGCAACTCTACGGATTTACGTCTATCGATGAACGCCAATGTTTTGAGTTGCTTCTTGATGCCCATGGGGTGGGACCTTCTTTAGGAATGGCGATATTAGCTGTCCTGCCTCCGAAGGAGTTGCGCCGAGCCGTTGCAGCAGATGACATAGACGCTTTGTGCATGGTCGCGGGAGTAGGCAAAAAAACGGCACAACGATTGTTGCTAGAAATGAAAAGTCGGCTCGAGGAGCCACACGAGTCAAATGTTTCTTCAGGTGATTCTGAAACTGGTAATGATCCGGGAGCATTAGCTGATGTGCGTGCAGCTCTGTCAGGTATGGGTTTTGTTTCCGATGAAATTCGAGTCGCCCTCAAAGATCTTGACGAATCTGATAGCTCAGCACTACTGAGAAAAGCACTACAGCGTTTGGCTGCACGATGAGTGAGCAAGGATGGGGAAGAGAGGAAGGCTTCCGAAGAGATGATGAAAGTCACTCCAAACGCGAAGAGTTGCTTCGCTCGGAGCACATTCCAGACGATTCCGAAGACGTAGGACTTCGTCCAAAAACTCTGAACGAGTTCGTGGGGCAAGAAGAACTTAAAGAGCATTTAGGCATAATTCTTGAAGCTGCAAGAGCCCGAGAGCAAACTCCAGACCACTTATTGTTTGCAGGGCCGCCTGGTTTGGGGAAAACTACTTTAGCTGGAATCGTTGCATCTGAGCTTGGGGTCGCTATCCATGTTACTTCTGGCCCAGCTATCGAACGTGCCGGAGACTTAGCGGCAATTCTCACCAATCTAAATGATCGTGATGTTCTATTTATCGATGAAATTCATCGGCTACCTAAGCAGGTAGAAGAAGTTCTCTACCCAGCGATGGAAGATTTCCAACTGGATGTCATCCTTGGTAAAGGACCAGCTGCGCGATCAATCAGATTTGATTTACCTCCGTTCACGTTAGTAGGGGCAACAACGCGAACAGGATTAATTGCTGGACCACTTCGAGATCGGTTTGGTCTTGTAGAAAGACTTGACTACTACTCAGCGGATGAACTTCAGTCCATTGTTTCTCGAGCAGCAGATATTTTAGATGTTTCGATTGATGACGAGGGGTCTGTCGAAATAGCCGGAAGAAGCCGTGGAACTCCGCGAATTGCTAACCGCCTCTTGAGAAGAGTTAGAGATTATGCCGAAGTCAGAGCCGATGGTCGTGTTAACGCAGAGGTTGCAAAAGAAGGGTTAAGGATCTTTGGCGTTGATGAGATAGGACTAGATAAAGTAGATCGAGCTATCTTAGATGCCATAACTGTCCTACACGAAGGAGGCCCCGTTGGCCTCTCGACGTTGTCTATCAGCGTGGGTGAGCAACCTGAAACCGTAGAAGACGTTTATGAACCTTTCCTGATACAACAAGGTTTGTTGCAACGCACCCCTAGGGGCCGAGTGGCTACCCGAGCTGCGTTTGCTCATCTTGGTTTGCCAATCCCAGATCGTGGTTCCGTTGGACCATCATTATTTGATTGATGTCGAGCCCTTCTAGAAGAGTTTGGTACGCGTCGTACGGCTCGAACTTATTAGAAAAAAGATTTCTGTTGTATCTAAGAGGAGGGCGATTCAGCAGAGAGCATGCCAGCCATCCCGGTGCGCGTGACCAGGCATTGCCGTTAAAGTCATCGATACTGCTAAAAGCTAATTACGCACTCCTTTTCAGTAAATGGTCCGAGCGGTGGGGTGGCGGTGTCGCATTTATCAAACCAAACCTACAAATGCCAAGTTGCTGGATACGTTGCTGGGATGTTACTGAAGAGCAATTTTTCGACATAGCGGCGCAAGAGAATCAGCTAACCCCAGGCCACATAAATCTCGATGTGCCAAAATTGATCAAAGAGCAACGGTTAGATCTTGGTAGTGGTTGGTACAACGAAGTTATTTATCTCGGTGAATTAAATAACCAACCCATATTGACTTTTACTACAAGTAACGTTGATGGCTACATGAAGCCGAGCACAGCGTATTTAAGTGTGCTTATCGCTGGTTTAAAAGAAGGATCTTCCTTAAGTGACACTGAAATTCAAAAATACCTCGCCGAGGTAGCCGGAATTCAGGGGGAGTGGACAAAGCAGGAGCTATACAAAGTCATTTCTGAAACTGTTGCCCCTTAAAGTAGGTAGCTGTATGAAAATGATTGAGTTCGACTATGACCTTCCTGAACACGCAATAGCTCAATCCCCTGCAGAGCCGCGAGATAGTGCCCGGCTGTTAGTCGATCAAGGGCCATATGTTGCTCCGCTGCATGCGCGCGTAAAAGATCTAGCTGACTATCTAGAGCCAGGAGATCTATTGGTAGTAAACGAAACAAAAGTAATCCCGGCACGAATACCGTTAGTGAAAGAAACTGGCGGTTTGGCAGAAGTCCTTCTCCTTGAACCCCAGGGTGATTTTTGGGAGGCCATGGTTAAACCAGGTAGACGCTTAAAAGTAGGGACAAAATTACGATCGCTCCGAGACCCTGCTCTTATTGTTGATGTTGGTGAAGAAACGTCGAGGGGCAGGCGCCTTGTATCAGTTATCCACGATGGGAAAAAAATATCCGGATTAACTGAAATCTCTGCCTTGGGCAAGGCTGGTGAAATGCCACTCCCGCCTTACATTAAGAATTACGAAGAAAGCTCAAAAGAGCGTTATCAAACTGTGTACGCCAAAAAGCTTGGCTCAGCAGCAGCTCCAACCGCAGGACTGCATTTCACAGAAGAACTTATGGAGCGCGTCTCACTAAAGGGCATTGAAATAGCCACGGTAGAATTAACGATTGGAATAGATACGTTCCAGCCAATAACCGTAAGTGACTCTTCTGATCACATAATGCATTCAGAGTCCTATAACGTTCCCGAGTCGACGTGGAATGCCTGCCAATCAGCGAAGAGAGTAGTAGCTGTAGGAACCACCACCGTCAGGTCATTAGAGTCAGCAGCTCGAGGAAATTTGAGTGGCCGAACTGATCTCTTTCTCAGACGGGGAGAAAAATTCGAAATCGTAGACTGTATCTTCACGAACTTCCATCTCCCTAAATCTTCGTTGCTGCTGATGATCGACTCATTTGTTGGAGACCGCTGGCGGCGCCTCTACTCTGAAGCTCTAGCAGAGGGATATCGCTTTCTCTCCTATGGGGACGCAATGTTTTTGCAGAAAGCTGTTGATTAAGAGCTTTATTAGCGCCGATTAGGAAGCGCAAAGTTATCGTAGGAAACTGTTATCACCATGGAGAGTAAGTGTCTTTAAGCTACGAGTTAATAGCTAATGATGGGAATGCCCGTCGAGGTCGCGTGACTACTCGGCGTGGCACTTTTGAAACTCCAGTATTTATGCCTGTCGGCACTAGAGGGGCCGTGATCCATCTCGATG
Source organism: Actinomycetota bacterium (assembly GCA_002731665.1). Next base: position 4,619 of record PCCJ01000121.1, on the reverse strand, counting down.
CCAGGGACTACGTTGATTTGGGGATGGAAGTAGTCCTAGGTAACACTTACCACCTAATGCTCCGCCCAGGTGCAGAAGTTGTTAAAAACATGGGAGGCCTTCACTCGTTCACTAATTGGGATGGTCATATGCTCACAGACTCGGGTGGCTTCCAAGTAATGTCGCTTCGTGACAACGTGAAAATTGATGATCAAGGCGTGGATTTCACTTCAATCTACGACGGAAAAAAAGTGAGGTTCACTCCAGAAGTTGCAGTGAAGACACAGGAAGACCTTGGCGCCGATATCCAAATGGTGCTAGATGTCTGTGCTGCTTTGCCAGCCACCGATGATCAGGTCATTACAGCGATGAAGCGAACACATCTATGGGCGGAGCGAGCTAAGGCCGCTCATGCCAGGCCGGACCAGGCTCTTTTTGGAATCGTGCAGGGTGGCATAAACCCTGACCTTCGTCACGAAAGCGGCGCAGCTTTAGCTAATTTAGATTTTGAAGGGTATGGCATCGGAGGCCTTTCGGTAGGTGAGAGCCACATGGAAATGATGCCAGCGTTAAGAGCGGCGCTGGAAGAGTTACCGATCGATCGACCTCGTTACCTCATGGGTGTAGGCGACCCTGTCCGAGTAGTAGACGCAATTGGCGCCGGCGTAGACATGTTTGATTGTGTGTTGCCTACTCGCCTAGCTAGGCATGGAACTGCATTAACTGGAAACGGTAAACTTAATATACGTAATGCTAAACACGCTCGTAGCGAAGACCCTATAGACCCAAATAACCCCTTTTCTAATCAATTCAGTCGTAGCTATTTGCGGCATTTGGCGCAAGTCAAAGAACCATCTGTGGCTCGAATTATGACTCTTCACAACCTTTGGTTCTTGATTGATCTAGTCAAACAGGCGCGCAGAGCGATTGAATATGGTGGTTTTGATGATTTTCGATCTCATGTTTTTGATGTATGGGCTGAGAAACCATGATTTTTGATCTAATGAATAGCAGATAAACAATCGCACGCCCCCTGGCGAGCAGTACCCTAATATTTTGGTTTCGGTACCCACATTCCTGGAGATAACTCATGGCATTACTATTACCTCTAATCGTCTTCATCGGTATGTATTTTTTGATACTTCGCCCACAACAAAAACGGATGAAAGAACGAGAACGCATGGTCCGAGCTGCAGGGGTGGGCGATGAAGTGGCTACTGTGGGCGGGGTTATTGGCATAATAGTTGCGGTGGAAGAAGGCGACGCAGTCGTCGCCCTCGAGGTTGACACAGATGTCGAGCTACGAGTTCAGCGACGCTCTATAGGAGAAATCATTACGAAATCGTCAGATCTAGAAGATGATGTTGCCTCAGATGACGATGGCGATGATGATTGAAATTAACTGGCTACCGAATCGGAGTCTCTAAACTGTGCGTCGTTCCCATTTAATTTCCCTAATCCTTGTTGTAGCAATGTCGGCGAGCGCTTTTGTCGCCGTCCTTAGCGCTGGATGGGCCCCTGTCCTCGGCGTGCAGCTACAAGGAGGTGTCGAAGTCGTTCTCAGGCCAGCAAACGAAGTTTCAGAAGAACAATTCGAACGCGCCATAGAAATTATTCGAAACCGAGTTGACGCAATCGGCGTCGCTGAGCCTGATATCACCAGACAAGGCAACCAAGTTGTAATTCAATTACCTGGTGTAAAAGACAAGCAGCGAGCAGTTGATCTTGTTGGGCAGACAGCAGCTCTGGAATTTCGGCCAGTATCAGGAATTTATCCAGCCGAAACAAACGCAGCTGAACTTGGCCTAAGCGAAGAATCGTTAGCGCTTCTGACTGATATAGACAGTGATTCGTTAACAGAGCTAACGCTGTCAGACATTATTTCTGATTCAAGCGGAGAGGAAGATCTGGTATATAGCAACGTATTGTTTAGCGATAAAACCGGCACCTATGTCTATTTTTTGAATGCTTCAGAACTAACTGGTGACGCCGTAGAGAACGCAGCGGCAACATTCGAGGGCCAATGGATTGTCAACGTAGAATTTAATGACGAAGGGTCTGCAGGCTTTGATCAAATGGCCTCTGCCTATTTCGGACAGCAAGTAGCGATTGCTCTAGATGGAGTCGTTGAGTCATCGCCAACAATTAATGCTCAAGAATTCGGTGGTACGGCAGTTATTAGCGGTTCATTTACTGAGCAAGAAGCTAAAGATCTTGCCCTGGTATTGCGATTTGGCGCTCTCCCGGTTGAGTTCGAACAAGACGATGTCCGAACTGTTTCAGCCACCCTTGGCGATGGAACTCTCCGAGCGGGCGTAATTGCTGGAATAGTAGGCCTTGGGCTCGTTGCTTTGTACATGCTCCTCTACTACAAGTTACTTGGACTAGTAGCCGTCTGTAGTTTGGCTATTAGTGGCTCTATCCTTTGGTCGATAATTGCCTGGCTTGGTGAACGTCAGGGATTAGCTCTGACTCTTGCAGGCGCCACGGGGATCATTGTGTCAATCGGTGTTCAAGTCGACTCGAACATTGTTTATTACGAGAGAATTAAAGAAGAAGTGCGTCGCGGTAGAGCCGTGAGATCGGCCGCCGACAAAACATTCAGCGGTGCTTTTTCGACCATAGTTTGGGCAGACCTTGCTTCGCTCATTAGCGCTGCAGTGCTTTACCAGTTGACCACCGGAACTGTTCGCGGATTTGCGCTATATCTAGGAATAGCGACACTTATTGACATTGCGGTGTCCTATTTCTTTATGCGACCGCTAGTAGTAGTTATTGCGCGCAAGTTAGTCGGAGAAAAACCGAAACGAATAGGCATGTCTCATATCGATGCTGAGGTGACCCAGTGATCAAAATACTTCGATTGATGTACCGAGGCGATAACAAGTGGGACTTTATGTCTGCCTGCCGACGCGTCGCCATAGGGTCAGCAGCGGTAGTTCTTGTTTGTCTGATAGCTATTGTAGCCAGAGGGCTTAATCTCGGAATCGAGTTCGAAGGTGGTTCGGTTTGGGAGATTCCCGCTAAGGCTTCTGTCGAACTAGAAACAATTGAAAATGCTGCTTTAGATGCTGGTCTTACGGATTCGCGCGTCCAAAAAATAACCGGCGGCGAGGATATTTTTAGAGTACGAGCCGGATCTACGCTAACCGAGAAAGAAACTTCTATAATTTCTACTTTGGCCGCAGCTGCTTCAGTGGATGCAGAGTCGATCAGCACTCGAGCAGTTAGCGCTTCTTTCGGTGATCAAGTAGCCGGTAAAGCTCGCAGGGCCTTAGCAGTATTTCTTGCTTTAATAGCTTTGTACCTAACACTCCGATTCGAGTGGAGAATGGCTTTGGGGGCTCTTGTAGCTTTGTTCCATGACCTCGCAATAACTGTTGGTGTCTATGCCATATTTCAGATTGAAGTGACTCCAGCTACCGTTGTCGCGTTCTTGACGATTATGGGCTATTCGCTGTACGACACAATTGTTGTGTTCGATCGCGCCAGCGAAAATAACAAAGCACTGTCGGCCAAAAGCCGGATTACTTACCGAAACTTGGCCAACGTCTCATTGAACCAAGTGATAATGCGATCGATAAACACCACTATTACATCGGTGTTGCCAGTTGCCTCACTTCTAGTTGTCGGCTCGTTCATTATGGGTGCAACAAGCCTTCAAGAGTTTGCCATTGCCTTGCTTGTAGGACTGATAGCCGGAGCTTATAGCTCGTTGTTTGTAGCGATGCCTTTTGTGACTGTGCTTAAAGAAAGGGAGCCGCACTGGGTGGCGATGCAAGAAGCTGCGAATATCCGAGGGACAGAGGACACTTCGAGTGAAGCAGCTGCACTGTTAGCAGCTGGTCAATATAAACGAAATGTGTCACCGCGCCCTCGGAAAATCGGCAAAAAACGGTGAATAGCTAATCAAGCTACGAGTGAAGCTATCCAGTCGCAAATGACCTATTCGAGTTCTTTGTTAGCTATAGAAATAAAAGCGGATTTGATTATGCAAGTAGCTCCTTAAGAAAACTAATTCTTCGCGTCCGAAGGAATAGATACCCGCAGGAGAAGATTTGTGGTCCACTGTGACTGACAACTATTTCTTATTCCTTCGGCCTAAGTGAAAAGGAGGTAACGATGGCGGCTGTTTCGAGAGTACTTCCATGGCGACGCGCATCTGCACCTGTTCACACTGAGATTCAAGGAGTGGTTGATCGCTATAAAGCCAGATGGCCTCGCTATCCAGCAGATCTGATTAACAATGCTTATGGGACAGCTGTACTAGCTCATAAAGGTCAACGAAGAAAATCTGGCGAAAGTTACATCATTCACCCAGTAGCGGTGGCGTCGGTAGTCGCTGAAATGGGGCTTGATGACGTGTCCATAGCAGCGGCGCTACTTCACGACGCAGTCGAAGATACAGGAATTGAACTAATTGAAATCCGCGAGAAGTTCGGCGCGGATGTAGCAGCGATAGTCGATGGGGTAACCAAACTTGATCGCGTCAGCTTCGCCACGAAAGAGGCGCAGCAGGCAGCGACGCTGAGAAAAATGCTTTTGGCAATGGCGCGTGATATGCGGGTTCTACTAATAAAACTTGCAGACAGATTGCATAACATGCGAACGATAGGAGCATTGGAAAGATCTAAACAAGA
>PCCJ01000120.1 GCA_002731665.1 Actinomycetota bacterium | reverse complement strand
TGACAGCGAATTAAATCTATTTGAATGGATGAGTCAATGGCGAAAACCCAGCCATGACGATCAAATCGTGCGGGCCACATTGGGGAAGCTTTTATTTTCCAGTGAAGATTTTGAAAAATCGGTTGCGGTTTGTTCTGGTGGCGAAAAAAATCGCTTGATTTTTGGCAAGCTAATGATGATGGGTACTAATGTATTAATCCTTGATGAACCAACGAACCATCTAGACATGGAAGCTATCGAATCATTGAATCTGGCACTGACTCACTATGAGGGTACACTAATATTCGTTAGTCACGATCGAGAATTCGTTTCGTCGCTAGCTACTAGAGTGATTGAAATTAAAGACCGTGAGATAATAGATTTTCAGGGAAGCTATGAAGATTACCTAGCTAGCCAGTAAAGTCTGCGACCATTTATTACAACTTTTGTCACTACATTTCTTGTTTGGTATACCTACAAAAACCAAAAAGTTACCCGGGAGACACCCACTCTCCTTAGTAGCTTCCAAGTGTGCAGATTACGCATTATTCTAGCCGAGCTTACATAAAGTTATGAAAAGGTAAAAAATGAAAATATTGCGATTGGTTGGTCTTGGCCTCTTTGCACTTGTTCAGGCTCAACATGCGTTTGCCCAAGACTATTCTCAAGCTATCAGAGAAGCACGAGCTTCTTTAGATCGTTTTATTGAAAAATGGAACAGCATCGATGATGCTGCGGTAAGAGAGGAGTTGAGTTTTCCCCATGTAAGCCATGGTCCAAGTGGTTTCGTAGTGATTGGACAAGCGCAAGACTGGTTTGTTGGTTATGAAAACCTACTTGAACAAGGCTGGGGCAGTAGCGCCTTTAACAATATCACCGTACGTCAGGCTTCCGATAACAAAGTTAATTTCACTGTAGAATTCAGCCGTATTCGCCCTAATGGTGAAGTATATCGAAGTGGACTGGCCTACTATGTCTGGACAAGGCAGGATGGTGAGTGGGGTATGCAGTATCGAAGTGGGGATCCGTTTTTTGAGCGGCATGACTCAGCTGAAGTCGAGTCAGCAACCACTGAGGCAATGAAAACTATCGAAGATTTTTTTATAGCCTTTAATAGAGCAGACCACTCGGCCCTGAGAGAAGCTACTCATATTCCTCAGATTATGCTAAGTCAGAATTTTTTCATTCATGCCGAAAATATAAAATCGTCCTTGGCTAATGTTGATTTTAATCGACTAAGGGAAGAAGAGAACTGGTTGCGCAGTGACCGTATTGATGTGCAAGTTATCTATGCAACTCCAACGCGCGTATTTGTTGAACTAGCCTTCGAGCGCTACGATCGAAACAATGAAAAGTACCTTACCGTACCCGCACTTTGGGTGTTAAGTAAAAGGGATAATCTGTGGGGAGTAGATTTTCGCTCTCTGATGGAGCCTATTTTTCAGCGCTAGAATTCCTGTTTTGAATTTAGGTTCCATCTAAGCGAATTACATATTATTCTGAACCTCAGCTTCACTTGCGTGCGTTGATCTGATCTGAACTCTTTCGCTGATTGGTCCATTGAAACGCTCAGGGCTCCCAAATGGGTTCATATCTGCGGACACGGTTTTGAAGATCCCTACTATGACAAAGGCTTTCTCATGAAAAAACAGTTTAAGAATTATGTTTCGATACTTTTTCTAATTATGATTAATGCAGCCTCGGCTCAAACACAAAAAAATGTGCAAGCCCTGAATGAAATGGACCGACTGATGACCATGTCTGGCGATTTCAGTTTTGCGAGTGTCGGTGACTTAATGATCAGGCGACCGGCCTCTCAGTTAGACGATCCAGAAATTCAAGAAGTATTCGGATTAATCCGTGGGGCAGATTTAGCCATGGGAAACATGGAGGGCGAGCTGGCTAACCTAAGACATTTTGAGGGCCCTATGAACGGGTTCGTGGGCACTCATGAAGTAGCTGAAGATTTAAAGGTTATGGGTTTTGATATGGTCAATCGTGCACAGAACCACTTATTGGATTCTGAAATAGCGGGCATGTTTTCAACCAATTCTTTGTTGGATGATGCGGGAATAATCCATGCCGGCTCCGGGAAAAATTTACAGGAGGCCGCTGCGCCAGCTTTTTTTGAAACTCCGAAAGGGCGGGCGGCCCTAATTGGGGCGCATGCCCCTATCTGGCCAGAGCATAATCGATTGGCTGCAACGCCTCTGATCGGAAATCTTGGTGGCAGAGCAGGCCTTAACATGTTGAATTACAGCGAGACAATTCTCGTGTCTCAGGATCAATTTAATGCATTGGAGCAAGTAAGACGGGAATTTTTTCAGTATCAGCAGAACTACGATAATGCTAGGCCAGCTCCAATCGTTTCTCCCAATGCTGGTATTAATTTTCCTGCGTCCAGTTCTGGTCGGAACAATCCAACCTATCGAGTCTCAGAATATAATGAAATACCTGGCACTGTAGTTTATCAGATGGATGAGAGTGACCTTGATCGAATTTTGATGAATATCAGAAATGCGCGGCAATTGGGCGACTTCGTAATAGCGGCTGCGCATATCCATCAAAGCAGATCTATCATAGAGACCCAGCATCTGAGTACCCGACCGCCAGCATTCTATGTAGAGTTGGCTCACCAAGCTATTGATGCGGGGGCAGATGTCTTTGTTGGGACTGGTGTACAGACTTTACGAGGAATCGAAATCTACAACGGGAAACCGATCTTTTATGGCCTGGGTGAATTCTTTAGAGAGGCACAGTGGGAGCTCGAGTTAGCAATGGGCAATGCTAATGCAAACCCCAATAGAAGAATGCAACGATTTGCTAGAAATTTTGGTGGTAATACTCAATCTCTGGAAAGCCTTATTGCCATTAGTCACTATGAAGACGGTAAGCTCTCCGAAGTAAGGCTTTATCCAACTGAGCTGGGCATTAACGGCCCCGACTCGCGACTAGGTATTCCTCGTATTGCAGAGCTAAAAGATGCCGAGCGCATATTAAAGCGAGTAGAGAGACTTTCAGATGAGTGGAATACGGATATCGAGATCGAGAGGGGCGTTGGTATTATCCGAGCTAATTAACTCTTGGTGTTTCGTCTAGACCAGTATTTGGTGCGCATGATGTGTATTAAAAACTACCACATGTTAACTCTGAGCGAGCCTGCAGCATGTTTATTCGTTGTCGAGTCATTATTCAAATGATTATTGTATTTAAGGTGGAAATTTGCCTAAATTACCGTTAAAAAGGTGATCATGGAATAGAATCTAGAAAAGGGGAAGTTATGAATAAAGTTAGTGCTGCATTGGCAGGATCAATAGTACTTTTCAATGTGCAAATCGTTATCGCAGCGGATGCTCCTGTAATAATAGGTGGTGTCGAGATGCCAGCAGTGGAATCGAGTGCGGCCTTTGACCAAATAAAGAAAAAGTTGGGAAAATGGGAGGGTCAGCTAACCCAATCACTGACCGGTGATGTAATCGATGTCTCGTACGAGTGGACTCTTGTTTCGGGCGGTAGCACGATTATGGAGTCTGTAGTTGAGGATGGCGTTGGAATGTTTACGACCTACAGTGACGAAGAGGGAGAGCTGGTGGTGAAGCATTATTGTGCGCTAGGTACAGAACCTGTTCTTTCAGTGAGCGAGGCGACTGATCGGGTTGTGGCTTTATCCTTTGATGGATCACGCTCCCCTTTAATGCGCGATAGTCATGACTTTGTGAACAGCATGAGATGGACTATGGATGCCAGTGATTCCAATTCGATGGTGTACGAATATACTGTTTATCTTAATGGGGAGTTAACCAGTAATAGGGCTGAACTGAAGAGGCAATAAGCTGTTAGTTTACATGCAGAGTGCGGCCGGATTTTTCTGGGTGCACTTAGCATCCACTTTCTCTCAATTTTCCGGAATAGCCTGCAAAAGTCTAAACGACTGATTTGGAGAGCTTTTCTATTATAAGGTAGTGTAGCTTGCCTATTAATATAGTTGTGCTTTAATACGCCGCTCTATTGAGGCAGCACTCAACTACCTGGAGCATGAGGCGTGACCATTCGGTATGGAATTATCGGAACCGGCATGATGGGCTGCGAGCACATTCGCAATCTGGCGGCGATGGACGATGTCGACATTCTTGCGGTCGCAGACCCTAACGAAGAGCCGCGGCAATGGGCGCAAAAATATTGCGCCGATCGATTCACGCCAAGTGTTCATGAAGACTACAGAGATCTGCTCGACAATGACGATATTGATGCTCTTGTCATAGCCTCACCAAATTTTACCCATATCGATCTGATGCGTGATGTCTTCAAGACAGATAAACATGTGATGCTGGAAAAACCCATGTGCACCACCCTTGCTGATGCGCTGGAGCTGGACAATTCTGCGGCCTCGCACAAAGGTATAGTCTGGGTTGGCTTGGAATACCGCTATATGCCAACTACCAGCGCGCTTCTACTGCACTTGCCTGAGGTGGGCAATGTGAAAATGTGTGCTATTCAGGAACATCGGTTTCCTTTTTTGAGAAAGGTTGGAGATTGGAATCGATTCAATCGTAATACCGGCGGGACATTGGTAGAAAAGTGCTGCCACTTCTTTGATCTGATGAATCTCGTAGTGCCCGGTAATCCAAAACGTGTGCTTGCATCTGGTGCGCAGTCCGTGAATCACCTCGATGAAGTGTACAATGGCGAAGTGCCCGATATTTTGGACAATGCTTATGTGATCGTGGAATACGACACTGGCGCTCGTGCTATGCTGGATCTATGCATGTTCGCTGAAGGTTCCAAGTTTGAACAAATGATCGCTGTGACCGGCGATGATGGAAAACTGGAAACTACGGTACCAGGGGAGGAGGTCTTCATCAGCAAGCGTGAACGGAATTCGGGCAAGTCCGTCCCCATTGAAATAGATATTCGGGTAAAGCACGAAGGCCGCCATCACGGGTCGAGTTTTCTTGAGCACCGGGAATTCATTAATGCGATTCGGGAACAAAAGCCACCTGCGGTCACGACCCATGACGGCTTGATGTCAGTGTTGGTTGGCATGGCTGCTCAGGAATCCATTGAGACTGGGCAGGCAGTCGACATCCAGGACCTATTAACAGGTAATCAATAGAAGCAACTCTTATGCTATTTAAATCAGTTAAAGACATGCCGTCCATCGGATTCGGCTTGTGGAAAATAGCGCCTGACGCCTGCGAAAAAACCGTAGTTGAGGCCATTCGATGTGGCTATCGTCATTTCGATGCAGCCAGTGACTATGGCAATGAAGCTGAGTTAGGTCGCGGACTGCAGCGGGCTATTTCTGAAGGTCTGTGTTCCAGAGAAGAACTTTGGATCACTTCAAAGTTATGGAATACCTATCATAATCCGGAGCACGTGCCCGCTGCCTTGGAGCGGACTCTTAATGACTTGCAACTGGACTATCTGGATCTCTATCTCATTCACTTTCCAATTGCCCTGGAATATGTGCCTTTTGAGACACGGTATCCGGCAGAGTGGGTTTTCGATCCCAATTCGGATCAGCCAAAAATGAAGCTAGCAAAAGTGTCATTGAGTAGCACCTGGTACGCTATGGAAGCTTTAAAGAAGAGTGGGGTAGTCAAATACATCGGTGTGTGTAACTACAATAGTGGCCTCCTTCATGACCTGATGAATTATAGCAATGTCCCCCCAGAAGTACTGCAGATTGAATCCCATCCTTATCTGGCGCAGGAAAGTCTTGTGCGTCTGGCCAAGAGTTATGGATTGGAAGTTACTGCATTTTCACCCTTGGGTTCTCTGTCCTATGTTGAGCTAGATATGGCTGAGCAGAGTGAGTCAATTCTCGAGCAAAAAAGTGTTAAAGAAATCGCTAATAGGGTTGGTTGTACAGCTGCTCAGGTATTACTGAGTTGGGGTGTGCAACGTGGCACTTCGGTAGTAGTAAAGAGCATGAATCCAGAACGTATGAAACAGAATTTGGACGCTGAGAGCATTCGGCTCAGTGACGCTGATGTGTCTAGTATTTCTGCCTTGAATAGAAATCGGCGTTATAACGATCCCGGTGTTTTCTGCCAAGCTGCTTTCAATACCTTTCATCCCATCTATGACTGATCTAGATTTCCCTTTTGTTGTTGAAAATCAGACCGGTCTAACCAGAATGTCTGATGTATTGAATTGGCTTGCTACTGAATCGGAGAGTTTCAAACATCAACTAGCCAAAGCCGGAGCTCTTTTGTTTCGAGACTTTCCGATACAAACAGCTGAAGACTTTGATAAGTTCAGTGCGGCGTTCGGCTATGGCGATTTCACCTACAAAGATTCCCTATCCAACGCGGTGCGGATAAATTTCACGCCGCGTGTTTTCAGTGCCAATGAGGCCCCGTCCGATGTTGAGATATTTCTCCACCATGAAATGGCGCAGACGCCATTGTCGCCGGATAAGATATTCTTTTGCTGTCTGAGCGCAGCGGATGAAGGTGGCGCCACACCGCTCTGTCGTTCGGATTGGCTCTATGCAAAATTCAAAGAGCGACATCCAAAATGGACTCACCAGTTCGCTACGCTTGGTTTGAAGTATAATATGCGGATGCCCGCTGAAACAGATGAGTACTCGGGGCAAGGGCGGAGCTGGGCCAGTACGCTTAGTGTGGGGACAGTCGCTGAGGCTGAGGAACGGCTAGACGCGTTGGGTTATTCCTGGCGCTGGGAAGAAGATGGCTCTCTTATTACCACTACACCGGTAATGCCCGCGGTGAAACAACTCCTCGATGGCACTGAGTCATTTTACAACCAGGTCCTTGCAGCCCATCTTGGCTGGAAACCGGTGGGGCAAGAACAGCAAGAACCCCTGACCTATGGTAATGACGAGTCTATCGAAGATGAAGCCCTCTATGAGTTAGCTAATATAGCCAATGAGTTCGTCTTACCGCTAGAGTGGAAAGACGGGGATGTTGCCCTAGTGGACAATCATCGGGTGATGCATGGTCGTTATCCTTTCAGCGGATCAAGAAAGCGGTCAGTGATAGTTTGCCTTGCTCGAGATGTTAAAAAATGAATTACTAACCACCCAACTATCGTTGGGCGTTTTGAATGCATCCAATCTAATGCCACCGGTAAACGCACTAAACAACGGTTCCGTGCCTAACCATCAAGGGCCAGTGTATGCTTTACTACTAATATTGGAATTATTGTGCGCTCTTCGTTGCTGAGACCAGCTTAAAACTCAAGTCGGAAGAACTTTCTAATTCCATTGAAATTGA
>PCCJ01000119.1 GCA_002731665.1 Actinomycetota bacterium | reverse complement strand
CTCCGACGCTAATGCATTACGGAACCCCAGAACAGCAGCAACGTTACATGCCGGGCATCGTCAGCGGCCGAGACACATGGTGTCAATTATTTTCCGAACCGGGATCAGGTTCCGACATGGCTGGCTTGGCAACCAGAGCAGAACGAGATGGTGACGAGTGGATCATCACAGGTCAAAAAGTGTGGAATTCCGGAGCGCAATTCGCGAAGTATGGAATCTTGATAGCTAGAACAGACCCGCACCTTCCAAAGCACAAAGGAATTACTTATTTCCTGATAGATATGCAACAAGAAGGTGTAGAGGTCCGGCCGTTACGCGAAATGACTGGAGACGCAGCATTTAACGAAGTGTTTTTGTCTGAAGCAAGAGTTTCAGAAACCGACCGTTTAGGCGATCTCGGCGAAGGGTGGCGTGTCGCGATGACTACGTTGTCTCATGAGCGTGATCCCGAAAACCCAGGAATGGGTGATACACCTGCGTTCGGAGAGTTAGACCTAGCTTTACCGGTTCGTGAACATGCCGCAATCCAAGCAAATAAAGTTGATGGGTTTTCACTTGCTTTAAGTGGTGGTGTTAGCAAAATTCTTAACGAAATAATTGAGGAAACAGGTAAAGGGGAGAACCCTATTATTCGTCAAGAGCTAATGGGTCTTCTGGAGATGCGCCGTAACTCCAAATGGTCTGGGCAAAGAGCAGTAGCTTCGGTTAAAGCTGGGGGACAGCCCGGGCCTGAAGTATCTACACTAAAACTTCTCAGTTCGGAAATGGGAAGACAAATTCGAGATATTGGACTGAATGCGCTTGGAGCGGAAGGAATGCTGACAGGTGCGCACGCGTCGCACAACGGACTGTTCCACGCCTATTCGATGTTCACCCCTGCAATGTCAATAGCCGGAGGAACAGATGAAGTTCAAAAAAATATTATTGGTGAGCGAGTTTTAGGTCTCCCTCGTGAACCAGGCGAACAACAGCAACGAGAAACTAACTGGTCAGAATTACCGCACAGTTAAAACGCTCCTGCCGTCGATGTAAGACAGCAGCAAACAATATTTTGCGGCCGCCGAAACCCGAATATACAGTTCGCTGCGTATAGGAGTGTCGAGGGTTAACTGACGTGTGGCTATACTAGAGGCGTACGACCAAGTGAGTTGTTTATGGTTAAACGAAAAAGCTTTTCGGAAATGGATTGTCCGATCGCCCAGTGCCTAGAGGTAGTGGGCGAGTGGTGGTCTCCTCTAATTTTGCGAAATGTTGTAATTGGCGGGATGACCAGGTTCGATCAGATACAACGAGATTTATCAATAGCCCCGAACGTATTAACGGACCGCTTAGCAACGTTAGTTGAAGGTGGTCTATTGGAAAGAAATCAATATTCAACTCGTCCACCTAGATTCGAATATTTGGCTACTGAAGCGGGCAAAGATTTCAAAACAGTTCTCGATGCCATGTGTAACTGGGGCACGAAATGGGGCAACGTCCCGAAGTAGCTATTTGGAACTGGCTGTAACGCGATAAACAACAGGCTGAGCAAAAGCAGGTAACTGAGTTAAAAGTTTTGGCTGGTCTTGCTTTGGGAGACACAGCGCAAATATCACACCAGTTACAGCAACTACTGCCGACAAACTTATTACTAAAGTAAATGATCCAGTGACGTCGGCGATGACACCTCCGATTTGAGGCGAGATCATTTGACCAATGCCAAAGGCTAGAGTCCCAGCCGCAAAGCTAGGACCGTAATCAGCAAGCGAAGCATTCTGAACGAAATATAAAGTGATTGTTGCGGGAATCCCACCGAAAATGAGACCAAACCCCGCACAAATAATCAAGGTAGGGGTGAACCATCCTGGCAGGACTAGAAGGCAGCAGGCCCCCCAAAGAGCGAACGCTGTAGCTAAACAATTGCGTGGACCAAACTTGCCCACCAATTTCATTAATAACGGCCCGCCAAAAATCATAGCGATACCAAGAATCGTGAACGCGAGAGACGCGCGCCCGCTCGTCCAGTCGCTGTCATCTTCAAGCCGAGTTGTTAGGAAGCCAAGAACCAAAATGTACATGCAGCCAAATGAGGTATAAGCCAGCGTTATCGGTAGCCATCCCTTTAATCGTGCGAGGGCACCGAAACCACCGAATCCTCCTTTTGTTGGCGTGTCTTTTTGTTTATGTTCAACAAACAGAAAAGTTATTGCTGTGACTGTAACGGCAATGATTGCTTGGACTAGGTAGACGGTTCGCCAGCTGCTGGCACCTGAAAGTGATCGCATGAAACCGCTGAGTTGACCTGAAAAAACTACGCCGAGCCCGATGCCGGCGCCTGCCAACCCAACTGCAAATGCCCTCCGTTCAGGAGCTAATGCACCAGCTGCTATCACTGGTGAAGGGATCCAGATGCAAGCTCCACCGATACCACATAGAAACATGGCTATTGCTAGAGGAGTAACTCCTGAAGATACGGCTGCGAGACTTAAACCTGTCGTAGAAAATATAAGCCCGATTCGCATAATAGTAAAAAGTTTCAGCTTGCTTGTAGCGGCCGCTACGAGAACTGTGCCAACTAGATATGCACCGACGTTTATCGTCGATAGTGACCCAGCGATGGTGTTGGATACTTGTAGGTCATCTCTAACTGCGGGAAGTAGAACACCGTAGGTGAAGCGACCGAAAGCTTGAGCTACTCCAGCGCAGAGAGCGATGATGAAGACGGCAGCTAACCCCCGTGCTTTCATCGGCGACTAACATCAAATACGAGGGGCGCCATGAGGGGCTTAGTTAAGGAAACATTAGGTTGTTTGGGCAGCGACAGGGCGGCGATAGAGCCACCAAAAGCAAACACTGCAGAAAGCACCAGAACTAACGCAAATGATCCTGTTAGGTCAGCAATTACACCTCCCATTTGTGGAGAAATCATTTGCGCAACCCCGAACGCCAAAGTGCCAGCAGCGTAGCTAGGGCCGTAATCAGCGAGCGAAGCGTTCTGAACAAAATACAAGGTAACTATTGATGGGATCCCACCAAAAATAAGACCAAATCCCACACAAAGGACCAACGTAGGACTAAACCATCCCGGTAGAACAAGAAGGCAGCACAATCCCCACGCAGTAAACGCGGTAGCGAGGCAATTGCGAGGACCAAACTTTCCGACGAGTTTCATAATCAATGGACCACCAAAGATCATCGCAACACCAACCACAGTAAAAGCGAGAGAAGCGCGCCCGCTTGTCCAGTTGCTATCGTCTTCGAGTCGTGTTGACAAAAATCCAAGTACGAGAATGTACATGAAACCAAAGAATGAATAGGCCATCGTTATTGGGAGCCATCCACGCATGCGCGTTAACGCAGAAAAACCGCCGAACCCTCCCTTAGAAGGTGCGCTTTTTTGGTTGTGTGTAATGAAGAAAAAAGTTAGTAGCGCTACTGCCAATGCCATAGCTGCCTGAATCAAGTAGACGGTCCGCCATCCACTATCTCCAGAAATTGACCGCATGAAACCGCTGAGCTGTCCTGCAAAAACAATACCCAAACCACCACCAGAGAATATGAGCCCAATAGCTAACCCTCGACGCTCCGGGGCTAATGCATCGGAAGCGATTACAGGTGAAGGAATCCAGATGCAAGCCCCACCCAACCCACACAAAAACATAGCAACACCTAACACGAGCGCCCCTGGAGATGCTGCCGCAAGAACAAGACCGCTCGTCGAAAACACGAAACCTATTCGCATGACTGCTAGTAGTTTGAGCCTGCCAGTAGCGGCTGCTACAACGATTGCCCCGAATAGGTAGGCGGCCACGTTGATAGTTAGAAGTGACCCAGCAATAGTGTTAGAAATTCCTAGATCATTGCGGACCGCAGGCAGCAATATGCCGTATGTGAATCGGCCGAATGATTGAGCAACGGCGCACCCAAATGCGATTAACGCAACAACTCCAAAGCCTTTTAACTTCATGTACTTTTTCCAGATGTTTCGACCAGGAGTATGGTTATAAGAGGGGCAGCTTGACCTGGCAGTGTCAAGCGGGGCGCCGAAACCTTCTACCTGTGCAGATAGAAAAGTCGACGTTCCTGTTTGACAGAACCACACCAGACACTACGACAGTGTAACTTTTGTGACTTAATGTTTGCTTCGCATGCTCGAGATAAAACTGATTGGCTACCTTATTTAATTACTAACTAAATGTTCGTCGCGAACAGCTATTCAGTATCGAATTCGATGCCGTAATCAGATTGCTGATCTATCGTAAGAGCAGCGAGCACAGCAGTAATAAGTTCTCTACAACAATATCGAACAGATCAGTTTTGAAATGACGGTAAACATGAACGTAAGTCGCGCCGAACGCGTTCCTACAACGAGGAGAAGGTATTCATGATGAGCGGAGTAGCCGAACTAGCAGAGGCCTTTAGAAATGGATCCTCTAGCCCGTCTGAGGCGGTCGAACACTGCCTTACGAAAATAGGTGAGGTCGACTCCTCTATCCAAGCCTGGCAATCAGTATTCGCTGAAGAAGCTCTTGCCGCAGCGAAAATAGCCGATCAAGCTTTCGAATCTGGTGAGGCACAAGGGCCTTTCTTTGGGATTCCGTTTGCTTTAAAAGACATTGTCGAGGTTGAAGGTAAAGTTGCTACTGCCGGTTGCGCAGAGAGAAAAAATATCGTTTCTGAACGCAGCGCAGACGTCACCAAGCTCCTACTTCAAGCAGGCGGAATTTTGGTGGGAAAAACCAAGACCGTAGAATTTGCTTTCGGCGGATGGGGAACAAATCAACACATGGGAACACCGCTAAACCCATGGGATCTTCAGAACCCTAGAACTCCAGGCGGCTCATCCTCAGGGTCGGGAGCGGCTGTTTCCTCAGGGATGATTCCCTGTGCTATTGGAACAGATACTGGAGGTTCGGTACGGCTACCGGCAGCTTTTTGCGGAATCGTAGGACTCAAAACAACTAAGGATTTGATTTCAACCGATGGAATCGTTCCGTTGTCGCACACTCTAGACACCCCTGGCCCTTTGGCGCGCAGCGTCAACGACGCAGCTTTAATGTTCCTAGCCTTAACAGGGGCAAGCGGCCCGCAGGACTATCAGAATTGGTTGACGGAAAATGGAATATGGTCTGAAGTGGTCTCAAGCATTACCAAATTAAGAATGTGTTCTCTCGGGGATCGAGAGCGTGAAGGAGTCGATACAGAAGTATTAGAAAGCTACGACGAATCTATTGAAGATTTGCGTCGGCTGGGAGCAGAAATTACGCCTCTTGACCCGCCGAAACCCTTTGAGGAACTTAAAGAAGCGAACGGCATCATCACGACCGCTGAGGGCTATTTCTATCACGGGGATTTAATGTCTAACCCAGATGCTCAAGTGGATGAATATGTAAGGAAGCGTTTTCTGGCCGGCGTTAACTTGACTGCAAAGGACTACATCGCAGCAATACAGAAACGAGTTGAGGATCAAAAAGAGTTTTTCGCAGCGATAGCTAATGCAGATGCGTACTTGACACCAACCACACCAATGCTTCCTGTGCCATTAGACGAACTGAGTGAGGATGAAACGCCAGCACGTTTCACTCGGCCAGGAAATTATCTAAACATGTGCGGAATTAGTGTTCCTGGAAAAGTATCAAAAACAAATCTGCCGACCGCTCTGCAAATTTTGTGTCGACCGAATAAAGAGGCGCTCGCTTTACGAATTGCAGCAGCGTATGAAGCCGAACGTGGGGCGCTCGCCGACCCACCAGGCTTTGCCAGCATCTAATAAGAATGAGTAACAAATTATTGCAGTCAGTCATGTCGTCTATGAATCGCTTTCATCTGGAAAGGCTTTAGTTATGAGTTGGAAACAAGAAGTTGCGGAATTAGAGAGGCGGCTGGGTCTCGTTCAACAAATGGGTGGCGAAGACAGTGTCAATTTTCATCATGGGCGAGGAAAGCTGACAGTTCGCGAAAGAATTGACGCGCTTCAAGACCCTGGAACTTTTCGTGAGATTGGTGCTCTTGCCGGAACCCCAGTATTCGACGAAAATGGTCGACTGGAAAGCCTTACACCGGCTAATTATGTAATCGGTACAGCCGAACTCGATTGCCGACGGGTCGTTCTTTGTGGAGGGGACTTTACGATTCGTGGGGGCGCTGGAGATGGCAACATTGGCCAAAAATACATAGTGGCAGAGAAACTGGCACGAGATCACCGCATGCCGCTCATACGGCTTCTCGATGCCACAGGAGGAAGCGTCAAAACATTCGAAAAATTAGGACACACATATTTACCAGATATCGAATCTCCAGATTTATCAACCGAGATTTTAAGTCAAGTCCCGGTCGTTTCAGCTGTTCTAGGATCGGTCGCAGGACTTCCAGCCATACAAGCATGTCTGTCCCATTTCAGCATAATGGTGAAAGACACTAGCCAAGTGTTTGTGGCTGGACCCGCTGTAGTTAAAGAAGGAGTCGGGATCGACATCACTAAAGAAGACCTTGGAGATGAACGAGTCCAAATTCCTAATGGAGTCATCGACAATTTAGCTGAAAATGAACAGGACGCCTTCGAACAAACCCGAAAATTCCTCTCTTACCTCCCTTCAAATGTCTGGGAAATGGCCCCGCGATCTGAGCCAAAAGACCCAGTAGATCGAAGGGAAGAGATGCTGCTAGAAGCAATACCTCGTATAAAGAGGAGGATCTATTACCCGCACAAGATCCTTGACGCGGTCCTAGACGTTGACTCATTCTTTGAGATAGCGCCGTTGTCAGGAAGAGCCCACATAACCGGCTTAGGTCGAGTAGATGGTTATCCAGTTGGGGTAATGATTAACAACCCCCTTTATTATGGTGGAGCAATGGGCCCACTCGAAGCCGAAAAGGCGATGAGATTAGTCCAACTCTGTGACACCTTCCACCTTCCACTAGTTTGGCTATGCGATGAGCCAGGTTTCCATGTCGGACCCGAAAATGAAGCGCAAGGAATTCTTCGCGGCGGAGCACGAGCCGTTACGGTCTTCGCAGCCTCGAAAATGCCCTATATCTCTATCCTCATGAGGCAATGTTATGGCGTTGCCGGTGGCCTGCACGTCCGCCATAGCGGCATGTACCAAAGGTACGCATGGCCATCAGCTCATGCAGGGTCGATGCATATAGAGGGCGGAACAATGGTTGCATATAAAAGAGAAATCCAAAACGCTGAAGATCCGAAAGCGAAACGAGAAGAGATAGAGGCACGATTAGAAGCCATCGCTTCTCCGTTCAGGAACGCACACGCGATGGATATTGAAAACTTGATTGATCCGCGAGACACACGGCCCCTACTTTGCGAATTCGTGCAACAAGCTCAAACCATTCTTAAGACCCAGCTCGGACCAACAGCTGGAGCATCTTTCAGGCCGTAAGACTAAGCGGTCACTTCATCAACGATGGAGTCAATCATCGCTGAAACGTCATAGGCTGGTTCCCAACCCCACTCATCTCGAGCGAATTTGTCATCGATTCGCACATTCGCAGCAGGGGAATCTGCCGAATGCGAAAAAGATATTTCTGATCCGGGGATTTTCATAGCGACAGCCTCAGCTAATTCCGCTGCCGTAGGTGTTGGTCGCGGCCCATCAACCAGATAGTTGATTGAACGGATTGACTCAAATGGCGCGTCAGCCAATTCAACAGCAGCCCGAGCGGCGTCTTTGTAATGCATTATCGCTATCACAGCCTCAGGGGGCACCCAAACCTCAAATGGCTCACCAGCGGCAGAACGTTCAATCATCCAACTCGTGTATTGGGCAAGACTCCAAGTCGTAACTCCAGGCCCAACAATCGACGGGTAACGCAAGCTTCTAAAGTCTAATCCGTACTTCGATCGATAATAAGCGCCAAGGTTCTCTGCGAAGACCTTAGTAACACCATAAATGGTGTTAGGACGCTGTAAAGAAAGGTCGTTCAAAGGTTCTGACCCAACGTCGCGCCCATAAGTGCCAATAGAACTGGCAAAAATAAACTGCTCAGTGCCAACAGTCCGAGCAGCCTCAATAGTTTCAATAAAGCCAACAGCGTTTATTTCTAATAATGACTGAGGATCATTTTCCCCCGGCCCTGTCAATATTGCCCCGAAATGGTAGATAGTAGACGGCTCAACTTTTTCGATAAGTCCCCCTGTGCTTCCAGGAGTTGCTAAGTCAAACTGATGCAGCTGGACCTGATCAGCGACGCCTTCAAGGCGTCCTAAATTCCCAGACCTATGACCGACATGGACTTCTTCGCCTTTGTCGAGCAAAATTCGAACAATTTCAGCGCCGATGAAACCGGTACCACCGGTAATAAGTGTTGACATATCTACAGGATGACATGATCTGGCGGTGAAGCGCTTCGATTAGTAGCTTTAAGGTATGACTTCTATTGATAGTCGAAGAGAACGTGTAGCGAAGAACTGGGGACTGACAGATGAAATCGTCATAATCCGGTCTGGGTCTCTTGTGCCAATCGATGGCACTGACATGCACTACCCGTATCAACCCCATCCTAACTTCGCATATCTCGCTGCCGTTGGAGTTCCCGACGCTGTCCTAACTTATGATGCCCAACAAAATCATTGGGAAACCTTTGGACCGAGAGCTACATCAGATGAGTTAGTTTGGGAGCAGTCAGCGCAAGATCTTGGCATTCCGGTAGCTGAACTAGAAAAATGGCTTGCTAGCAGACCTAACCGTAAAATCTGCGAGGCGAACACTGATCTAAGGTTGAACCAAGGAATCGGTGAGGCACGGATATACAAAGACGAAGATGAGTTAGATGATCTGCGTAGCGCAGCTTTAACTAGCCGAGCTGGCTTCGATTGGGTTTTCGCAAATGTTTCGGTTGGGATGACTGAACGCGAGATTCAAGTAGGTATGGAAGCGGAATTCTTCAAAGCCGGAGCTCCGCGAACGGCATATCAGAGCATCGTCGCGAGCGGACCGAACGGCGCATTCCTACATTTTTTTTACGGTCAGGATGACACATTACGTCCCACCAGCAGAAGCCTCGAAGCCGGCGATATGTTGTTGATTGATGCAGGTGGCCAAATAGGCGGATACGCCAGCGATGTGACTCGATCCATGGTCGTTGGAGCCAAGCCAACAGACACCCAAGACTTTCTGTGGCACCTGATTCAACGAACCCAAGAAGTTGCAATAGACAGATGCCGCCCCGGAGCCGAATGGAGAGAAATTCATTTGGAGTCAGCAAAAATGATCGGAAGCGGGCTTATAGAACTAGGCCTTCTGAAGGGTGACATAGATTCGTTAGTGTCATCCGGTGCGGTCGCATTGTTTTATCCTCATGGTCTCGGTCATCTCATCGGGCTGGCTGTTCATGATTCCGGTGGATATCAGAAAAGCCGTGAACCAAGCTCACATCCACAACTGCGCTACCTAAGGACCGACCGAGTGTTGGAGAAAGGCATGATCACAAGCGTTGAGCCAGGTGTCTACTTCATCGAAGCTTTGCTGAAGGACCCAGAAAACCAGCATACGTTCGCTAACGAAGTGAACTTTAAATTAGCTGACGACATGAAAGGCTTTGGTGGTATCCGTATCGAAGATGACATTCATGTCACCGATAATGAGCCTGAAATCTTAAGCTCCGCGATAGCCAAACCATTAGTAATTAACTGGTGCTGAATCGTAACTTGAATTCCCTTTGATGTTAAGAAACGAGCCATAGTGACACAAACGCAGCACTCTTACGATGCCGTAATAATTGGGGGAGGAATAATTGGCTGCGGCATCGCGTATGAGCTCAGCAGACGGGGAGTCAGAACAGCGGTAATTGAAAAAAATGTTGGACCTGGAGAGGGGTCAACAAGTGCCTCCTCTGCGATTATTCGCTTTACGTATTCAACATATTCAGCGGTAGCTATGGCGTACGAAGGTTTAAGGTACTGGGAAAACTGGCAGGACTACATACAAAAAAAAGATGGAGATACTACTCCAAACTTTCATCAATGCGGCATGTTTGCCGTCAAAAGTAAGCAAGTTCACTACCTCAAGTCATTGCCGCACTTTGATCAGATAGGCATCCCATATGAGCATTGGGGGATCAACGAGATAAAAAACCGCATACCCAGTTTCGACTCTCGCATATTCGGCCCTCCGAGCCGTCCGAGCGATGATGCGTTCTGGGATGAGCCAACCGAGTTAATGGAAGGCGGACTGTTCACCCCGGAAGCCGGTTATATAAGCGACCCAAGGCTTGCCGCTCAGAATCTTCATTATGCAGCCGAACAGAAAAAGTGTTCGTTCTATTTCAAAAGTGAAGTCGAACAAATTTGGACAGAAAACAACAAAGTTCAAGGAGTGAAACTTGCTGATGGGACCAAGGTTGATGCTCCTATCATCATTAATGCTGCCGGTCCCTACAGCGGAACTATCAACGCAATGGCTGACGTTCTAGACGACATGTCAATAAAAACGCGACCACTTCGTCAAGAGGTCTGTGTAGTTCCTTCTCCAGAAGATCTTGATTTCGAAAAAATGGGTATGGCAATAGCAGATGACGATGTAGGCATTTATCTACGCCCTGAAACTGGAAATAACATTTTAGTGGGAGGCACAGAACCCGAATGTGATCCGTTACGGTGGGTACCCGCAGACCATGAAGGTGAAATTGACCCAGAACAATGGGAAGCGCAAGTTTTACGATTGAACCGAAGAATCCCAACTACGGGGGTGCCTCACCAAAAACTCGGAGTTGTAGGCGTTTACGACGTTTCAGACGACTGGAGTCCTATCTACGACGCTACAAGTTTGGACGGATTCTATGTGGCTATTGGAACCAGTGGAAATCAATTCAAAAACGCGCCAATAGCTGCTCATTG
>PCCJ01000118.1 GCA_002731665.1 Actinomycetota bacterium | reverse complement strand
TATCACCTGTCCAATCTCATCGTAAGTTCCGACGCATGCGTACTCGTACAAGATCTCATCTGTGATTCGGTCAGGCATTTCATCCCAGTTCTGTTTCCGCGATAGGATCGATAGTTCTAGACACAAATCTTCTAAACCATTGATCGCAAAAGCGGGACGGTATGCAGGAGTCGAAGCATAAAAAGCTACGCGGGCTCTCACTTCTTCAATGCGCGCGGCTAAGAGCTGGTCGTTTGCAGCAGTAGCCACGAGCGGAGCGACTGAAATATTAATATTTTTTGATTCCCTGTTTGCCTTATGACAACCACGCTCAATGGCTGGAACCATAACGCTTGAAATGTATTTGGGTGTGCATATCGGGTGTGGGCGGACACCGTCAGCCACTTCACCTGCTACCTCACACATGTAAGGTTTAACTGCGGCTAAGGTAATCGGTATTGCAGGGTGTTCGATCGGGCCAGGGTCGAATAGAGGAACCATGAGGCTTATGTCGTAGCGGTCACCGTGGTGAGACGGCTGATCTCCTTCTTGCCAACATCTCCAAAGCTCACGAACTGCGAGAACGTATTCACGAATCCAAGGCCCTGCGGCGAACCATTCCATGCCGAACCGGCGCTGGATGTGGCCCTTTACTTGGGTTCCGAGCCCTAAATTTAGGCGTCCGCCCGACAATGCCTGCAAGGTCCAGGCAGCCTGCGCTGTCACAGTTGGGCTGCGCGGGAATGCTATAGCTACAGCGGTATGCAGTTCAACCGAGTTTGTTGCCTGAGCACCTAATGCCAATTGCACAAAAGGATCTAGTTTTGTTTCTGTAACTGATAGGGCGTTATACCCAAGTGCTTCAACTAGTTCACACTGATTAAAAAATTTACTCAGGTCAATCGCATCGCGCGCTGCGCGCAGGCCGGGGTCGAGCTTCCCGAATGGAAGAACCGTTTCGACTTTCATAGGTCGGCCTTTCACAGCCCATTTACAAGGCTTCGGAATCAATTTCGCTGAGACACACAAAAAGCATAGTCGAATCCGCCGTTAGTAAAGCGTCCTTGGCATGCACCGTTTAGTCGATAGCCGTAATAGGGAGAGGCATAAGGGAGCTACTTTTTCCTTGTTCTGGGTTGGTGACTCCGATCTGGTAGCGAAAATTACGAAATCGGTCATGCTTTGTATCGGCCAGTCCGTTACTACTGCTGTAAGAAAAATCCAAAGTTGCCCATTGATAACTATGAACTTCTCCTACCGGTGCTTCGAAATAGTGAGCTTTGCCTTCGTTGCTAGTGCGACGACTGGAACCAAGAGAACCAATATTGAGAGGGTCAGGTAATAGATCAGTGGTGCCGCTGGAATCAGAGATCGCTGTTGGAAGAAAGGTTCTTTATTATTTCATAGTTACTTGCCAGATGTGGAGCAGAGTTAGTCCTGAGTGTGTGACGATGGGGATGTGTCTCCAGCAAAATATTTGACGAAGACATCTACCGGCCAAGTTGCTCCTTCCGTCTTTTCAGTTACTCCAGACCTCTCGACAAGTGCAAATTTCTTACAAAGCGATTCGATATCACGAAGAACATGGCTTTCATTAATATTTGTTGCATTGGCTTCTATGGTTGCGCAAGGCTTTGGGCGATTCACCTTTCCAGTGCTTTTGAAAGCTATCGAAAATGAGATGCTGGGTTCCTATACTCTCGCTGGACTTTTGAGCAACGTACCCCTAGTCGCTTATTTGATAGGAACGGCTATCGTCTCAGTGGCTTCAACGAGAATAGAGGCAGCTCGTTTGGTTAAAATCGGTGTGTCAATGTCTTTCGCCGGGTTAGCTTCAATGGCTCTCGCTCCGAACGTAGGGTTTTTGTGCTTGGGGCTTTTCGTAGCTGGATTTGGAGCGGCAGCCGTTTGGGTACCAGCGCCCGGTATCGCGGCCGCACTTGTCGGCGCGAAACGTGGAGGAATGGCCATTGGTCTTGTTGGTTCGGGCATCGGCACTGGAATATTGGTTGCGGGGCCGCTTACCAATTCTGTGCGAGCAGTGACTCACGACGAAGGAGCTTGGAGGCCGGTGTATGGAATACAAGCAGGCGTGGCAATTTTTGTTCTTATAGGACTTTTCGCTGTTCTGAGGGCTGGAGTCAAAGGCGAGGTTGGTGAGAAGGTTGCGATCTCAGTCCTAACTACAGTTCCAAATTGGAAATGGATACTTGCATCGTTCGCTGTTTTTGGAATTGCTTACTCTTTGTATTTTTATTTTTTACCAACGCAGCTATTGTCCAATGGGTGGAGTGCGCAGTCGTCAACTTTGGTGTTTTCGTTGCTGGGACTGTCAAGCATCTTTGGCGGTGTGGTGTTTGGTCGAATATCTGATCATTATTCTCGACGGCTGACAATGGGGTCTGGCTTTATGTTGATGTCAACAGCTCCAATACTTAGTCTCTCTGAAATAAAACCTTTAGTCATAGTAGGCGCTGTAAGTTTTGGTCTTTGTGTTGCTGGAGTTCCGACAACAATTGGGGCCATGCTCTCTGACTCGTTATCAGGTCGTTCCTTTGCTACTGCCTTTGGCACAATCACGTTGGGTTTTGGTATAGCTCAGCTTATTGGACCACCTTTTGCCGGTTGGGTCGGCGACCAGACCGGATCATTCGCAATTCCGTTTATGGTTGCATCGGCGTTGGCCCTAGTCGCCGCAAGTTTTGCTATATGGATGCAGCCAGTCGAAAAAAACTGAGTTGACAATTCATTGTCGTTTCTGCTCAGCTAACCCAATATTTCAGATTGCTTCCAAGAGTTCACTGGCTTGAGAGGCCAGCGTCATTTTGGAGTTCTTGAGATCGATAGCTTCTGTCATCGTAAAGTTTCCTGAAAGTCCTCGAAGCGCTTTCATGGCGTCTTCTGGTTCAGTGTTCTCTATTTCATAAATAGCCAGGTACGCATGTTCAGTAATCGCAGGCAAGATATCTGAAACTTTAAAACGTTGAGCCCTAACGAAACCATCAGTCGTTAGAACTTCAGCTAAGTGGACATTGTTATACCAGTCGTTGTACTGCTCTTCGTTGCCCTCAGTTGGGCTGGTAAAAACTAGTAGGACGTGTTTGGTCATGTCAGCAACCTTCGACAGTTAGGAATCATTTTGTTGAGAGTGAAATCTACAACCAAAATACTTTTATTTCAGAGTTACGACTGACTGAAGGTGGAGTCGTTCAAATGAAACTAAGGTCAGCCGAAGGCAAAGCTGAGAAAAGAAATACATGGGATCAACTGTCGCGATGAAGCTATGTCTCCGTCGGGTATCATTGTGGCGGTTGCGAAATGGTGACTCTGCCAGGCTTCTAATGGTTTAGAACAAGTCGAATGAGCAACTTTTGATGCGAGGATTTCTCAGTGCCTACGAGTTTCAGCGATCTTGGCGTGCCTGCGGTTATAGCGCGTGCGTTATCTGCACACGGAATAACTGCGCCGTTTACTATCCAATCTGCAACCATTCCTGATGGCCTAGCTGGTCGAGACATCTGTGGTCGCGCTCCTACTGGTTCAGGTAAAACAATTGCCTTCGGTATTCCCTTAGTTGCCCGTACGGCAGGTTCTAGACCCAAGGCACCTGCTGCTTTGGTGCTTGCCCCGACGCGTGAGCTAGCAGAACAAATAGCCGGAGAGCTTCGTCCCATGGCGCAAGCATTAGATCTGTGGGTGATGGCGGCATATGGAGGCACGAACATCAACCGTCAGATCGATCGTCTGGCAAAAGGTGTCGATATTCTGGTTGCGTGTCCAGGAAGACTTCATGATCTGTTAGACCGTAAAGCATTGACACTTAGTTCTGTTTCCACTGTTGTCATTGATGAAGCCGATCGTATGGCTGACATGGGTTTTCTCCCCGACGTTCGTCGGATCTTAGATCTGACGAACAAAAATCGTCAGACTCTGTTGTTCTCAGCAACTCTTGATGGGGACGTTGCGGCGTTAACTCGTGATTATCAAACTGACCCCGTCCGACATGAAATTGGTGATGCGGCGCCAGACGTACACTCAATGAACCACTATTTTTGGAGCGTTGACCGTCCTTCTAGAATCGTGGCTTCGGTTGCCCTTATACGTCGTGCCGGGAAAACGGTCGTATTTACTCGAACCCGGCACGGAGCAGATCGAGCGGCGCAACAACTTCGACGAGAAGGCGTTGAGGCCGTGGCAATCCACGGAGGGAGATCCCAGAACCAACGTGATCGAGCTTTAGATGCATTTTCAGGTGGGCAAGCCTTAGCGCTGATAGCAACAGATGTTGCGGCTCGAGGAATTCATATTGACAATGTGGCCTGCGTTCTGCATTTTGATCCTCCAGAAGATGAGAAAGCGTATTTGCATCGAAGCGGCCGAACAGCGCGAGCAGGAGCTTCAGGAACCGTTGTTTGCTTGGTTGACGTGAGCCAAAAGAAAGTGGTTAAGCAGCTACAAAAAAAACTTGGTCTGGACATTCCAATATCACCACCAAGCTATGAAGGTGTTGATATTACGTATCCTTCCCCATCAGATCGAAAAGTTTCTCAACAGTCGGGAACGCCGAAAAAATCAACTAATCGCAGTTCGAATGATAGGTCTAACCGTCAAAGTAAATCTCGAACGAATAGGGCTGGGAGTCAAGGGCGTAGCAATCGGGGCAGCAGCGGTGGGCGAGAAAGCGGTGCTGAGGCTCCGGTAAAAGATAGCACCGAAGCAGGTGATAGGGCCGCTAGAAGCGCGAGACCAAGCCGCACTGGCCAAGGGGCGACTCGGAAAAAAGGTAACGGTAACAAGCCCAATGGCGGAGGTAGTCGCGGGAGCGGGTCTCAAGGCAGGAAAACGTCACGAGGCGATGGAAGACCCGTTGCGAAAAAACGGAATACAACGAATAGCAAAGGCCGTCGCTAATTACCTCTATTTTTTAAGCAGCCGCACCTCAGGTCATGGCAATATGTGCGTCACCGGTCGGAGTCAATAGAGAAGAGCGAAGATGCCCGTAGAAATGATTGGCTGGATCGCTCCTCAGGTCTCTTCAGAAATACTCGACTCGGAGGGCCCTGTGTTCGACCGGGACGTGATCACTGAAACAGCTCGTGTGCACGAGGATGGGGGTTTTGACCGGGTTCTTATTGGTTATTTCTCTGACGCTCCGGATGGGTTTATAATTGCCGCTCATGCAGCTTCTGTCACTACTGAATTGGAGTTTCTCTTAGCCCATCGGGCGGGGTTCGTGGCGCCAACCGTAGCCGCACGGAAGTTTGCCACCTTAGATCAGCTATGCGACGGCCGATTAGCTATCCACTTGATTGCTGGCGGAAATGACACTGACCAGGCACGAGATGGAGATTTCACAAACTCCGAAACCAGGTACCGCAGGACTTCTGAGTACGCCGACATACTTCGAAAAGTTTGGACCAGCGATAGCTCTGTAAATTTTACCGGCGAATTCTATGAGGTTCGTGGTCAACGCTCAGCCATTAAGTGTCACCAAAACCCACATATACCGATTTACGGAGGGGGGGGATCTGCCGCAGCCATTCAGTCTCTAGCTCCACACGTGGATGTCTTTATGCTCTGGGGAGAGCCGCTAGCCGAAACTAGAGCCTTCATGCGAAGGGTGACTGCCGCTGGAGAAAAGCATGACCGTACTCCAACATTCAGTGTGTCAACTCGTCCTATTTTAGGCAAAAGCTCGAATGAAGCATGGGAGCGGGCGCACGCGATAGTAGAAAAAATAACCAAACGACGAGAAAACAAAGTAGCCAAGGAGCCCAGCAACGAGGCTTCTCGAAGACTCTTGACCTTAGCTAAGCAGGGTGAAGTTTTAGACAGCTGCTTGTGGACTGCTACTGCTTTGGCAACTAATGCTCCAGGGAACTCCACTTCGTTGGTGGGCACGCCAGACGAGGTAGCTGAGGCTCTCTTTAAATATTACGAGCTGGGAGCTACGCGACTCCTGGTGCGCGGGTTTGATCCGTTAGCAGATGCGTCTGAGTATGGGGCAGAATTAATCCCACGTGTCCGACGGCTTGTGGAAAAAAGCGATCGTTGAGAACTTTTTGAGAATCCTTCTCCGGATTTCGGCTCGAAAAGTTTGAGCCTATAAAGCGAGCTAACATGCGTTCATGGAGCATTCGAATTTCTCTACTAACGACCAAATTGACGTGATTCAGGCGCTTGCTGGCTCAACCGAAGATACGCCAGTCTTAATGCTTAATATCAATCGTTACACGGAAAAAGCCGGGTTCCCAAACGGAGATTTATACAAGTCGTATATGCAAGCTATCGAATATTCGGTTGGGAACGTGGGTGGTAGCATTCTTTGGCGCAGACCAATATCTGCGAGCGTTGTTGGGGATCTGACAGGGTTTAACGAAGTTCTTGGTGTCTGGTATCCTAGTCACCAAAGTTTTGTTGACTTGCCCAAAGCTGATGGGGCGAAAATAATGTTTAGTCATCGAAAAACATGTGTTGAAGTAGCGCACATTCTGGCGATGCCTGATTCTCAGCCACCGAGCTTCACATAGAAGAGCTAATCTGATCGGCCGATGTTGCAGACTCACTGCCAAATATTTGCCTGATTAAACCTCAATCAGCGCCAGAGGTGAAGATAACCAAACGGGGCTATCTGCCTTTAAATATTGGTGCCCTTCTTTCAAGGAAAGCACGCGGACCTTCGACTGCGTCTTCCGTGGTCATAAGCATCGAGCTCGATGATGATTCTAGGGATAAAGCTTGCTCGACTGTTAAGTCAGATGATGCTAGGAGCACCGAACGAGCTTCTTGTGCCGCTATAGGGGCATTAGAAGCGATGGTTTGTGCTATCTCCAATGCTGAATTTAGAACTTCTCCTGGTTCCTCTAGGCGGTTTATAAGTCCTGATTCCGCCAAGCGATCGCTTATCATTGGTTTCGCCGTGAGAAGCATTTCCATGGCCAGAGCGGTTGGAAGATGTCGAGCGAGTTTTGCTGTGCCCCCCATAGCTGGGATCATTCCGAGAGCGACCTCTGAGAGCCCAAGCTTTACCTGGGTTGCTACGACTCGGATATCGCAGGAGAGCATTAGCTCCATACCACCTGCTATTGCGTGACCATTCACTGCGGCGATTAATGGTTTCCCAATGTCATAATCCCGCAACGTGGCTTTACCCATTAATGAGGGGTCTTGAGCGATAGCATTTTCGAAATCATTTGTAGGTTTCTTAGTGCCATTTATGATCGGAATCGTCGAACTGAGATCAAACCCTGAACAAAAAGTAGTTCCACTCGCCCCAGTTAGGACGACTGCACGGATCTGGGGGTCTAGAGACAATTCCACCCAGGTTTTAGAAAGCTCGCAGATCAATTCCGGATTAAGTGAATTC
Source organism: Actinomycetota bacterium (assembly GCA_002731665.1). The sequence continues at coordinate 14,131 of PCCJ01000118.1, read as the reverse complement.
CTAGCTTCGGGACGGTTCAAGGTAACGATTGCAACGAAATCGGTTTTTTCTATTTTGAGAACGGACATACGATTCTTAAATTCCAATGTCTTGAAGGTTGTAGTCGCGCAAGAGATTCTCGGTGTCAGCGTTCCAACGGTAATGATCTTCGAGTCCTGCGAAAGGTTGGTAGACGTAGCGAGTTTCTTGATGGTAGCGCTGCGATCTAGCGTCGATGCCCCAAGCAATCGCTTTGGATCTTTCGAAAATGTAGGCATCATCATAAACTGATACGGGATTGTGAACGCCGCCTCCTTCGACACCTAACACCGATGAACGTCGGTGAAATCCGAAATTAATAGTTACCCGAGTCTTGCTGCTTGTATTAGCGAAGGACCCATGGATAGCTTGACGGCTTGTTATCGCGACATCTCCCGGCTCGCAGATTAGCGGTACAGCATCAACAAGTCGATCTGACCCGGCTTCGTCTATTTTTTGTTTGATGTCTATTTTTCCTTGTCTATGTGAACCCGGGACAACCCAAAGTCCATTAGTAGCATCACAACCGTAAAGCTGGGCCATGAAGTTAAAGCCGTGAGTGTGGTTATCTAGATGTTCTGATTCCCAATGAGTCCAGCCGTCTTGATGCCATGCGACTGAGCCGCCTAACCCAGGCTGTTTGATCCAGACAGCTTCGTTGAATGGCGTGAAGTCTGGCCCATTGATTTCTTCAGCGATTTGGAGCAGTTGAGGGTGACCATAGAGGCGTAGACAAGCGGCGGAGAACTGTAGGGATCCTAAGAAAAGTTGAACAACATACTCCGGAGCTTGTGGGGGTGGAATGGGTTCATTCATTTTGACTTGATGGCGACCGTACGAAGCATCGGTTCCGCCTATCGGATCCGATAGCGGTTTGACCCAACTAATGTTTCGTGCTGATAGACCGTTGCCGATAGCAGGTCTTCCATAACGATCGGTTGAAGCGTCTTTAGTAACAGGAGAACGGTCAAGCATTTCTGCTATGTCAGATTCAATATCTTGGAGTTCTTGGGCCGCGATAACATCAGTAAAAACATAGAAGCCGTGGTGATCATATGAATCAATGATTTGCGGATCAATCTGACCGTCGCTCGTAAACCGAATAGGTCCACGATTGTCGAGTTCTAACGCCCGCTGAGTGCCGTAATCTCGATAGGCAGCCATTTCTTTTTCGTCTTCTCCGTAGTCGACTATAGGAACCTTTAACAATGGAAGATTTACGGTGACCATGAAATACCCCTAAATGTGATGTGGGCGTTGGAATCTCCTCTATTAGATCACGGATGGCTATTTCTAGTGCGAATTATTGGGCCTTCAATCAAGAAAGAATTTTGAGCTATGAGGCAGCTTGGAGGTTATCTGGTTGAGTCGGGTGTCTAGGTAGTTAACGTTTTAGCAAAACTTAAGTCATGTCCCATTGGGTCATTAATTGGGAAAACTCTTTCGCCCCATGGGGCATCGCGTGGCGGATGCCTTGGCTCTAGGCCCGCATTAATTGCTGTTTGGTACAGGATGTCAACGTCATCTACGTGGAATATGATGCGTCCCCAGCTGTGATTGACTTCAGCATCAGAATCCACGAGCCATAAGTTAACAAAACAATCTCCGCTAGTGACCGTCGCAAAAGATGCATCAGGATCTCCGAAACTAACCCTGAAATTCATTGCGACGTAAAAGGCTATAGATAAGCCCATGTCTGTTGTATGAAGAGTTACGGCGTTAATCGATGTGACTATTCCCGTGGGCTCTCCATAGGTGCTGTTGCTTGAGGTCGAGACGGGTTGCATATATAAATGATGCCCGCGAAAAAGGTTTCCTACATCTCGTTAACAGAAAAAATTTATTGCTAGGAATATGAAAAATTATTGTTTTGTCATCTGGTTCAACCTTTGCCCGCAACCACGGCCTTATTAACCATGTAGCGTTTGATATATGCCAGAGTTTTTGTACAGCGATTTATTGCCCGTAGGTGAAGCCGATATCAGTTACCGTAAATTGACGGACCAATATGTATCAACTTTCGAGGCTGGTGGCAGAAATTTTTTGCATGTTGAACCGGAGGGGTTACGGTTACTTACTGCTGAAGCGATGCGTGACATATCTCACTTACTTCGTCCGGCTCACCTGAAGCAGTTAGCTTCAATTCTTGATGATGTAGAAGCATCCCCAAATGACCGGTTCGTCGCAATTGAGCTTCTAAAAAATGCGAATATAGCTGCAGGTGGTGTGCTGCCTAGTTGTCAAGACACCGGTACCGCTATTGTTTGGGGTCACAAAGGGGAAAGAGTCATTACCGATAGTGACGATGCCGAAGCTATCAGCCGAGGCATATTTGATACGTTTCAAACTTCTAACTTGCGGTATTCGCAATTAGCTCCGTTAAGTATGTTTGAAGAGAGTAATACAGGTAATAATCTGCCTGCTCAGATTGAGATTTATGCGTCTGAAGGGGAAATTTATAAGCTGGCCTTCATGGCAAAAGGTGGTGGCTCAGCTAACAAAAGCTTTTTATTTCAGGAAACGAAAGCGCTTCTTAATCCTGCAGGATTAACGAAATTTTTAGATGAGAAGTTGCGGACGCTAGGAACTGCTGCTTGCCCTCCTTACCATCTAGCCGTTGTGATCGGGGGAACATCAGCCGAGCATGCATTGAAAACAGCTAAGTATGCATCCTCGAAGTATTTGGATACCTTGCCGACGCGAGGAAGCGATGCAGGTAATGGATTCCGAGACCTTGAATGGGAACAAAATATTTTAGAACTGACGCAAAAATTTGGTATTGGTGCTCAATTCGGAGGGAAATATTTCTGTCATGATGTTCGAGTCGTGCGACTCCCACGCCATGGCGCTAGTTGTCCTGTCGCTATAGCGGTTTCATGTTCAGCAGATCGACAAGCATTCGCAAAGATAACTGCAGAAGGTATTTTTCTTGAGGAACTTGAGAATGATCCGGCCAAGTACTTGCCAGAAGCATCCGAGGCTGATCTTTCTGCAGTAGTTGTATCAATCGATCTGAATCAGCCGATGGAAGATATTAGAAATGAGTTGAGTAAATATCCGGTTAAGACCCGATTGTCTCTAAGCGGAACGCTTGTAGTGGCTAGAGATATAGCTCATTCGAAGATTCAAGAGCGACTCAATGCTGGTGAGGCTATGCCTGACTACCTCAAAAAATTTCCTGTCTACTACGCGGGCCCCGCTAAAACACCTGAAGGCTACGCTTCTGGATCCTTCGGGCCAACTACTGCTGGCCGGATGGATAGCTATGTCGAAGCATTTCAGGCCGCCGGCGGAAGTCTCGTAATGTTGGCTAAAGGCAATCGCTCGAAACAAGTTACTGATGCCTGCCATACCTACGGAGGTTTCTATTTAGGTTCGATAGGGGGGCCGGCAGCGCGGTTAGCCAAAGACTCAATAAAGAGCATTGAGGTGCTTGAGTATGAAGAGTTAGGCATGGAAGCAATCTGGAAGATTGAAGTAGAAGATTTTCCGGCGTTTATCGTTGTGGATGATAAAGGAAACGACTTTTTCACACAAGTCTCCACGCCTGTGCAAATTAAGTAGAGCGACTCTTAGCGCAGCAACGTCGCCCAAATCGAAAATAATATCCCTGCTATTGCCATTGTCGTCATAGTAATGATTGAAGAGCGCGGTAGTTTTCCATGCTCGTCGCTAGGCAATCTTGCTCGTACCTTGCTCAGGAGGCGATCTGCCCAGGCAACATCACGTGAGAGAATACTTAAGCCGATAGCAATAGTCAGGAGGCCGGGTCCAGGGAGCAACATCATGAGGAGTCCCGCTGCTGTGACGAGCAACCCACCACTAACCCGAAATAGACGCTTTATCGATTGAGCCCAGGCGGCGTCTCTGGTGGGTTCTCTTTCGCCGGTTTCGAGTTCCGCCTCGATCGCAGCATCCTTGAAGCTGTTGTCTTCCGTCATTTTTCCTTCAGTGAACGTAAGAATCGGGTAAAGCAATCTTAAAGCCCCTAGTCTGCCCTACAGAATCAATATTAAGAAGCTTCATTCTTCGAAAATATGGGGGACTAAATATGGTTATGTGGAGTGTCGGTGATGTCACCGTAACAAAAGTGCTGGAGATGGAAGTTCACTGGCCGTTTAAAAGCCTGTTGCCGGGTGCTGATGACCTAATAGCTGGAGTTGATTGGCTGAAGCCTGACTTCGTAACAGATGAAGGGCGGATGAAACTTTCTATTCACGCTCTGGTAGTTGAGTCGCAAGGATTAACGATTATTGTTGATACTTGCTGCGGTAACTCGAAAGAACGCCCAGGTGCCAAAGCCTTCGCAGATTTAGATACGTCATTTCTAAAAGATCTTGCCTCAGCAGGCTTTCATCCCGATGACATAGACATAGTTGTGAGCACTCATCTGCACGTTGATCATGTGGGTTGGAACACTCAATTAGTAGATGGCGAATGGATTCCGACCTTTCCGAACGCAAAATACTTGTTTGTGAAAGAAGAGTTTGATTATTGGCAGAATGAGCCTCAAGACTATGGCCCTGTTTTTGATGACTCGGTACGTCCGATCATTGAGGCAGGCTTAGCGGAAATGGTTGCGGATACGCATCAGCTAACTTCTGATGTCTGCCTTGAATCTACTTCTGGACACACTCCAGGACATGTGAGCGTGTGTATTGAATCAGTTGGTGAAAGGGCTTTGATTACCGGTGATATGACGCACCATCCAATCCAATTTGTTCATCCCGATTTGGCATCATCAGCGGACTGGCGACAAGATCTCTCTTCGGCAACGAGAAAAGATGCTTATGAAAGGTGGTCTGACGGCCGGCTAGTTATTGGAACTCATTTTGCGGGACGGACAGCTGGTTTCATAGTCAAAGACGGAGAGTCCTACCGATTTGATGTCGCTTGAGACCTCTATGGTTGGTGCCTCTAAGTAACTAGGTTCATTTGAATGGTTTCTAGCTGCGATGGCATTACATTAAGGGCGTCGACAGCGTACTTAAAGACACTCCCATAGTTGAGGTCGATGTGGTCCAGTAAAGATAAGAGTGATTCTCTAGGTGCCGAAAGAGCAGGACGAATTGCTTCTATAGATATCCCAGCAGCTTCGATCTCCGGACGTAACTGGTCGATTCGTCGCTCGGACCGGAGTTGGTTAGTCATCTCGTAGTCATCTAAAACTGTTTTTCTGTGAACGCCGCATACTTCAAGAACTAGAGCTGCAGCAATGCCGGTTCTGTCCTTCCCAGCAGTGCAGTGAAAGAGAAGCGGTAAGTTATCAAGATCTGCGACGAGGTTAAGAAAAGTCGCGAATTGTTCTGGATACTCCGAGAGCATTCCAAGGTAGCTACTAGAGACATCGGCTACTGATACCGCCTTAATCTGCCCGAGTTTGATCCGCTCAACGAATTCATGTTGTTGAGCTATCTCATCTCCAACTGAGAGAGGCACATGACTGGTGATTCCTGACCATAGCCTGGACGGGTCACGCGAAGACTCTGCTTTTGTTCGAAAATCTACGATAGTGCGAATGCCGTAAGTTGCTAGTTCTGCCTGGTCATCCTCGGTGAGATCGCTGAGCCTGTCAGAACGAAAAAGAGCTCCGGTCCTCACTACCTGGCCGTCTTCAGTTGCGTAACCGCCAAGGTCACGACAGTTCATCGCTCCTTGGAGGGGAATAATCGCTTGTTCCCGGTTCATGATTGGGGTCGTGGCTCCCGAGGTAATCCGAGGATACGTTCCCCTATGATATTTCGTAGGATCTGCGTGGTGCCGCCCATGATTGTGTAGGCCGGAGAGTAAACAACGTTCCTGGATACGCGGTTCCAAAGCATTGTTTCTGCTCCGGCTACGTTCCCAACGAACTCTGAAACTTGTTGTTCGAATTCAGTACACCAAGTCTTAGTTATGGCTGAGTACTGAGCAAATGGTGTCTGCCGAAGAACATTACGAAGAACCATGTCGCGGCCGATCTTATAGCCGCTCTCTATTCGGGCGATTTGTTGTCGAACCAGTGGATCAGTTGTATCGGCGTAATCACGCATGTCTAGATAAAGCCGTTGGTTCGAAGCTAGTCGATCTATCCCACCTCGTTCATGCTCAAGTTGTCGCATAGTTTGACCAAAGCTGTTGTTTAGCTCTCCGACTAAGTTCTGAACTGGCACAGCTACTTCGTTGAAGTAAACTTCATTGAAGTGTGAGTCGCCCGAAGCATCTTTTATAGGGCGAATTTCAATCCCAGGTGAATTCATGTCGACAATGAATTCGCTCATTCCTTTGTGTGGAGGTGACTCAAGGTCAGTTCTGCATATCAAGTAGCAAAAGTCAGAAGTTTTCGCACCACTAGTCCAGACTTTTTGCCCATTGACGATATAACGATCACCGTCTTTAACGGCTGTGGTGGCGATTCCGGCAACGTTTGAACCGGCATCAGGCTCTGACATTCCGATGCACCATTTAGAAACACCGCGACGCATAGCTGGCAAAAATCTTTTCTGTTGCTCTTCGCTGCCATAGGCCAATAAAACAGGACCTATCTGGCGGTCCGGAAAAAAAGAGCCAGCCATTGGAGCTCGGCCAAGAAGGAGCTGCTCAGTGACTACAAAGCGTTCTATCTCAGGCCGACCATCTCCTCCTGCCGAAAGTGGCCAAGTCATTCCTATCCAGCCTCGCTCAGCCAGTCTTAGCGTGAACTCGTCTGAATAGCCGACTAGCCAGCCATCATCTGTCTGGAATAAATCTGAAGTAGCTTCTGCTACCCAGGCACCAGCTTCAGTCGCTAGTTCATCTAAATTTTTTGGCCAATTGTAGTCCATGACTAGGAGAGGATAGTCATGTGGCGGCCTATATGCATAGATATTCTAGTGGAGCCTTAGTTCTTCAATTGTGGCGTTTATCGGTCGCCTATAGCAACATATGAACGTTCAGCCGGACCCGTATATTTTTGTCTTGGTCGATAGATTTTTTGCTCCGGATCATCCAGCATTTCCTGCCAATGGGCTAACCACCCTGGAGTTCGGCCGATAGCAAATAGAACTGTAAACATATCCATAGGGAATCCCATGGCTTCGTAAATCAAACCTGAGTAAAAGTCAACATTTGGGTAGAGGCTACGGTCAACGAAGTATGGGTCGCTTAGAGCAACTTCCTCGAGCTTCATGGCGATGTCCAACAGCGGATTCATACCCGTGACTTTGAATACTTGATCAGCAGTTTGTTTGATGATCTTCGCTCGTGGGTCATAGTTTTTGTAAACTCGGTGCCCGAAACCTTGCAGTAACATCTCGCCAGATTTTACTTTTTCCACGTATGCGTCGACATTTTCGTAGCTTCCAATTTCGTGGAGCATTCGTATAACTTTTTCATTAGCGCCGCCATGTAATGGCCCATAGAGACCGCAGGTCGCAGCTGCTACGGCCGAATAAGGATCTGCCTGGCTTGAGCCAACGGTCCTCATTGTCGTGGTGGAACAGTTTTGCTCATGATCGGCATGCAAAATAAACAAGACATCTAACGCTTTGGTAAGTATTGGATCTGGCTCAAAACTAGGGTCAGCGACGTTCCACATCATTCGTAGGAAGTTGCCTGTATATCCTAGATTATTTACTGGGTACTCGTAAGGTAAGCCGAGACGGTTTTTGTATGCAAAGGCAGCCATTGTAGGCATTTTGGCGATTAACCGAATGATTTGAATCATGCGATTGTGCGGGTCGTCAATATCTTTGGCTTCTGGGTAGAAGGTTGAGAGACCAGCAACTGTAGAAACCAGAGTTCCCATCGGGTGGGCGTCGTACCTAAAACCTTGCATGAATCTTGCAATGTTTTCGTGCACATAAGTGTGGTTAGTTATGTGATCGACCCAAACGTCTGATTGTGCTTGCGTTGGTAACTCACCATGAAGAAGCAGGTAGCAGACCTCTAAAAATGATGAACCGTCAGCGAGTTGTTCAATGGGGTAGCCGCGATAGCGTAAAATTCCTTCGGCACCGTCGATAAAAGTTATTTTGCTGTCGCAGTTAGCAGTTGATAGGTAGGCCGGATCATAGAACCACATGCCTTTGTCAAGCTGACGTAGAGCCGCAGATGAAATAGTTCCATCAACTATCGGCACGGTCACCTCGTTCCCGGATCTGTTGTCGATAATCGTGAAACTCTCTTCGGCCATGTGTTGTCCTTCGTCTTTGCTTACGTCTACTCGAGAATGGACATGTGGTGCGTCGTTGCACTGTCCGAATTCCCCCGTTTGGAAAAGTATCTTACCTTAATTATCTTTACCTATTTGGATGAAACTAGTTTCTAAATAAAATGATTTGTTGAAATGGGCTGCATCAGCTCTAAGCCCTAAGCACCTGCGAGATTGCAAAATAAGTAAGTGTTCCTAATGTGATTCTTGTTGCTGCAACGACGACCTACGGTTTTGATTCTTGTTTTCCCCCATACCTTTACTCTCACGCTTTGAGCTGCGCTATCCGCGTATGTAGATTTTGCTTGAAGCTTTCTTGACTATAGTGGCGAGTTGTCGTGACGCCTCACTGGAATTTTCTCTTTCTTGGTGCTGAGTAGGTCGAGCAAGTCGATGAGTTCCAGTCGTGTGCGCTTTGGATCGATCACTGCATCGACGAAGCCCCTTTCAGCGCCTATGTAGGGGTTTAAATACGTTGAATCGTATTCTGCAACGTATTCCTCGATTTCGGCGTCGCTTGCGCCTCTTCGTAAGATCTGAGCTGCTTGTGTGGCGCCCATGACTGCAATTTCGGCTGTTGGCCAGGCTAGGTATGCGTCGTTTCCGATTGTTTTTGAGTCCATCACGATGAAAGCGCCACCATATGACTTGCGTAAAACAATTGCGATACGCGGAACAGTTGCTCGTGCATAAGCAAAGGCGAGTTGAGCACCATGGCGAATCATTCCTCGCCATTCGAGATCTTTGCCAGGATAGAAGCCTGGCGTGTCGACAAGCGTTATGAGCGGAAGGTTGAATGCGTCGCACATAGCGACAAATCGTGCGCCTTTTTGGCTAGCGGGGATATCTAAAGTACCGGCGATTGAAATCGGTTGATTTGCGACGACTCCGACTGACCGTCCACCAAATGATGCAAGTCCTGTGACGAGGTTAGTGGCCCAACCTGACCTGAGTTCAACAAAGTAATTATCGTCGGCGATGTGTCGGATTATTTCACGTACGTCGTATGAACCGCTAGGTGTTTCGGGGAGAACGTCTGAAGCTTCGGGAGTTAGTCGATCGTTTAGGTCGTTAGTTGCAATTTTCGGAGCTTCTAGAGCGTTGCAGTCGGGGAAAAACTGCAAGATCTCAGCTATAGTCTGAAGGACTTCATCGTCTGAGACGATAACGCTGGCCACTCCGGTCTCTCGATGGTGAACGTCGGCGCCTCCGAGTTCTTGTTGGTTTATCTGTACTCCGGTCATCTGACGAACTGGTATCGGACCGCTTACAAAGGCATATGCAGTTTCTGTCATGACAACTATGTCGGCAAGACCTATTAGTAATGCAGTGCCGGAAACCGCTGGGCCAGTTACGGCGGCAATAACAGGGATTACACCGGAGCACTTAGAAAGGACGCGCGCAGCAGTTCCCCAGCCATGAAGTGCCGCCACCCCATGATTGGCATCTGCTCCGCTGGACGCGAGTAGGAGAATCGCTGGAAGTCTTTTGGCTAGTGCCATTTCCAGAGCGTTGGTAATAGTTTTACCATCTTCAGGGGTGAGGGCGCCCATTCGAGTGGGAGTGTCTGCTCGAATAAGAATTACAGACCGGCCATCTAGGTCAAACAATCCGGCGGTTACTTCTCCGGGGACTCCTTGTCTGATTTCTAAGGCGAGTAATTCGGTCACAAACTCAGCGTAGGCGGCAGAAGGAGTCGAGTGGGTGCAAGTTAGTTAAATTGCTATTAAGCCTTCAATAGATGGGGCTTGGAAACGGACTGCGGCACGTAGTGCATCTCGCATGGCGTTTCCTGCTGGAGACAGCATGCCTCTTCGACGTATTGCTAAACCGACAAGGCGTGGAGGAATGCTCTCGATATTGAGCACTCTCCATTCTCCTCTAAGAGCCCAAGCAGGAATAGCGGTGACTGGAACGATAGCCGGAGCGTAGCCCTGGAATGCGAGTGTTGCAGCAAGGCGAATCCCGTCTAATTCTGCGAGAGTGGAAAGATTTACCCCTTGTTGGCGAGCCGCAGTATCGATTAGATCTCTTAAGTTTGAGCCTCGCGGGCCTAACAAAAGTTTGTGTTTTTGGAGTTCCTGGAAATCGACTGTTCTGTCGCCTTCACTTGCTAACGGGTGTGAAGATGGAGTTACAACAACTAATTCTTCCTCGAAAAGTGGGCTAGTAGTGAGTTCGTCATGCGTTAATGGCGTGTTGATGACAGCCAGGTCGATGTCGCCGGTTTCGAGTAATGGGATGAGAGCTGTTGTGGTCGAGTCGATAACTCTTACTTCCACGTCGGGGTACTGGTTGCTTAAGTCATCGAGGAGTGCAGGGAGAAGCCATCTTCCGGTAGCTCCAATAATTCCTAAGCTGACCTTGCCGGTCACATGTGAGCTCATAGAGGCCACGTCATCGCGCATGGCTTCGAGTTCGGCGTTGATTCGGCGTGCTCGGGTTAGAACAACTTGCCCTTCTGAAGTTAATAAACCTGCGCTTCGATCTATAAGAATTGCGCCGAGTTCATTCTCAAGTCGAGCGATGTGAGTCGAAATATTTGATTGAACTGTATTGAGAGCGCGGGCAGCGGTTGAGAAACGTCCGTACTCGGCCACGGCTGTTAGGGCGTCGAGCTGTTTTATATCCATGACCCAAGCGTAACTTACTATCTGTAAAATAGATGGAAAGTATCTATGATTGCTGCTTGATAGATGACCGATCGGTAACTAATATAAAGAGTGTTGAGATCACAACTTCCCCCAAAGTTGCTTAACAATACCCACTGATTAGGACTTCCCTTAGTCCAGTCAGCCGAGGTCGCAAGCGCCCCCCGCTGTGCGAAACCTCTGAAACCGACCCGCCCCCCGGGTCGGTTTCCTCTTTTTAGGCTAAGTGCAAAATGAGTATCTATGGCATCGAGGCTGTCTGTAAAAGCCCAAAGTCTTAGCAAATAGCAAAGCCATTCGGGACTTTGAATTAAAATTGACTTCGGTTGGTTCTCGTTGCCAGAGCGACAAAGGACGTTACAGAGAAGCCTTGATTACGTTGAGTGCCGAGCCAGCTTTGAACCATTCGATCTGTTCATCGCTATATGTGTGGTTGGCGGTAAAAGACCACACCTCGCCGCTACCGCTAGTTACGTCTACAGTGAGAGGCACTCCTGGGGTGAGACCTGAGAGCCCCGGAACTGCGATGCGGTCATCCTCTTGGATCCGGTCATAATCAGATGGATTTGCGAAAGTCAACGGCAGCATGCCCTGTTTCTTCAAGTTCGTCTCATGAATTCTCGCAAACGACCTCGCTATAGCTACGAGTCCACCTCTGAATCTTGGTTCCATAGCGGCATGTTCGCGACTCGAACCTTCTCCCATGTTTTGATCACCTATAACAACCCAGTTCTGGGATGCCTGGTGGTAGGAACGAGCTATTTCAGGAAAAGTTTGGGTGTCGCCAGTCAATTGATTTTTTCCGTGACCAACTTCGTAGCCGCTGAAAGCATTTACAGCTCCCAGGTACAGATTGCCCGAAATATTCTCAAGGTGACCACGATATTTTAACCACGGACCAGCCATCGAAATGTGATCGGTCGTGAACTTTCCTTGAGCCTTTACCAAGATAGGCAAATCGGTGTAGTCGTTACCATCCCAAGACTCAAAAGCTTCTAGAAGCTGCAGTCGGTCAGACGTAGGGGAGACTGCGACAGTGATTTCGCTTGCATCGACTGGAGGAGGAACGAAGGTACTTTCCCCCGGGTCAAAGCCATCAGGTGGCAGCTCAATTCCGACTGGAACAGAGAGCGAGACCTCAATGCCATGATCGTTAGTAAGAGTTCCCTCTATAGGATCGAAGTCAACCGTTCCGGCTAATGCCAGGGCCATTACGGTTTCAGGAGATGTAACAAATGCAAGCGTTTCTGGGTCTCCATCGTTTCGCTTCGGGAAGTTACGGTTGTAGGAAGTAACGATTACGTTAGGTGTTCCTTTTTCGTGCTCGGTTTCTGCCGAACGGTCCCATTGCCCAATGCATGGTCCGCAAGCATTGGCGAGAACTGTGGCTCCCAGAGCCTCGAAATCTGCAAGAAGTCCATCTCGTTCGATTGTTGCTCTCACCTGTTCTGATCCGGGAGTTATCAATAGCTTAGTTTTAACTGCTAGTCCCTTTTGAGCTGCCTCGCGCGCGATACTGGCTGCTCGTGTTATATCTTCGTAGCTTGAGTTAGTGCAACTGCCTATAAGGGCTGCGCTAATTGAGTTAGGCCATCCTTTAGCCGCTGCTTCTGACCCTAATGCTTTTACCTCGCGTGCAAGGTCTGGAGTGTGTGGTCCGTTTATGTGTGGGGTCAGGGACGAAAGGTCTATTTCTATGACCTGATCATAATACTTGTGCGGATTCTCGGTGACCTCGTCATCGGCACGAAGGTGCTCAGCGACTTTGTCAGCTGCTTGGGCTACGTCAGAGCGGCCTGTTGACTTAAGGTACCTTCCCATCGCTTCGTCATATCCAAATAGGGAAGTAGTAGCTCCAATTTCAGCACCCATATTGCAAATTGTTGCTTTACCGGTGCAACTTATTGAATTTGCTCCAGGGCCGAAGTATTCAACGATCGCACCCGTTCCACCCTCAACCGTCAGAACTTCCGCGACTTTGAGGATTATATCTTTGGGAGCGGTCCATCCGGAGAGGCTTCCTGTCAGTTTGATGCCTATGCTCTTTGGCCAACGAACATTCCAAGAGAAACCTGTCATAACGTCTACGGCGTCGGCACCTCCGACTCCTACAGCGATCATTCCGAGGCCACCGGCATTAGGAGTGTGACTATCGGTTCCAATCATCATCCCGCCAGGGAATGCGTATTGTTCAAGTACAACCTGATGTATGATTCCGCTTCCTGGTTTCCAAAATCCGGCTCCATACCGGGCACATACACTTTGAAGGAAATCATAGACTTCTTCGTTGTTCTCTGATGCGACTACTAGGTCAGTCTTACCGTCTTCTCGAGCCTGAATTAGATGGTCACAATGCGTGGTCGTTGGAACCGCAACCTGAGGAAGTCCAGCGGTCATAAATTGCAGCCAAGCCATCTGGGCAGTGGCATCTTGCATCGCTACTCTGTCAGGTAGAAGATCAACGTAGCTTTGGCCACGTTCAAGATCTTGATCCTGGTTCGATAAGTGATTTATAAGTACCTTCTCGGCGAGCGTTAGCGATCTTCCTAGCTTAGATCTGCCCCAAGCGAGATTTTTGGGAAGGTTTGAATAGACCGCTTCGATTAGTTCGATTGGAGTGCTGGCAGCGACAGCCATAAGGGTTCCTTTGTAATTAAGATCAGATCCTGTGTCTAAAAGACTTTAGATGTTTAGAGGACTAAAGCCGTTTGGTCTGGCTAGTTATTGCCAAATGTGTCGAAACTTACTAGCCCCTGCGTGTCTAAACGAGGCGCCTTCTTGAAGTCGGTTCCAATCGTGTGAGCTATTGGAAATAAGCCGACCTGTGTCCACGAATTATAGTCAATGCCTAGAATTTCAGCAGCTTCTTTTTCAAATGGCAGATGTAGCGTTGTCCAGGCCGAACCAAGTCCACGTTCTCGCGCTGCGAGCATAAAACTCCAAACAGCGGGTATTATCGAACCCCATTTAGATGCTTGACCGAAACAATCTTCGCCTTCTATGCGACCTTGCATTAACGGGACTAGAAGAACGGGAACTTCGTGAAAAACGTCTCTAAGGTGTTTTGAGGAGCCTCGGACAAACTGGGCGCGTTCTGCTCTTATGTCGCCAGGTGGGTACTCGCGCGGCGGTGCGCTAACGTACGGGTCATACCCTTGTCCGTAAAGATTAGCTAGTTGCCGCTTTTTTTCAGGGTCTTCGACAAACAGGAAATGCCAACCTTGAACATTGGATCCTGTAGGTGCTTGAAACGCTATATCTGTGCATTCTAAAAGTGTTTCCTTGTCAACTG
>PCCJ01000117.1 GCA_002731665.1 Actinomycetota bacterium | reverse complement strand
TCAAGGTCTAACTGGTTTTGTAGTCGACATGCATGCAGAAGGCGTGGAGGTAAGGCCACTTCGCCAGATGACAGGCGGCACTAATTTTAATGAGGTTTACTTTACCGATGTGCGTATCCCTGATACTCATCGGCTTGGTGACATTAACAAAGGTTGGGGCGTCGCCCTCACTACCTTAATGAACGAGAGAGCCTCAATTGGGTCTGGTAGCGGCGGCACTGGTGGCAGCTACACCAAATTAAGCGCTATGTTACGTCACTACGGCAAAACCCAAGATGCGCTCGCTCGACAACAATTAATGAACATTTACACTTACGGTAAGGTACTTGCTTGGTCGAACACCCGCACGATGGATGCTCTGAAGGCCGGTAAAACTCCAGGTGCGGAAATGTCTTTATCCAAAATGGGCCTAACGAAACAGATGCAAGCAACATGTGACTTTGTAAGTGACGTGCTGGAGACAAAATTAGTTGCCGACACGGGCGAGTGGGGCACATACTCTTGGGCTGGCTACGTCCTTGGACACCCTGCCATGAGAATCGCGGGCGGTTCCGATGAAGTTATGCGCAATATCGTTGGCGAGCGTGTGCTCGGGCTTCCAAAAGAACCCGGTATCGACACAACTAGCCCATTCAAAGAAATCAAAGTCGGGACTCAAAAATCTTAGCCACCACAAACTAGCTTTGAGAACAAGCCGAGATTGAGTCTGGTACATTCATATTTTTGGAATGGTTAACTCCACAAAAATTAGTATCTACGTGTTGTTTCTAACGTGTTCAGAAAAATCAACATGCTCACATTAGACAACAGTGGTCATCACTTTTCAGGGGTTCAAAGCATCCAACCTAAATATCTAGCTGCTTGTCAATTCGCTATTGACATAAAATCTAAACGTCGACTCTATTTCCCTAAAGACTCTGCTCAAAATTAGATTATTTATCTGTTGGAGTTTCCCAGTCTAAAAGATGTTCTTGATTCGAAGTTCAAGTTCTAATTTCTGATGACCAAACCATATTATTCATATAGGACCAACTGCGGCGATGAATAGCACTTGGACCATATCCCGCTAACGCTACAAGGTGGCGAGGAGCTGGATATCCCTTATTGTTACAAAAATCATATTGGGGATAATTATCACTGGATGCAATCATGATTCGATCTCTCGTTACTTTGGCCATCACAGATGCAGCGGCGATAGACAAAGACCTTGCATCTCCTCCAACCAAGGTTGTGCACGGAACCCAATCTACGTAGTTCCACTTACCATCTAAAAGAACTCGATCCGGCTCGATCGCTAGTAGCTCAAATGCGCGTTTAGTAGCTAGGATTTGTGCCTGCGACATCCCCAACTCATCGCATTCTCGCGCCGAGGCATGACCAACGGACCAGGTTAGCGCCCATTTATCTATGCGTTCATATAGTTTTTCACGCTGCTCAGCGCTAAGCATTTTTGAGTCACGAATACCATTCAGACGGTGATCGGAAGGTACCACGACTGCTCCTACGCTCAGAGGACCTGCCCATGCTCCTTTCCCAACTTCGTCAACGCCAACGACTACTTTTTCACCGAGAGCCCAACATTTACGCTCCTCAATTAAAGTTGGCGCAGAAACTTTCTTAACCATTAACCCAGGTTAAACTTTTAAGTCGCTACATCATGTTTTTTCTACTCAGGCACTAGGTAAAACTGTCATTGACTGGATTCACAAACGTAACTTGAGTAGCAGGATCTATATCATTTTTTGTTCCAACTGGGTTATCGAAAGTTAACAAAGCTTCCCCACGAGGACCTGATCCACGGAAAGCTGGATCAAGCCCAGGGCTCATTATCACCAAATCTTCTGAACCATTCTCAACCTCCCAAAGCAAGGCAGGCCGGTCGCCATGCCAACGTACTGCCCAGGACACTTTTCCGTTCCTAGTTGGCATACCGTGTACTTCTACTCCATGACCTATCCAGCTATCAGGCCAAACTGTTGCTAGACGTAGGAGTTTCGCTTCACTATCAAAATCATCTACGAGCATTCTCCTAATGGTCCGAACTAGCCAAGCTGAAACTCGTAAATCATGACCAGTGCCAGCAGTTCCTGTTCTTAGCTTCGGGTGAGCAAAGGTTGGCCAAGACCATGTCGGCGAAGCGTAATCTAGAACTGTTTCCAACTGTCTTAAGGCCAGTTCCGGAGCGCTGACCACATTATTGAAAGCTGCCTTCGAAGTTCGAAGCAGGTCAATTCCTAGCGATCGGTCATCTTCGATGGGGGCACCTGGCTGTTCTATTTCATTATTTTGTTGAGGGTGTTTATCTAATAACTTATTGATAATTTTGTTTAACTCAAAGGCCGCTGAATCGGCTTTGAGGAGTAGAAGAAGGGCTAAGGCTGCCTCTAAACCTCTAATTGCTTTTGCAGCATCAGGCTGGGCTATGAGCCATCGCGCTCCATCAGTAGCAAGATCCGAAAGTGCGTACATAAGTGCTTCGTCCGCAGAGAGTGCGAATGCTCGCTCCATCGCTATCAATGTTTCGGCTGTAAAGTCTTTATTCCTTAGCCTCACCGAACCCAGTTGGTTCTGTTGCTGAGCGCGACCAATTAACACGTTTTGGGCCATGGATTCGTATCCAGCTTCAGCTATCGCTATCAACGTGTCACAATCGTCTTCGGCAGATATTTCAGGGCCGAATGGAGCTGGGCTCAAATCATTACCAATACCAGCCAGCAACAGACTTTGGCGGCCAGCATCAAAAGCATCGGCAAAACGACCAGCCGGAATTACCGCTCGACAGGCGCTTACTGCGTGTTGGCCCCATCCACTCGCAACTTGCTGAGCCGAGGGCAATCGATCGATTGCCCTCTTATTGCCTAACGATTCTCGTGGGAGCACTCCCCTGAACGTAGCCCCGTGTACCAGCGGGAATACCGCTGCGGCATTCGCTCTACCTTTGAGGCACACTACTCCAGTAGAACCGGTTAGTTCATCGGACAATAATGCAGCGCAATCGGTGCCTTCTTTACCTACGACTAGCTCGCCCGGGTTCCGACTAAAGCGAACCGCTGCGACACCATCGACTGTAACTACGTCTTCGTCTAGTTCGATCGACTTGATCATTCCTCCGCCTTGAAGATCATAAGGCCTTATAGCTAAAGCAAGTGCTACTGGTCCAGTAGTTTGATTTTCAATCTCAAAGACCACAGATTCGGCTTCTACCTTTGCCATATATACGCGATGGACTACATCGCCGCCCGCAACACGCAAAGTCGTCTCAATAACAGGTGACCCATCCACTATCCGCTGCCGTGTACCCGCTTGAGTTGACGGAAACACCCATTGCTCTGAAGCACGGACCCACCAGTCCAAAGACCAAGAACCTGGCCGGGCAGCTATCAACCCTCGTCTATCAACGGCTACCCGATAGTCACTATCAAGATTACCAATCAGAGTCCATGATCTACCTACAGCATTTTTGACACCGGAAACGCTTGGATAATACGCGCCTGACTCAGGATCTCGTTGTCGAGCTAACCACCACGGCTGAACCCAATCAGGTGGAGGAATGTGAGCTTCAGTTATCTCTTGGACTCGGTTTCGTTGAGTTAAAAAACGCAAATTAGCTCATTCACAAAAATTGTTGAGGTGGGTCTTCATTTTAGTCACAAAAAATCTAGACCGGATGAAGTCACCGTAACACTATGAGTGCTTCCTTCCCTCAATAGACTCCTTAAGATGAATCAATCCGGCACGGTTTTAGATAACCCAACTGTTCCTGTTGTTCTGATACCAATAAAAGATTTTCGCAGAGCCAAACGTCGCCTTGCCCCAGAACTCACACCAGACAAACGTGAAGCTCTAGCTAAGAGAATGGCATCTCAAGTTATAAAAGCAGCGAGGCCACTTGATATTTACATTGTCTGCAATGACCATGAGGTGGCGAAATGGGCAGAATCAAATAATGTCAATGTATTATGGGTCAATCAAGAAGGCTTAAACCACTCGATATCAGGCGCTGTCAAGGAGCTCGATACTAATATCGGCCATGTTCTGATCGCTCATTCTGACTTGCCTCTCGCAAAATCATTTGCTGGTATCGGCAGGCCCAACACAGTCAGTATCGTGCCGGACCGTCATTTACTTGGAACTAATGTTTTATCTCTACCACTTGGGAGCAACTTTAATTTTAGATACGGTCAGAATTCGCTTTCAGCACATATTGATGAAACAAAGAAACACGGGTTAAATCTAGAGATTCTTCAAATTCCTGAACTGCAATGGGATGTTGATACACCAGAGGACCTCTTGACTTTCCTTAAACCAAGGACGCCATGAATATCGACTTACCTGCACCTACTTCAGCACTTGTTGTGGTCGCCCATCCAGATGACGCTGAATTTCAATGCGGTGCCACTCTTGCAAAATGGGCCAATTTAGGCACTGAAGTGAACTATTTGATCTGCACCGACGGTTCCAAGGGCACCTGGAATCCGAACTGTGATCAAAACCAATTAATCCAGGATCGTGAGAGAGAACAACGTAATGCAGCTCAATCGCTCGGGGCCACTGGGCAAATAGTTTTTTTAGGACACACAGATGGCGAACTATCGAGTGACATAGAGACAAGGAGTGAGGTCGCATTCGTCATTCGCAACATACAACCTGAAGTAATTTTGGCTCACGACCCCTGGAAGCGCTATCGACTACACCCTGACCATCGCCATGCAGGCCTCTTGGCAATCGAAGGAATTGTCGGTGCTCGCGACCCATTTTTTTTTCAAGAACACGGCCTTGAGCCACACCGCCCAGATGCCCTTCTCTTGTTTGAAGCTGACGAGCCAGATCACGCAGAAAACGTACAAGGATGGCACAAGGCTAAAGTGGACGCGCTACTTGAGCATAAGAGTCAGTTCGAGACGACACACAAAATTAATGGTGATGATGACGATGCTGCGATAGCAAAATTTTCTGCTGCTATCGCATCTGATTTGAATAAAAATGGTTCTATGTGTGACCTAGAAGCCGCAGAACTATTCAAATTAATTACAGATCTATAAGCTATGTTTCAATGCCCGTTAGTCGAATAGCTCTGCAAAAAATTTTAAGGACTGAGGCCTAAACCTCAATCCTTAAAATCATTAAAATCATTATCTACAAACTTCAGCCGTTCATTGTGTCTTTCAAAGCTTTCGCAGCTGAAAATTTAACACTTCGACTTGCAGATATTTGGATCTGCTCCCCTGTTTGGGGATTTCGTCCAGTTCGCGCTGCTCGTTCAGAAAGCGAGAATTTACCAATTCCTGGCCACGCGACGGAATCTCCACCTTGAGCAGCATTGACTACCGCCCCAAAGAAAGCTTCAATGGCAGCTTCTGCTTCGGTCTTGCTGCAGCCGGCTGCGTCTGCTACCGCACTAAGCACGTCTGACTTTGACATGTTGGCCATGCGAGTCTCCTCATAATTACGATTCGTGACTTACACGAATTCCATAAATGTAATTCGACTACTGAAACGGCCCCAGGTCAAGGATCTAAAGCATTTCTTTACGTTTTTTATTTTCTACTACATCGTCTTAAATGAGCCAACTCGCCGAGTTATTCTTCATCAACCGCGAACAGATTGAATAGAGATGCCAGAACCTGAGCTACTGGTCATTGGCCTATCAGCATTTTTTGGGTCCACAATCGCTGCCATCGCCGGCCTGGGCGGGGGTATTCTTCTTCTCTCCGTGCTTTTACAGTTCCTTGACCCAACGGATGCTATCCCGGTGCACGCGCTGATTCAGGTCGCATCCAACTCCTCTCGCGCTGTCATGCGCCGAAAACACATTAGGTGGAGCATAGTTTGGCGATTCGCCTTATTTTTGATACCGGCTGGCGTTTTGGGCCTACTTGCCGCCGATTTGTTTCCACGTTCTGGAGGGAGAGTGGCTATTGCGGTATTTGCTCTAATAGTGGTCTGGAAGCCAACTGTTCTCGAAGGCCTTAGCCGACTTCTTGGGCATGGGCTCAACGCGTTTATCCCTCTAGGGGCATGCGCTGGCTTTTTAAATATTCCGTTCGGCGTGACAGGGCCAGCGATCGCTCCTGTATTCCGGAGTCATCTCGCAGTCAAAGCAGCGACTATCGCTACTTTTGCTTGCGCTCAAACACTCGGGCACTTAGTCAAAGTTGGCTTATTCGCAAGTACAAGCTTTAGCTACAGGCCCTACGCATCGTTGATCTGTATCGGCTTTGCTGCTGTGGTGTGCGGGAGCTGGGCAGGCACAAAGATTTCAGACAAAGTCAGCGAAGAAAAATTCGCCGTAATTTTCAAAATGACTCTTACGGCTATTGCTCTAAGAGTCATCTACATGACATTTCGATAACCAAATCAACCTGTAATTTGCTTGAAACTTTACTACTGAAAGAGTGGAGAAAACTGAATTTGAGCACCAATCAAATCGGGCGGCAAATCTTCGCTGCTGTAGACATGAAGGTGAGTGTATACATCAACTTCTATGCCAGAACATGCTATCCACCTCGAAACTGCGTCACCCCACCTTTCCTCTAATAACGCTTCTCGTAACTCAGTTAACTCATTTATATCAAAAGTTCCAGATGCAGCTCGAGCAACTAACTCAGCTGCAAGAACCCGGTGAAGAACTTCGACATCTGTAGCAAGGAAGACTTCGGGAGGCTCGCTTCGAACTACTGCATAAGCAACTCCAAGCATCAGGCCAGTCCATTAACTATCTCAGTCGATTTCCAAAAACCAGGCAACGGGACTGTCGCTCCTCCGGCCGCATAGCTACGCAGGCGTTCTTGAGCCTCATCATCAAACATCGGAATAGCATCAAAAATAGTAAACGGACTGACTGCTCTCATAGCCTTATCGCCTTCACTTCCGCTACGCGGAAGGTGCGAAGTTAAAATAAGTATTTTCGCTGCAGGGTCATATGCCTTCAGAACAGATGCTCTTCCCAATGTTTTCCAAATAGTATCTATTCTGAGCAAACCGGGCCGAACAGTAGTGAATGCTCCCGAAACATCTATCCACCATTCACCGCCAGCTTCGTCCTCAACTTTAAAATTATATTGCACACCGGCGCGAGGAACTTTCGCGTTTTTTTGCAACATAACAAAACCGCAATTTTCGATCACGCCCATTGCGATATCTTGGGCTTTCTTACCCTCGCGAGTAGCTTGTCGTTGAAAACTATCAGCCGCTATCTCTTCATCTGTTACTGCACTTAAGGCCTCAGCAATTTCTGGAAATGGTGGCTGTTGTCCGGCAGGCTGCCGGTGAGCCCAAGCTCTCGCTCTCGCTGTCATTACCCGATTTCGCGCTACATCAACATAATTAGAATCAAGATCGTATCCGATTCCTCGACGATCAGTAAGTACTGATGCCACCAGAGTTGTGCCCGAACCCATAAAGGGATCAAGCACCACATCACCTTCAAACGTATATAAGTCAATTAGGCGTCTTGGCAACTCAACTGGAAATGGCGCTGGGTGTTGCACCCGACGCGCACTTTCAGCATGCATGTCCCAAACATCTAATGTCGCTTCCATGAATTCGTCGGTTGGCAGAGTGCTCGAGTTCGGTAAGCCTAATTTTAATCTTTCTGCTGGAGACTTTGCCCGATCGAAGCGTCCCTTGCTAGCTATTATTATTCGTTCCGTAGTATCTCTCAATGATGGATTCGCAGCGCTACGAAATGATCCCCAGGCGCATGAACCGCTGCTGCCTTTGCTCTTCTGCCAAATGATTTCTCCTCGAAGCAGCAACCCAAGATCTTCAAGAATTCGAATTACGTCAGCCGATAAGCTCCGATACGGCTTTCTTCCTAGGTTCGCTACATTGATTGCGAATCGTCCACCAGGCTCTAGGACCCGCACACATTCAGCGAACACAGATTCAAGCATCGAAAGGTACTCAAAATAGCTATTTGGAATTCGAGAATCACCAGTAGCGGCTATAGAATCTTCGTATTCTTTTCCCACAAAATATGGCGGTGAGGTGACGACTAAAGCTACGCAAGCGTCTGGCAATTGGTGCATATCGCGGGAATCACCGACTAAACACCCGTCGCCTAAATCTGGGGCTTGGTTTATTAAATCATCATCAGAAAGAATAGGTGGAGTGAACCTGGCGTAGAAAGCAGATGAATCATGTCCTTCTCTGCGAGAAACTCCAAAAGAGGAGGTTGCTGTTCTTTGGCGATCATCGCTCATTAAAATTCTTCCAACCTAGCTAACGCGTATGCCCTCAATGGAACGGTGGAGTTCTTAGAACTAAACCCATAGGAATATAGAAGCACCTCAGTGAGTGTAGAACGGTCATGGGACACCGGCGGTGTTAGTTATTACTTAATGCCTCAATTGCTATATCTCTCAACCGGACTTTTTGTATTTTGGTTCCATTCGCACTTTCGGTAGTGGGAAATTCTTTCAACTGGATAATTAAAGCTGGAACTTTGAAACTCGCTAACCTACTACGGCATTCAGTACGAAGTTTTTGCGCATCAATAGTTTGTTCTGACACAACAAATGCGACAGCTTTTGGGCCACTCGACAAATCTACGCCAACAACCTGAACTGCATTTACGCCTTCCTGACTCAGAAGACACTCTTCTATCTCCGCCGGGTTTACCAAAAATCCTCCGAGCCGTAGGACATCTCCCAGTCGCGCTAGATACTCAAAGGTAACTTCATCTTCCATTCTCGCAAGATCACCTGTCTTGAACCAGTCATAATCAAAATGCTTAGATGTTAAAGTGCTATCTATGTCTTCCCCTCCGTTAGCAAGGTAGCCAGCGAAGAGCGAGGGGCCCCTCAGCTGCAGTTCTCCTTCTTCTCCAATTCCTAAGACCTTGTTGGTATCAGGGTCGACTACTCTGGCAGAAGCTTCAACAGAGGCGAGACTCCCTCCCGGAATAGACATTTTTTCCTTGGGTTGAAGACTCCGGCGTGAATAAAGTGCATGTACTTCGCTCATGCCATATAGCCCAATAGCGTTTAGCCCAGCTTTGGCAGCATCTTCAGGAACATTCTCCAACGCATTATTAAAACGCGCATAACCGACCGCATCTAATGAACTTAGGTCGGTTCCTACCTGAATAATCCGAGCGAGCATTTCATCTGAACCATGGAAAGTGTTTACTCCATATTTCTCGATAGCCGTTCCGGTTAGATCAGCATCAAAAATTGGCATTGTTATCAAATCTGAGCCAGCTCCCATAGCTCCAAGAAGCATCGAATAACCAAATACACCGCACATTGGGACCGCTGCCATTGCGACTTGCCCAAAAGTAGGTGCTAAATCTCGGGCATGATCAGCTGGTCCAGATTGGTTGTGAAGGACCAGCTTTGGTTGGCTCGTTGTACCCGAGGTACTAAAAACAATCCAAGGTAAATCTCGATCTGAACGGTCAATCGAGGACCGCTCAGATCTGATTAGATCACTCCATCTGATCGTCGGCCATGTCAACTCAATATTGTCATCAAGGCTTATTACGCCCTCAAGCAATAAATCACTCTGCTTGATCTCAGCAAGAATTCCTCGAAAGTTTATTCCCAGGAAGCCTGGGTCAACAACCAGGAGTCGAGCTCCTGAGCGTCCAACTATGTCCGCCACCTCACTACTTCGATATCGAGTATTAATAGAGACAAGGACTAATCCTAAACGAGATGTTGCCCACATTAAAGCTATATAAGGCACACCATTAGGTAACCAGACCGCAATACGATCACCGGGCTTAGCACCCCACTCTTCTAATCCTTGGCAGAGTCGGTCAACGATTTCTTCCAAATCGGCAATATCCATTGCCAAATCGCCATCTTGTTTACACACCACTACTTGCCCTAAATTCTGAAAAAGTTCAGGCAAGCTACCAAGACTGTAATTTGAATCCACCATCGATTCCAAGATACGACCATCCTTGGCCTTTCAGCTAGACCTAGCTACTAGATTTAATAACGTGAGAGTAGTTACTTGGAATCTTTGGTGGCGATTTGGCCCATGGGAAGAGCGTCAACCAGCCATTTTGACAACATTGAAAAACATTGACGCAGACATTATTTGTTTGCAAGAAATTTGGAGTGAAGAAAGCGGAGTTGATCAAGCCGCAGAAATTGCTGCAAAACTCCACATGCATCACGTGCGAACTCCAGAACACTGGTACAAAGGACATTCTTTCGGAAATGCCATTCTCTCAAAATTTCCGATTCAAGAATCTTCTAGCCACCATCTTCCGCCGCTTGATGGTCCAGGACGAAGATATGCTCTGACCGCTAAAATATTGCGGGAAGAGAAGCTTATACCAGTTGTCTGCACTCATCTTGATCACCGTTTCGATCTAAGCTCAGTGCGCCAAACTCAAGTAAAAGCCGTTCTAGAACTCGTCGATGAATTACGAGATCTAAATGGTTTTCCAGTTGTACTCGCCGGAGACTTTAACTCAATCCCAACTTCAGACGAGATAAGGCTTCTAACTGGAGAAGCCCCACCACCTATACCAGGGCTAGTTATGTCCGACGCGTGGCCGCAATGTCAGGAAAGCCCTGGCTACACCTGGGACCGCAACAACCCCTACGTCGTGAACCCAGCATGGCCACAAAGAAGACTTGACTATATTTTCGTTTCTTGGCCACGACCTAAACCATTAGGAAATCCTACTGCAACTTATTTAGCCGGGGATAAACCCGTTAACGGAGTTATTGCCTCTGATCATTACGCAGTAGTCTCCGATCTTCATTGGGAGTAGCACACCCTAAATAAATTCAATACTTCCCGGGAGTCTTAGGGACGTGTCCAGCGTTCTCCATTATGAAAACGTATAACCTTCGCCGGAACTCCAGCAACAACCGAAAAATCTGGCACCTCTCCTCGGACAACCGAAT
The DNA here is from genome assembly GCA_002731665.1 of Actinomycetota bacterium. The sequence goes on along the minus strand of PCCJ01000117.1, from coordinate 34,219 downwards.
TCGCCCCGATAACACAGTGTCGCCCTATCCTCGCGCCGGGCAATATAACAGCGCCAGACCCAATCCAACTGCCTGACCCTATGACTACAGGATCATCATTTGGCGATTGGATACCAATAGGTATATTCAGTTCTTCATAGCCATGATTTTGATCAGTTATATACACATTCATGCCAGTAAACACATCATCACCAATATCGATGCGGTAATGGCCCACTATCGCTGTTCCTCGGCCAATTAAGCACCTATCTCCGATTATGACGACTGGGTCTGTAAGCATCTCTTGACCAGGCATCATTCCCGCCGAGAGCGTCACGTGTGAAGAAATTAAGGTGTCTTTGCCTATATGAATCCAACGCTCTCCATACTGATTCCCAGCGGGCCAACCGATGATGCTGCCATGACCAAACAAGCCATATCGCTTTGCCGGACCATCGTAAGGCCCAATTGCCGCAGCGCTACTAAGAGTTCGAGACAATGCTCGAACAGCTGCGCCAAACACTGACCTGACTCTGGCACGTGTAGAGATCATCTGCAATTACCAATCTTCTCTGCTGACAAGTGCTCCAATTGGAACTGCCTGCAATTCCTCAACTACCTAAGATATTTAGAAAGAAGACGATTAGCCGCCTCCACTGCAACGTTTCCATATCCTCCATCATCAATTAGTCGAGCGCTAGAACCAAGCCTCAGCATTAAAGTCTCCAGAAACATTTTTCCTGTAACAGCGATAGAAATAATCAGCTCATCATTATTCTCTACGACTGACTCAAGCGGGTAGGCTTCAAGGATCCATGCGTTATCAGCCGCAACCGCGATCTTCACGATCACCGAATCGCTTCCCGGTACAAACGCTTCGTGTCCAGGATCAATACTTTCATGAGTCTCGCCCGTCTCAGCAACATTATCAATTCTGTCTATCCTGAAAGTTCGATGGCCTTTAGCTACTAGACAATAAGCCCGCAGATACCAACGACCATCACGCGCAACAAGTTCAAATGGATCTATAACCCGCGTGCTAATTTCATCACGATATTTACTGTAGTAATCAATCTGAAGTCTGTTTTTAGCTTCTGTAGCAATTTGAAGCTGCTCAAAAATATCAGGTGCATTTAAGTCGATGGCGAGTGAAGTTCTTTGACCAATTACGTTCTCTAATTTTTCTATAGCGCTGGCTAAAGCACCGTCTGAGTCAGCACCTGGTATTTCTAGCGCAGCTTTCCCCGTAGCTAATAGGCCGAACCCTTCCTGTGGTGAGAACCGTCGGGCTCGAGTGAACAACGGTGCTTCGACCCCTACCCACCCATCCTCATCTACTATTATGCCTAACATGTTGTCGGGCCCGTATGGAGGAATTTCATAAAGCTGCACCGCTAGCAACTCAGCTGCGACTTGCTCCTCGTTGAGGTTAAAGCGTGCAGCTACCTCTTCAATAGAAGCCCCATTTCGTTCAACTATCCATGGCACCATGGCCAAGATCCTCGGCAAACGGCTCTCAACGGTTTCGCGCTGCACTAGTGGCCTTTAATTTCAGTTAACCATTGGATAGTGTCTTCAAGAACTTCTTTCGGTTCAACTACTACAGCATGATCTCTGAGCCCAAGTAGCCAAGATCGAAAAGCCATCGGGTTGCGAACCGGGATCTCTAGGAGAATGGATCCATCTGGATTTGTTTTTACAATCCTGCCGCGGGTCCTTGCGACACGTTTCGCCATAAACGCGTCAACTTTAACCGTTGCGAGAATTTCTGTTTCTTCACCTATAAGCAATGGGTCAGATGACATTGCATTAGCAGCATCAAAATCAGCCGGGGCGAGGAAGCCACCTTTTTCCCCCAATTTAACTTCGCCTTGTATTCGAATGACTTTGAAGTTTTTCCGCTCTTCTGAGTCCGAACCATGTAGGTACCAATTACCTCCTCTGTGGAGAAGGCCGTAGGGTTCCACCTCTCGCGAAACGCCTCGATAGTCAAAGTAGACCTTAGCTCTGCTTCTTACTGCCTCATAAAGTTTTTCGATACCCGCGCTTGCAGCTAGTTGAGCAACTGCTGGAGAGGGAGGCAATGGCTCCCCATCAGCTATTTTGATAAGAGCTTGCTCATCCCATGCTGTATCTAGTTGAACCATTGATGCAGCTACCTCCAGCGCTAGCTGCTCTTTCACGCTAAGTCCTAGATCAGGAAGAAAATAATCTTCCTCCAGAATTTCATACAGTGTTGATCCAGCTTGTTCCCCAAGTCCCACCTCAGTTCTGATTTCTATGCCTGCACTTTCAAGCGTCTCACGGTCACGTCGAAATTTTTTTCTTTCCGATTCATTACTTGGGCCATATAACTCTGATCGCTCTAGTATCTCATCCCTGGTCATCGGGCGCGAAGAACTCAGTAAGAACATTAATAGCTTTGTTACTCTTTCCATTCGATCCACAACACCTACAGCCTAGATTGTGTTTTCCTCAAAAAGCAGGGCTTTCCTAAATTCAGTCCTAGCCTTATAAATGTGGCAAGTGACCGGTTAGGGCCAGAACAACGAGCTGTGTCTCTCGATGCTATTGATGGTAATCACGTTGATCTGATTATCATAGGCGGCGGCATCACAGGAGTAGGATGTGCTCTTGACGCAGCCAGTCGAGGTCTAACTGTTGCTCTGTTCGAACAGCGAGATTTAGCTTCTGGTACCTCCAGTCGCTCTTCAAAACTGATTCACGGCGGAGTCAGATATCTCGAACAGCTCAATTTCAGGCTCGTTCTTGAAGCTTTACGAGAACGGAACTTGCTGACTAAAGAAATCGCTCCACATCTCGTGAAGTCGGTTTCTTTTTTATACCCGCTTAAACACCGGTTCTGGGAACGCATCTACGTCGGGTTCGGGATTGGCCTATATGATCTATTCGCCGCTGGTACTCGTAATTCATTACCACGCCATCGACACGTCGGACCAAAAGCGGTGAAACATTTATCTCCAGACATAAAAATGGTGAAGGGCTGCGGCGCGATTATCTATTCGGATGCTCTCACCGATGATTCTCGTTACACAATCTCTGTAGCTCGCACGGCCGCAGGGTATGGATCCCACATCCTGACTTCTACACAAGTAGTAGACTTTTTAAAAGACGGTGACAAAGTCGTTGGAGTTAAAGCTGTTTGCACAGAATCTGGTCGCCGTATAGAAGTCAGATCTAGCTGTGTTATAAATGCTACGGGAGTCTGGACTGACGATGTCGAGCAGTTAGCGCATGACAATACCACCGAGACTAGCCAAAAAAAGGTCCGCTCATCTAAAGGCGTGCATCTCGTAGTTCCCAGAGACCGAATAAAATCGTCAACTGGTCTGGTATCTCGAACAGAGAAAAGTGTTTTGTTTATTATTCCATGGAGTGATCACTGGATTATTGGCACCACAGACACTGATTGGGACCTAGACCGAGCTCATCCAGCTGCAACTAGCAATGATATTAGTTACCTGTTGAAGCGTGTGAATGAGCTCTTAGAGAACAAGCTCGACACAAACGACATTCAGGGTGTTTATGTCGGCCTCAGACCGCTGCTTACTGGAGAGTCAAACGACACCGCAAAGCTGAGTCGCGAGCATCATGTGTTTCATCCCACACCAGGGGTTGTTTCAATAGCTGGCGGCAAATATACGACATACCGGGTAATGGCAAGTGATGCAGTCAATGCCGCTGTTACCGAAGTTCCTCGCTGGGTTTCTCCGAGTAAGACAAAGGAAATACGGCTTATCGGAGCAGCGAATTTTCTTAAGTTAGAAGAAAAAATTATCTCTCTAGCTACAGAGAACAACATCGACGTTGCCACTGCAAGACACCTCCTTGATCGGCACGGAGATCGGATACATGAAGTATTCGACATCATTGCCGAATCGCCCGAGTTAATAGAGCAACTATCGCCTGGTTATCCGTATCTACGAGCCGAAGTAGTTCATGCTGCCCGATTTGAATGTGCGCTCCATTTAGAGGATGTATTAACTCGAAGAACCCGTCTATCAATCGAGTCTTGGGATCGTGCGTCTGATGCGGCTCCTGATGCGGCTTCTTTGATGGCTGCAGAACTTGGCTGGACTAGCGAATATCGAGATTTAGAAATCCAGACGTACAACGAGAGAGTCGTTGCCGAGCGTAAAAGTCAAACCTATTTCGATGATGAGACAGCACAGTCATCAAGGCTCGCTGCTATGGACAGCCGGCACAGCGTTTAATCAGTCACCTTTCCCCCTACTAGTCGATGTTTTTGAACCTTTCCTAAAGCGTTACGAGGGAGAGCATCTACTCTGTATGTAACTCTGGGCCTCTTAAAGTCCGCCAGATAAGTACCAGCAAATAGTTTGAGTTCTTCATCATCAAATTGTCGGTGAGAAACAATATATGCCACTACGGTTTCTCCCCATTCATCGCTCATTTCGCCAACAACAGCACATTCCATTACATCTGAATGCTGATTCAAAACGTCTTCTACTTCTCTTGGGTATACGTTGTACCCACCAGAAATAATCAACTCTTTAGCACGACCAACTATAGATAAGTAACCATCATCATCTAGTTGTCCAATGTCGCCAGTCTTAAACCAGCCATCATTAAACGCTTCGCTATTCGCGTCAGGGTTTTCCCAGTAGCCTTCAAAAATATTAAGACCGCTCACTTCTATTTCGGAAAGTTCTTTAGACAATCTCACTTCTACTCCAGGTAATGGAAATCCAACGGAACCAGGGCGACGCTCTAGGTCATATGGGTTCGATACGAGCATGACAGTTTCTGTCATGCCATACCTCTCGATAACTTTTTGGCCAGTTATTTCTTCAAACTTCATATGCAGATCAGCTGGTAACGGAGCGGACCCAGAAACGCACAAACGTAGCCGTTTCAGTTCGTGAGCACGAGGGGACTCAACAAGCCGACTATACATAGTTGGAACACCGAAAAACATCGATGCCTCAAACTGTTCACTCGCTTCGATAACTTTTACCGGATCGAAATTTCTTTGAAGAATAATTTTACAACCGACTGTCAAACCTCCGTGGATACCTACCCCAAGTCCATGCATATGAAACAACGGCAAAGTCAATATGAGGGTGTCATCCTTAACCCATCGCCAGGCTAATTCAAGAGCTCGAACCGAGCTCACTAAATTCTGATGCGATAATAAAGCTCCCTTAGGTCTGCCAGTTGTCCCGGAGGTATATCCAATATACGCAGGATCCCCAGCATCAACTTGGTCCAGCGGAATAGGCGGGCCGTCAGGCAAAGACATCTTCGAGCTAGTTACGATTATCGCGGAATTGATATTCTTGATCCAAGGCTCCCACGCAGAATTATCCACAATCGCAGCTGATGGTCGAGAGTCCTGGATTACATGTTTGATTTCTTCTTCTCTGTAGGCACCGTTAGCAGGAACGACAACACAACCGAGCCGCAATATCGCTACATGACAGATAACCAAATCGGTGGAGCTGGGTCCACTCAAAACAACTCTGTCGCCCGGAACAATCCCCGCTGCTGAAAGCTTTCTCGCTGCTAGTTCTGAGCGACGCAACAGGTCACCCCCGGTTATCCAACCAGATTCCTCGTCGTAAAGGACATTTCGCTGCGGACTCTTTCTCCAGACGTTCAGCCACAACGAAGGAAGAGTCTCAGTCGATTCAAGCTCAAAATCTGGAGCATTCATACCTGCTGGTAAGTGCTTGTGCCAAGTAGTCATCTATTTACTGAACCTTTTATAGCGAACTCAGTTGACATTACCCTTAGTAGAAAACCAACGCCTCACGGCGCTCTTAAAAATTTGAGCATAAAGAATTCATAAGCTTTTCGTTTATTCGTAAATCATAGTGAAGCAGCATCTCCACCAACGCTGCAATTTTGCTGAGAGCATACAAAGCTGCTAACACCGTTCGCACCCCCAACGGGATTCGAACCCGTGCCGCCACCTTGAGAGGGTGGTGTCCTAGGCCGCTAGACGATGGGGGCCTTATAGACGATACGCAATCGCCATGGACGACAAGCATAGCGACCACGCCGCTCAGGCAAACATAGGCACCGAACAGATATTTTTAGATATCTCGAAATACGTCCATATCCATGAGTAATTTCGCTGCAAAATAGCTGGGGCCATCAAACATTTGCTCGATGGCCCCCAGTCTTAAAATATTTTTAATTTTAAACAAGATGTCTACATGGCACCCTTAGCGACACCCACCTTGATTTTTATCCCATGTCACTTATCTAATGATCGATTGTTTAGTTACGAAAGTATTACAACTAAGTGGTCAATCAGTTTTTACCTGATTAATCGTTTTCTTAAAATAGCAACCGCATGACATTGCTATTTAGTTACCCGTTTGCTGCTTATTTTTTGTTCCAATGCCAGCTAAACCCCGGGGGAAGATGAAGGTCAAAGCGATCAAGCCAACGCCGAAAACAAAAGCTTGCTCATCAAGAAGCTCAAAAAATTCGCTCACGAAGCCAAAGCCATCTACTCCAGAGAGACGTTCGCCTAAAGCTCCGAACCCGGTTCTCGCTATGACACCAAGGACTGATCCCCAAATCGAACCTAAACCGCCTATCACCGCCGTTGCATATACGACCAGTGATTCTTGCACCGTGTAATTATCCTGAGAAACGTAGGGAACCAGAACCACTTGCAGCGCTCCGGCCAAACCGGCGAGCCCAGCGCTGATAGAAAACGTGATGACCCGTGTACGAACTAAATTGACTCCATATATTGCTGCGGCAGTATCATTGTCCCGCAGAGCTCTCATCGCTCTGCCGGCTCGACTGTTGACCAAGTTCCACGTCAAGCCAAGGGCAAACAGAACTACCAAGATACAAAAGACATATCGGTAAACAGCTGAGGCCATCCTGCTATCCCCAAGCCATAGGGGAGCCTCAAAGCGAGCCTCGATCGCCTTACCGCTAACTCCTCCTGTAAACGCCGGGAATCTTTTACTTAACGGCTGGAAAACTATCGCCATGCAAAGGGTTAAAAGAGCTAGGTGAATCCCCTTAATGCGCAGCGCGGGGATGCCTACAAGCGCGCCCGAAAGCGATGCCGTGACTATGCCCATACATATCGCCAGAATCCATGGAAGTGACATCTCGTCAACAAAATAGCCGGTAGCAAAAGCTCCAATACCAACGAAGACGCCGTGTCCTAAGCTAATCATTCCCCCGTACCCGGTCGCAATATTGACTCCCAGCACAGCCAACACAGCGATGATCACTTGCGTGTGTTGCCTGAGTTCCGTGGTGGTGCTGACAAAAGGTAAGCAAACTAACCAAGTCGTAATTAGAACTACGGCGATGCTTTGCAGCGGCTTTATTCTGACACTTCCGCGCATCAGACGCGCTCTATTCGTTTTGTGCCGTATAAACCAGCTGGTCTGACGAGGAGTACCGCTGTCATTGCTATCAGCACCGGCAGAACGCTTAACTCGAACCCGATAAATGGCACGTAAGCCGGTATTAAAGTCTGGCTCATGCCAACTATCACTCCGCCTACAAGCGCTCCTTTAGGAGAATCCAGTCCACCCAATGTTGCAGCTGCGAAGGCATAAACAAGGACCCGTAGCATCATGCTCGGCTCCAGTAGGACTGAGTTTGCACAGATACATGCCGCTAAAGCACCGAAACCCGCCGCCAAAGCCCAGCCATACATCAGGATTCTTCCCACGGGGATTCCCACAAGTTCTGAGTTGGTTTGGTTTACAGATACAGCTCTAAATGCAAGCCCAATCCGTGTTTTCTTTAATAAAAAAATCAGGCAAATGAGGACTACAAATAATAAAGCCCACACGCCGATAGTCGAGTACCTCAGTCGTGCTCCAAAAATGTCAAAGTTCTGCCCAGCTCCAGTCGGAAATAGTGCCGGGAAAACACGTGGACCAGTTCCCCACCATTGCGCCATGAGCGAGTTTATAACCAGCAATAATCCTATGCTGACATTGACCAGAGATAGCTCTGGGGCGTTCCTTAGGGGCCTTATGAGTACTCTCTCCGTAGCAGCTCCTACGGCCATACCAGCTAGGACTGCACCCATAATTGCGAGCGGAACAGACAAAGGCACGCCGGGAATAAGTCCGGCCAACCCACCACCCTTTAACCTTGGTTGGGGACCAACTAGAAATACAAAAGCAATGTAGCCACTAAACGTAGCCATTTCGCCTTGTGCAAAATTCAATAATCCCGTCGCTCTGAAAATAATTACAAGGGCTAATGCCAGAGAGGAATATATGGCGCTGTTAAACAACGCATCAAAAATTCGTTGCAGGAGAAGTACGTAATCCATAGATGCTTTTCAGATAGTAGTACGATTCAGGAATCAAAGAGCGGGAGAAAGCATTTGCTCACTCCCGCTCTTTTTAATTTATCTAAACGATGCTGAATTAGTTATTAGCTGTATTGAGTTATAAACAACCAAAGACCGTAAAGCACCACAAAAAGGAAGCCTAGACCGCCGATAAGTCTCGCCATACCAGCTTGTCCCTTTATCGATTCAGGTCGCTTACCAGCAGCAAGTGCCTTCAGCTCATTCGAGCCAACGAGCATAGCGACTGGCGCCGTGACAAGAATCGAGAATCTTAAGCCGAATGCTAAACAGCCAACTATCAGGTTATTCACATTCATTAACAACCAGCCAATTGTGACGAGGACAGGTCCTACTATCGCAAGTTTCATAGCTGATTGCGCTCTGTCAGATTCCATACCTGGATCGAAACTATCCAAATCCTCGGCAGGAGTTCCATCAGGACGAATTGGAACAATCTTTATCAACCTATTCTGAACTGACTTTGCCAAAGACACAATTCCGCCTGGTGCAAAGAACGTGAAAAGAATCAAGATCAAGCCAAAGATTGCCTTTGCCAGAGGTCCGTCACCATTCAGAGTGTAAAGACCCAACGGAATCGAAATTCTTTTTGTTAAGTCATTTACCCAAACGACGAAGAGCCCACCAAGAAGTGATCCTTGAAGAGTTCCAACACCGCCAATAACGAGGCCGATAATGAGGTCAACAGCTAGCAGGAACGTGAAGTCCTGACCGGCAACGAACCCCTTATCAAGGCACCACATTAATCCAGCTAGAGAGCCGAGACCTGCGCTGATCGCGAAGTTCACAGTTTTAACAATAGGTAGATTCACGCCATAAACAGCTGCGCCAGCTTCGTTATCACGAATTGCTAACACGGCCCGTCCTGGGCGACTGCGAATGTAGTTGGTTACTAACATAAGAGTGATGCCAAGGATTAAGACAATGCACCAGTAACGGTAAGCAGAGCCACCTCGGGCACCATCAACTCCAGGAAGCCATTCGAAGTAGCTCGGAGCAATTACCTCTTCTGATACGCCTTTTCCGTTAGGGCCGCCAGTTCTCTTAGCAATTCCTAATTCGTCGATATTGACGAGTGTCGGGAAAACGGTCGCTTGCGCGATAGTTATTAATGCCAGATAGAGGCCCTTGACTCTCAAAGCCGGTAATCCAACGAGGATACCTAGAGCGAAACCAACCGTAACCACGACTGGTAGCGCCATCCAGAAATCCCAGTTTTCATCTTGGACAAGGGAGGCAGTTACGAACGCCCCCACTCCCATGAAAGCGGAGTGACCAAGAGCCAACATTCCGTTGAAACCTACAACGAGGTTGACAGCTAGAATCGCCACACTGAGCACCAGTGCACGGTTCATTTTCCCAATTTCGAATGGCTGCAAGACCACGGGAATTAACAGCACAAATGCTGCTAGGTATAGATACTGGACATATTGCCAGCGTTTATGTTCTGCGCCGCCTTTAGCAACGACAACAAGTGGTGAACTCATTTACAATCTCCTCCAGTTGTCTCAGACGCGCTCTACGCGGCGGGATCCGAAGAGACCCGACGGGCGGAAGAGCAGGACAATAAGAATAAGTACGAACGCCGCAGCAAGCTGCAGAATTGACATGTAAGCCTGACCAAAGACAACTACCCCTAGCCACATGACTAGAACCGCTTGGATCAAACCAATTAGGATACCGCCCATTACAGCGCCTCCCAGGCTATCAAGACCACCAAGGGCCGCTCCAGCGAGAGCATAGATAAGGATAGTCGCCATCATGTTTGGGTTAACACCGCCTAGTTGCGGTGCAACAAGAACTGCTCCAAGTGTTCCGAAAGCAGAAGCGATAGCCCAACCGAATCCAAGAGTTCTACCTGTATGAACTCCAACTAGTCGAGCTGACTCCACATTCGATGAAACTGCACGGAAAGCCAAGCCCATTTTGGTCTTATTGAGAATAAGACCAAGTAAGAAGAGCGCCAAAGCTAATGTCAGCCAAATACCAATGGATTGATATTTAAGCCGGCTACCCAAAATCATTACGAATCTATCGCCACCAAGACCAGGAACCCAGGACGGGAACTTGCCAAATGGGTTGGTAAGAATTCGGACCTGATAGTTCCAGATATCGCCCGCCAATGCGTTGAATATCAGGAACAGACCAAGTGTAATGAGCACCACCGGAAGGTGATCAGCAGGATCAAACGGTCGCGTTAGCGTTCTTTCAATAAGAGCACCTAGACCGGCGCTTATAATCATGGCGATCAGAATTGATAGCCAGAGCCAAAGGCCCTGCTCCATGTGTAATACATAGACCATGAAAGCGCCGATCATAGCCAACTCGCCTGTAGCGAAGTTGATCAGAGTCGTTGCTTTGAAAATAAGCACTAGCGAAAGTGCTACCGTCCCATAAATTGCTCCGAGACTTAAGCCGTTAAAAACAAAGTCTGGAAGAATATCAAAATTCCAAGTCATATCTTCTGGTCCTCCTCAGGCGCCTAAGTACGCTTCCTGCACTGCAGGATCGCTCTTAAGTTGGTCGGCGGGTCCGGAAAGAGTTATCTCGCCACTTTCGATGACGTAACCATAGTCAGCCATGTCGAGAGCAAGATTGGCATTTTGTTCCACGACTAACATGGTCAAACCAGTCTCTTTGTTTAAGTTTGTGAAGCGTGTAAATAAATCTTCAATAATAAGTGGAGCGAGTCCAAGCGAAGGCTCATCTAAGAGGAGCAGCTTGGGGCGAGACATTAAGGCACGAGCTACAGCAAGCATCTGCTGCTCTCCGCCTGAAAGCGAGCCAGCCAGCTGCTCTCGCCTCTCAGCAAGCCTCGGGAAAATCTCAAACCAGCGGTCTATATCCTCGTTGATTTCCTTGTCTTTACGCACGTATGCGCCTACAAGAAGATTATCGTTGACAGAGAGTTCTGGGAAAGTACCCCGGCCTTGCGGCACGTGCGCTACGCCTTTTCGAACAATTTCTGCAGTGCCAAGCCGACTAATATCCACTCCGCCTAGCGACACATCTCCAGAAGAGTTACACATGTTGCAGATAGCTCGAAGCGTCGTAGTCTTTCCGGCTCCATTAGCGCCCAGGATTACAGACACCTTGCCTTGAGCAACTTCGAAATCTAGACCTCGAAGAACCTCAACAGCCCCGTACGAAGCATGAAGATTCTTTGCAACTAGTCCTACGTCATCAATTACATCGTCGCTCATTATGAACTCCCCAAGTAAGCCTCGATAACTTCCGGGTCGTTACGCACGACATCCGGGTCACCGTCAGCAATTTTGCGTCCAAAGTTAAGCACAACCAGCTTTTCGCTGATCCCGAGCACCATCTTCATATGATGCTCAACGAGCAGCACACTCAAGTTATGGCGATCACGCAGACCTTTTATGTCTGCAGCGAGCGAGTCAACTTCAGCGTGTGTCAAGCCCGACGCTGGCTCATCAAGCATGATGAGGCGAGGGTTAGCTATAAGTGCCCTGGCTAATTCGATTCTTTTCAAAGTACCGAACGGGAGCCCAGCAGCAGGATGAAACGCCACTTCTTCGAGGCCAATTTCTTCTAAAGCGGCCCATGCACGATTACGGAGATCTTTTTCTTCTCTTCTCATGCTTGGAAGTCTTAGAGCGGCTGAAATCACATTAGATTTTGTGTTGGTGTGATCACCAACCATCACGTTTTCTATAACCGTCATGCCTGGCCATAATGCCAGGTTTTGGAAAGTTCGGTACACACCAACTTTACTGATCTCGTGAGCCGACATGGCCGTTAGATCTTTCCCATCAAAAGTGACCGAACCAGTTGTTGGGTCATAAATTCGGCTGACAACATTAAACAACGTTGTCTTACCTGCACCATTCGGACCTATCAGGCCAAGGATCTGGCCTTCTTCTAAAGTAAACGACAGGTCGTCGAGCGCACGAATTCCGCCGAATTGGACAGAGATATCTGCAACTTCAAGCAACGCCACGCGCCGCACCCCCTTTCAATTAACTACACAAAAGCACTTTGCCCAGCGTGAGCGAAAGCTACCAGGCTCTCAGCCACACGCAAGTTTCCTGGGCAATTATCTTACTTTTCCTCAAATCGCCCCTCAAATTAATTTCAATATTTTTGTTCGGGGAGGAGGACTCGAACCCCCAATGACTGGACCAGAACCAGTTGTGTTACCAATTACACCATCCCCGATCAAGATGGTTTTGCGTTTACTTATCTTGAGTATTGTACCTAACCTTTCGCTGACCACAAATCAGTAAAATTCCTAATAACTATAAGGTTCTAGAGTCATTTTCTTAATGCAATGCTCTTTAAAGCTTTATCTAAACGACTTGTAACGACATCTCTTCCAAGTATCAACATCGATTCAAACAAAGGTGGTCCTATAGACCGGCCCGTTAACGCCATCCGCACCGGTGCTTGAGCTTTCCCCAACTTAAGCTCATATTTCTGCCCAATATTTAAAAGAGTTTCATGAAGCGCGGAAACAACCCACTCAGTTTCTTTGTACTCCACTAACGCATCCTCGAGAATCAAGACCGACGTTGGGTTAGTCATAATTTTGTCCCAAGCGCTGCTATCGATTATTGGTTCTTCCAAAAAAAAGAAATCAAGTTGAGCAGGAGCCTGCTCCAAGAGCTTCGTCCGTTGTTGTATTAGCGGAGTCATGGCGGCAAGATCTTCTACTGAGATGTCCTTGCCCCAACTCTCATTCTCAACCCAGGGCTGCACAGCGCAAGCAAACTGTTGATTAGACATTGCCCTGATGTAGTCGCCGTTAACAGCTTCAAGCTTCTTAATGTCGAACATGGCGGATGACCCATTCACGTCGCTCAGTTCGAACAAACCAACAATCTCTTCTATCGGGCGGACTTCAACGTCGTCAGGGGGACCCCATCCTAGCAAGGCCAAGTAGTTGGCCATAGCAGAACCCAAAACACCATGACTCTGGTAGCTCTCTAGAGCAACATCGTCACGCCTTTTGGACAATTTTTTACGTTGGCTATTAACGATTAACGGAAGATGCGCAAAAACCGGCAATTCTAACGATCCGAGTGCCTCCCTCAACAAAATAATCTTGGGCGTCGCATTCAAAAGGTCTTCACCTCGAACTATGTGCGTTATTTTCAGGTCTAGGTCATCTACAGCGTTAGCCGTAAAGAAAGTCGCCGTCCCATCGCTTCGGCGCACTACAAAGTCTTCGATATGCTCATTTTCAAACTCAACTAATCCTCGAACCTCATCATGCCACTTTGTAACCCCTTGGTCAGGCACTCTAAATCGCACTGCCCCATCGGCGACATACGCAACATCATCTGCCAACCATTTTTCGACTGCCGCGTCGTATAACAATGCTCGCTCGCTTTGTCTAACGGGCTCCCCATCCCAGTCAATTCCTAACCAGTCAAGTGATCGATAAATATTGTCAATTAATTCGGGGCGTGCAAGCTCAGCATTAGTGTCTTCTATTCGCAGAACCAACTCCCCGCCTGTATGCCTGGCATAGAGCCAATTGAATAGGGCAGTCCGCGCCGAACCTAAATGCATGTAACCGGTCGGAGCAGGAGCAAAACGAAGACGTGTGGAACTCACTTCTTCTAGGCTACGCCCACATTCGGCAACTCAAACCACTTCGCTTTATACCTCTCTACCAAAAAAATTCAGGAGCAGAGTCTGATCGTCAGCATCAAACTCCGACTTGATCGGAGGGTCGTACAGTTCTGGGAGTTTTGCAAGATTTTCTTGACGACCTCTACTCCAAGTTTGGATACCTAAAACAAGTTCAGAATCGATTACCGGGTCAACACCAAGACCTACAGCCAAGTCCCATGCATGTATCGCTAAGTCACAAGTTCTCTGACAAATATACTCCTTGACTGTGATCTCACCATTCCATGACCATACGAGCTCGTCTAAATTAGCCCTCGAGAATGCCGTCACTGCATCGCTCCATGACTCTTCCCAAACCATTTCAGGATCGCCTGTAATTACATCGCCACTCAGCCCACCAACTTGATCAGCCCGAGTCCCCGAGAGTAACAACGGCACCCACAGATTTTCCTTGACGTTGTGATTAACGAGATCATAAACATCCCACTCTTCGCACGGAGTTGATGCTTCCCAATACTCTGCCTGAATTTGCCTAACTCGAAAATCAAATTCAGCTACTGCTAATTTGTGCAAACGAAGCCAATCGGGTTCAGCTAACACTGCCCTGTGCCGCAGTTCGGATCATTTGGATCTACCCAACCAGTGGTAGACCTGCCATGTTGCGCTAATAATCTTTCGGTTGGTGGCGTTGCCAGGTCTACCGGGGAACCGTCGATGAAAGGCCAGATAGAAACTTCTGGCGCCGCTGCGACTATGTGATCTACTAACAGATCGTCCAAGCCCGCTCCAGCTTTAATAGCCTGTTGTAAATCATGCCCCAAAAGCGTCAACTCAACGATCCTAGTCCATAGGAGTTCTCTTTTTTGTGGGCTAAAACCTGCTCCATGATCAAGTCCGGCCACCACCGCCAAAACCGTCCGAACACTTTCGACAACCACTTCCGTCGGGTCTAGGCCTAAGACAACGGGCGTAGGCTTATTTTGACCTGTTAATTCTGCAGCTGTTTCCAGATTTCCGGTGGCCGCTCTACTCAACAAGTCTCCGACCGTAAAATTTTGCATCGGAAACGCTAGGGGCATCGGCAAGTGTCCCCATGCTGGGAGTCTTAGCCTCGCAGCAAAGTCAGTACAGGCCCTCCTATGTAACCTCAGCAACTCTCGGTCCGGAGTGATATCCGTCATGGTAGCTCCAGCAGAGACGTCCAGTCAGCTTCATGACGGCTCTCTATTTCCTCAGGTGTAAGCCGAAGGGTTGTTTCCGGGACCAGCGCAACTAGATCCCTTAAATCCTGATAGCCGTGGCGCTGTCTGACTCCTTTGAAACGTTTCAATCGATAGTCCAAAAGGTCCGATTGAGGTGAGTCACCTAAAAACCCCCATAAGCGATAAGCAATGTCTAAATCATGAATCACTGGAGCTCGCCCATAAATTGAGGCTCGCTTCAAAGCAATCTGGATGCAGCCTTTTTCAACATCATTAGAATCCTCACCTTCTTTGAGGAAAATTCTTTCTTTGACTAGTCGAGATAACCTCAAAACATAGCCTTGGTCCGGTCCCTGGTACCCCAGAGCTTGACCTTGAGGCTGGTTATCCACTAATTCCCCCGGGCGAACAGTGACCCATCGCCCCGGCACAGTATCTGGAGATCGATATGATCTGGTTGCTGTATTAGGTATCTGCGGAACGTGTCGTGGGGCTGCCATCAGATTCAGTCTAGAGAACTTGTTGCCACAGAGCGATGACGATAGAGCGCATATATCAAAGCATCTCTAAGCGCTAGCCAAGATGCTTCAATAATATTTTCCGAAACACCTATTGTTGTCCAGGATATCTCCCCATCTGCTGAATCTATGAGAACGCGTGTCGTAGCACCAGTTCCTTTTTCCGTCTCCAGCACGCGTACCTTGTAATCAGTCAAACGTACTTGGTCAAGCTCCGGATACACGTCAATTACTGCATTTCGAAAAGCCTTATCCAAAGCATTAACGGGCCCATCGCCCTCGCCCACAGTCAAAATTCTTTCATTATCTACAACGATTCTCAGCGTGGCTTCCGTATCGAACGTGCTATCTCTACCTCGCTCCACGACGACCCGAAACGATTCTACGTCAAAGTAATTAAATGTTTCTCCTGCAGCTCTCAACAGAAGAAGCTCAAGAGATGCATCAGCTACCTCAAAGTGATACCCCTGGTGTTCCAACTCTTTAAGCTCGTCGACCACGCCAGCCAAAGCTCGATCGTCTATTTTTATGCCTAACTCTTCAGCTTTCAATTCGACAGATGCCTTACCAGAAAGGTCGCCAAGCAGGAATCGCGTTGAATTTCCAACGGAGGCCGGGTCAACGTGTTCATAGCTATCGGGTCGTCTCGCAATTGCGCTGGTGTGTAATCCCGCTTTATGCGCAAATGCAGACGTACCTACATAAGGCTGTTGATGCTGAGGCGGCATATTCATAAGCTCTGCGACATGGTGAGAAACTGATGTAAGTCGTTCGATTCCAGCTTGAGACAGCGTCTCAATACCCATTTTTAAACTTAGGTTTGGTATCACAACCGTGTTATCACAATTACCAGTTCTTTCTCCGTAACCATTAATTGTGCCTTGTACGTGAGTCGCTCCCGACAAAACTCCAGATATCGCATTCGCCACGGCACAACCGGTGTCATTTTGGGTATGCATACCAATTTGGATATCCCCAAAATGGCTCACCACTTCAGCAACAATTTTCTCAACCTCGTGAGGTAATGAACCGCCGTTGGTGTCGCACAACACCAAGCAGTCTGCTCCTTTGATTGCTGCAGCTTCTAGAACTTGCAAAGCGAATTCAGGATTTCGCTTGTAACCATCAAAAAAATGTTCAGCATCGAAAAAGACGCGTAAGCCCTCAGTCTTTAGAAACTCGACCGAGTCTCTTACCATTGCTATTCCCTCTTCTAAGGGTTGACGAAGAGCCTCAGTGACGTGGTAGTCCCAGGACTTTCCAACTATGCAAACAGTTGAAGTGCCAGCTGCTACAAGCGCAGACAGAGTTTGGTCTTCATCAACTCTTCCCTTTGGGCGCCTTGTCGAGCCAAACGCTACTAACGTGGAATTCTTTAAAATTAATTCATCGCTAGCTCGTCGAAAAAATTCTTCATCTTTTGGATTAGAGCCCGGCCAGCCTCCTTCGATCCAATCCACACCCAAAAAATCAAGTTGTCCAGCCACTTTTAACTTGTCGTCTGGCGAAACAGAAATTCCTTCGAACTGCACACCATCTCTCAAAGTTGTGTCAAAAATTTCAACCTTCTTCGGCCATCGGGAATCACGGCGGCCTTGTCTGTCAAGAGGTGGCGCAGAACTATCTTCAGACATCTCCCGGCTCCTTAAAGATTCGCCATTATTGCAGATCCAATGGCCGAGGTGTTCCCGTCTCCGGCTACATCTTCGCAGGCTGCTCTTACTCGATCAGCTATCTCATTCTCTCCCAAGAAGTCAAGCATCATAGCCCCTGAAAGAACAGCAGCAGTTGGGTTAGCTAAGCCTTTCCCAGCGATGTCAGGAGCAGATCCATGAACCGGCTCAAACAATGATGGTGCTGTGCGTTCAGGGTTTAAGTTGGCAGACGAAGCCATACCTATACCACCTGAAATCGCCCCACCAAGATCAGTCAAGATATCTCCAAAGAGGTTGTCTGTAACAACCACGTCATAGCGATATGGATCTTCTACAAAATAAATGCAAGCCGCATCAATGTGGTTGTATGCCGTCGTAACGTCTGGGTACTCAATAGCTACCTCATTAAAGGCACGTTCCCAAAGATCTCCCGAAAAAGTCAAGACATTTGTCTTATGAACTAACGTTAGATGCTTCCTCTCGCGGCTCCTAGCTAGTTCAAAACCATACCGTATGCACCTCTCAACCCCTTTTCGAGTATTCACTGAGCCCTGAGTCGCTATCTCATCAGAGGTTCCTTTGCGGAGAAACCCTCCCTCTCCCGCATAAGTTCCTTCAGTGTTCTCGCGGATTACAATGAATTCGTGTCCGTTAGTTGTGACAAAAGGACGAAGATTGATGTATAAGTCAAGTTCAAATCTTGCTCGTAATAACAGGCCTCGCTCAATAATTCCCGGAGGGACATCAGGGGTTCCTACCGCTCCGAGGAAGATAGCATCATACGCTCTCAAGTCGGACAGTATTTGATCAGTTAAAACTGTTCCATCTTCCAAATAACGGAATCCCCCTAGCCGAAAATCAGTCGTCTCGAGATCGGCCCCGGCAGCACGCAAAATGCTGAGAGCGACTTCAATAACTTCAGGGCCGATCCCATCGCCACCTATTACTGCAACTTTATGCGACATGTACGACTCCTTTAAATTCTGGGACTAGAAGCTTGTTCAAATTACTGTGTTCGGAAACTCTTCGCTATGAACGACTATCGTAGCGCTACTATTTGAATGCACTAGCTAACCAAAGTAGCGGCAATCATTACTGCTTCCATAAAACCAGCTTCTGTTTGACGCTTCCTTACTCAATTTTAACGTTACAAAGTAGCCTCTAGGCCCGTCCTCAATCCCGACTCGCTATCCTCTTAGGATGGCTGAAATTCAACACCTCTCGCCTCAGGCGCACAAGCGATTGAGTGACGAGCTGCATGATCTAACAACGCGTGGCCGGATAGACATAGCCAACCAGATAGAAGTGGCACGACTTTTAGGCGATCTTTCTGAAAACGGGGATTACCATGCCGCTAAAGAAGAACAAGGTAAAATGCAAGGACGGATTTTGCACCTTTCCTCAGTTCTCGAAAACTGTGAAATACTTGCGGACACTTCCACAGCAACCGTCGCGCCGGGGACAGTCATAGAAGTACGTTTTGAGGGCGACCCGACCACCGAAAAGTATCTCTTTGGCTCTATTGAAGAGCGAACCGAAGGCATTGACATAGTGTCTGCTGGGTCTCCGATGGGCAAAGCGCTACAAGGCGCTCAAGTGGGTGATCATTGTAGTTACGAAGCTGGTGCGGGGCTGCTAACCGTGGAGATAGTCAGCATTGAAAAGTAAGATCAGTGACCGAAATGAGTGACAGCTCCGAAGTTAACAAAGACCGGACTCTCGCTCCAAGGGAGCCAGAGTCAGATGACGACAAACGTCAGCGGATCATACTTCCTCGAGGTCGTCTCTATGACCTAGCAGGTAGGGGTAAAACTTTCGCCCGAGTAGTCAAAGCTCAACCGGGATCCCCAACAGTGCTACTTTTGCACGGCTGGACCGCCACGGCTGATCTTAATTGGTACAGCAGCTACGATGTTTTGGATGATCGATATGGTCTTGTAGCCCTAGACCACAGAGGTCACGGACGAGGCATCAGATCCAAAAAGAAATTTAGCCTGGAAGATTGCGCCGATGACGCCGTAGCTCTACTCGATCAACTGGGCATAGACCAAGTAATAGTTTGTGGGTATTCTATGGGAGGTCCAATTGCTCAACTCCTTTGGCGCCGTCACCCTCAAAGAGTTTTAGGCCTTGTTTTGTGCGCGACAGCCGCAACATTCAGTTCTTCCAAAGCAGAACAGATAAGGTTCGCCGCCATCGGGGCTCTGGCACATGCCATTCGCCTCGTTCCTGCAGCTCTCAGGGAAATAGCTGCTGAACAGATGCTGACAAGTAAATCCGGTAAAGATTTAAGGCAGTGGGCACGCGGTGAACTTCGACGACACGATCCCCTTAAGCTAGTCCAAGCGGGTCGCTCTATCGGAACCTTCGATAGCCGTCACTGGATTTCATCCATCGACGTACCGGTGTCTTTAGTCGTTACTACTAGAGATGACGTAGTCAGTATTGGCCGACAGTTAGCACTCGCCAAAGCTATCCCAGGTTCAACCGTGCACTCTGTCGATGGCACTCACACGGCATGTGTTGGTCGTGCTACTCAGTTCCGTCAAGCTCTTCTCGCTGCCATAAAAGATGTAGACGAAAAGAATTAGTAAGCCAAACGGATTCGAGCAGAGAAAGCTCAACAGGCAAGTAGTCTTGTCAATCAACCGCTAACTTGATTAAACCTAATCTACAAAAAGGATCACCAATGTCTGGCAAGACGCTCAGCGACAAAGTCTGGGACAACCATGTTGTGCGAACGGGCGACGGGCTACCAGATTTGTTGTACGTCGATCTACACCTCATCCACGAGGTGACTTCTCCACAAGCATTTGATGGATTGCGAATGAGTGGCCGTTCAGTTCGCCGCCCTGAACTCACAGTTGCGACTGAAGACCATAATGTTCCTACAGAAGATATTCACCTTCCGATCGCAGACCCTATTAGCAAAAAGCAACTTGAAGTGCTTCGTTCCAATTGTGATGAGTTCAAAATTAAGCTCTTCCCCATGGGAGATCCTGGTCAAGGAATTGTTCATGTTATTGGACCAGAACAAGGCCTAACTCTTCCTGGCATGACCGTTGTTTGCGGGGATAGTCACACTTCAACTCATGGTGCCTTTGGGGCCATCGCATTTGGCATCGGCACTTCAGAAGTAGAACACGTCCTAGCGTCTCAAACCCTCCCGCAAACCAGACCTTTAACCATGGCAATCAATGTTGAAGGGGAGGCACCTAAAGGAGTCACGGCTAAAGACATAGTTTTAGCTATCATCGGTCGCATCGGAACAGGCGGCGGAATCGGCCACATAATTGAGTACCGAGGCTCAGCCATCCGAGCTCTCTCAATGGAGGGCCGAATGACTGTCTGCAATATGTCTATCGAAGCAGGCGCTAAGGCAGGTCTGATCGCGCCGGATGAGACAACTTTCGCTTACTTGAAAGATCGTCAAAGGGCGCCAAAAGGCCTTGACTGGGAAACAGCACTGACGGCCTGGCGGGCACTAAAAACTGACGATGGAGCAAGTTTTGACAAAGTCGTCGACATTGACGCTGCGACTTTAACTCCCCATGTGACGTGGGGAACTAACCCGGCGCACGTGATACCAATAGGTGAACCAATCCCTGGCCCAGATTCATACGACGATCCGATAGAAGCAGGGACTACCCAAAGAGCCTTGGACTATATGGGCCTTCAAGCTGGCTCTTTCTTAAGAGACGTTGCGGTTGACACAATATTTATAGGGAGCTGCACTAACTCTCGAATCGAGGACCTACGAGAAGCTGCTTCCGTAGCCAAAGGGCGAAAAGTAAAAGACGGGATACGAACTCTAGTCGTTCCCGGATCCTTCGCAGTTAAAGCTCAAGCAGAGGCTGAAGGGCTTCATACAACCTTCATCGAGGCAGGCTTTGACTGGCGCGAGCCAGGATGCTCAATGTGCCTGGCGATGAATCCCGACAAATTAAGCCAAGGCGAGCGTTGCGCGTCTACCTCAAACAGGAATTTCGAAGGCCGTCAAGGCAGGGGTGGCAGAACTCATTTAGTTTCCCCTGCGGTCGCGGCGGCAACAGCAATAGCAGGCACATTCGTCACCCCTGACGATCTGGACTGAGGAGTTTCATTATGCAAGAAGTTCGGATCCATGAAGGACGTGCAGTTCCTTTAGATAGAAGTGACGTCGACACAGACCAAATAATTCCCAGTGACTGGCTCAAACGAGTAGAGCGTACCGGTTTCGGAAAGGGACTTTTTTCTGAGTGGCGCGATGATAGAGACTTTATTCTCAACGACGAGAAATATGCAGGAGCTTCAATTCTAGTAGCTGGTTCCAACTTTGGGACCGGTTCCTCGCGAGAGCATGCCGTGTGGGCTTTAATGGACTATGGGTTTATGGCAGTAATTTCTCCGCGCTTCGGTGATATTTTTCGAAACAACTCAACGAAAAATGGTTTGATCCCGTGCCAAATAAGCGAAAACGGAGCCACTCAATTAAGAGCAGCTCTCCATCAAGATCCTGACATGGAAATAACTATTGATGTCGAAAACTTGAAAGTTCTTGCGCCCTCGATAGGGCTCGAAGAATCATTCCCAATGGATGCAGCAACCCAAGAGCGATTTTTAAAAGGCCTAGACGATATCGGCATAACAATGCGTAGCCAGCCATCTATTGATGACTATGAAACTCGGCGCTCCAGCTGGCTTCCCTCCACCAACTAAAAGTTAGAGCTAGATATTTGGAGATAAATATCTAGCTAGCCGAGAAACACAGACGAAATACTTTGCACACCGCTAAGTTTTTCCAAATCAGATAGCAAAGAAGCCTGCGGCTCAGTATCAACTGCCATAGCCATCAATGCGTTTTCACCGTCAACGTCTCGACCAAGACCCATAAAAGAAATATTCACCTGAGCATCTCCAAAAACAGTTCCCACAGCACCAATAATCCCAGGTCGATCATCGTTAGTAATAACAATCAAGTGCTTTGATAGTGGAACTTCTATCGAGTGATCATCAATCTGCACGATCCGAGGCTCTTTACCATTTCGAGTTAAAGTGCCTGCAACTGAGTGGCCACCGCCTCGAACTTCTACTAAACCTCTGAACTGTCCAGCATCGTGAGAACCAAAGTCTCGCACAAGCATCCCTAAGTCGTCTGCGACAGTATTCGCATTAACGAACGTCACTGGCTTTGACGCGAACTTTGGAAGCACTCCCCTTAGCACTGATAGCAACAAAATTCTGCGATCATAATTAGCTAAATCACCCGATACTCGAATCTCTAAATCATCCGGTGGAGCATCTACTAGACAGCTTAGAAATGTTCCCAGTCGTTCGCCTATAGGGAGATAAGGGCGCATTGCATCAGATGCATGGTCAGCCGCAATATTCACTGCAAATGGAACGAATTCTCCCTCAAGAGCTAACACGACTTGCTCCGCAATCGTAAGGCCAGCTTTATGCTGCGCCTCAGCAGTGCTCGCTCCCAAGTGAGGGGTTACCACAACATTTGAACGACCAAACAATGGGGAAACTGTTGTTGGTTCTTTATCAAAAACGTCTAGAGCAGCGCCAGCGATTACACCTTCGTCCAACAGACGAACTAAGTCAGCTTCTACTATTATCCCGCCTCGAGCAGTGTTAACAATCCGAGCCCCATGCTTACACAGCGAAAGCCGCTCGTAGTTTAGAAGTCCAATAGTTTCAGTATTCTTCGGCAAATGAATCGACAAAAAATCTGAGCACGCCAAAAGTTCATCCAGCTCCAACATCTCAACGTTTAGTTCTCTTGCCGCTTCGGCATTTACGTATGGGTCATAAGCAACAAGCCGAACACCAAAATTCAATAAACGCTCTGCTACTAATCTACCTACACGCCCTAGGCCCACAACTCCTATTGTCTTGTCTAATACTTCTACGCCCGACCATGAGCTTCGTTCCCAACGTCCCTGAGCTAAACCAGCATGAGCTTGTGGAATGTTTCGTGCAAGCGCAAACATCAACGCAACCGCATGTTCAGCAGCTGAAACAACATTTGATTGTGGAGCGTTACATACCATAACCCCTTGAGAAGTTGCAGCTGCTACATCAATGTTGTCGAGACCGACTCCTGCTCTACCCACAACCACTAGGTCAGAACCACTTTTTAGTAACTCTGAATGCACTGTTGTTGCTGAGCGAACGATAAGCGCCTGAGCGCCTCGTATCGCAGTCAATAACTGATCATCAGACAAATCCAGATGAACATCCACCTCATGCCCAGCTTCACGAAGAACTGCCAATCCAGCTTCAGAAAGTTTTTCCGGAACTAATACTCGAGCCATGTTCTTAGGCTACGAGTTTGGCTAGCCGAGAGACGCCATCAACGAGGTCTTCTAGACCTAACGCAAAAGAAAAACGAGCGTATCCCGGGGCACCGAATGCCTCACCCGGCACGAAAGCTACTTTTGCTTCCTCCAAAACAAACGATGCCAAATCTAATGTCGACGATATCTCTCGTCCACCGATACTTCGTCCAATTAGACCTTCCATCGAGGGAAAGGCATAAAAAGCTCCCTCAGGTTCAAGACATTCAACTCCAGGAATCTCATTCAACATTTTATGTATCATGATCCGCCTCTCATCGAATGCGGATCTCATCATTGCTACATCCTCAAGACTTCCAGAAACCGCAGCTAGGGCAGCTGCCTGAGCAACGTTGCATACATTCGAGGTAGCGTGGCTTTGCATGTTAGTCGCAGCTTTTATCACGTCAGTTGGTCCCGCCATCCAACCGACCCGCCATCCCGTCATCGCATAGGTTTTAGCTACACCATTCAGCACAATGCACCGATCGGCAATTTTCGGCACCAGCGCAGGAAGTGAATAATTTTTTCGACCGTCATAAACAAGGTGCTCATAAATCTCATCGGTTACTACCCAGACTTGATTATCTAATGCCCATTTACCGATCGCTTCAATCTCATCATGGTCATAGACGGCGCCAGTGGGGTTAGAAGGAGAGACAAAGACCATTACCTTTGTTTGAGGTGTGCGAGCCTTTTCCAGCTGATCAACAGTTACCCGAAACCCTTGATCAGCTCCAGCGAATACCTCGACAGGAATGCCCCCGAACATTCGTATAGCCTCAGGATAAGTAGTCCAATAAGGAGCTGGCAGAAGAACCTCATCTCCGGGATCGAGCAAAGTCATCATTGTGTTGAAGACAGCTTGTTTGCCTCCATTTGTGACTAGGAACTGGGACGGCTCAAGGCTTAAACCTGAGTCTCTAAAAGTTTTTTCAGCAAGGGCGTCCTTTAGGACCCCTAAGCCACCGGCAGGAGAATATCTATGGTTTTGCGCAATCCCGCAAGCAGCAACAGCTGCATCTACAATATGTTTGGGTGTGGGGAAGTCAGGCTCACCCGCACCAAAGCCGACCACGTTTTCACCTGCTGCCCGCATAGATTTGGCTTTAGAATCAACAGCTAAAGTTGCTGACTCGGCGATCTGACTTACAGCCGCTGAAATTCGATTAGTCACAGATAAGCTCCCGACAACTTTCGATCCAGATATTGGCAGGCAATGGACACCTCACAGAAACTAATTTCCTTACCAGATGCTCTTCGCCCAATGGATGGAAGATTCGGATCTGGTCCCTCAAAAGTTCGAAAAGATGCACTTGACTCCCTAGCTGCCACAGGATCACGTTTTTTAGGCACTAGCCACAGGAAATCTACAGTCAAAAATCAAGTACACCGACTCCAGAACGGTCTTTCCGACTTATTTCAGCTTCCTGATGACTGGGAAATTCTTCTCGGCAACGGTGGTACTACCTTATTTTGGGATGCAGCATCATTCGGACTCATCGAAAATCGCAGCCAACACCTCACATTCGGTGAATTCTCCGCAAAGTTTGCAACTGTCATATCGCATGCTCCACATCTGGCTGCTCCCGAGATAATTGAAAGCCTCCCAGGCACGCATCCACTCTCGACGCCCTCCAATGTTGATTCATATGCTCTAACACATAATGAAACTAGTACAGGAGTAATGGTAAGCCCCAGCAGACCATCGAAGGACGGACTAGTACTTGTAGACGCAACTTCCGCAGCAGGAGCCGCTAGCTGGGAGTCAGACGAAGTGGACTGCTATTATTTCGCACCTCAAAAAGCCTTAGCTTCCGATGGTGGGCTTTGGCTCGCTGCCTGTTCCCCCAAAGCCCTTGAGCGAATTGAACGCCTTTGCGATGGCAACCGATGGATGCCCGCCACTTTAAATCTTGGTATTGCTCTCACCAACTCGCGACAGCACCAGACATACAACACACCAGCTCTAACTACAATTTTTTTAGCTGCTGAAATGGTGGACTGGCTAAATCAATCAGGCGGAATAGCATGGTCAGAAGCCCGCTGCAGAGAAAGCAGCAACAGTATCTACCGCTGGGCCGAAGCTAGCGAGCACGCCGACCCATTTGTTCAGATAAGAGACCAACGTTCATCAGTTGTTTGCACTATTGATTTGCAAGGCGTAGACGCCAACGATGTATCGAATACGCTAAGAGCCAATGGAATTGTTGACACCGAGTCCTATAGAAAACTTGGCCGGAACCAGTTAAGGCTTGCAACATTTCCAGCGATCGAACCGACTGACGCCGTTTTACTCTGCCAATCGATTGACTACATCATCGAGCGCTTACTCCCTTAAACGTCCAAATTTTCCTGGCTCGCAGAAGCGCTAACCAGTTGCAACCTTGTGAATTTCCCTACTAGCACAAGAAATAAAGACTTAACTTAAGAGAACCTTTAGATTCCCAGAGATTATTAGCTTTTCAGAAGTAAGCGCTACAACGCATCTCATGGTTAGAGAAAGATAAGCGACTACATATCCTGGTGCTTTGGAACCTACTACTCGATGCTTCCACCAGATGCTTCAGTCACATCTTGTTTACCAGCTGTAATCCATGGCATCATGGCTCGCAATTGAGCACCCACTTCTTCTATCGGGTGTGCCTTTCCAGCATTAACAAGTCGCTTGTAGTTTGGGAGACCATTTCGGTTCTCGTTAATCCATTCGTTAGCGAACGTGCCATCTTGAATCTCTGTGAGGATGCGCTTCATCTCAGCGCGAGTCTCATCAGTAATGATTCTCGGCCCTCTGGTTAAATCTCCATATTCCGCGGTAGTAGAAATTGAATAGCGCATCCCAGAAATACCAGCTTCATAAATGAAATCTACAATGAGCTTAACTTCATGGAGCGTCTCAAAATAAGCTGATTCTGGTTGATACCCAGCATCGACGAGAGTTTCATAACCAGCGCGAATAAGCTCAGTTAACCCACCACACAGAACTACCTGTTCCCCGAAAAGATCAGTCTCAGTTTCTTCAGCAAACGTAGTATTTAAGACCCCACCTCTCGTTCCACCAATTCCCTTTGCGTAAGCTAAGGCATCAGCCATAGCATTTCCCGACGCATCTTGATGGATAGCGACAAGTGCCGGCACACCACCACCCTCTGCATAAGTTCGCCGCACATTGTGTCCTGGACCCTTCGGGGCGATCATCCAAACATCAACATCAGATGGCGGCGCTATTTGATCAAAGTGAATATTGAATCCATGCGAAAATGCAATCGCATTGCCGGCAGAGAGATTAGGCGCAATATGTGCTTCATAGATACTTGCCTGTTCCGTGTCCGGTAACGCCATCATCATTACGTCTGCTTCGCGAGCAGCATCATCCAAGCTCAATACTTTAAGGCCTTCAGCCTCAGCCTTTGCTTTCGAGGATGAACCATCACGTAGACCTACTACGACATTCACACCGCTATCACGGAGATTTAAAGCATGCGCGTGACCTTGCGACCCATAGCCCATGATAGCTACCGTCCGACCTGCCAAACGTCCCAAATCTGCATCTTCATCATAGTAAATAGTGGCTGCCATTTATTAACTCCTGGTTCGAAATTACGTAGAAATATTAGTTGAAAATGAATATAAATTTGCTAGCTGCCTAGCCGCCCAAGAGCGATTCGACCGGTTCTCTGGAGCTCACGAATGTCAAAAACGTTGAGCGCCAGCTCGCATTTATCGAGCTCATCAGGATGAGCGTCGACACTCACGATTAGTTCGGTAGCACTGCTATCTACGATAGTGCCTCCGAACTGATCTAGAACATCGCCGACACTTTGACTATCAACAGCAGAAATCCTCGCCATCATCAATTCTCGTTCGACCGACTCATTAGGCTGCAATTCTTTTATCTCAAGGACATTAATTAACTTGTTTAATTGTTTAGCTATTTGAGCAACATCAGTATTGTCAACATCTACTACAACGGTGATTCTGCTCAAAGCAGGGTCGTCCGTGGGTGCAACCGTTAGCGACAAAATATTAAAACCGCGGCGACTGAACAGACCAGCGACTCGAGCCAATACCCCGAACTTATTTTCAACGAGTACGGCTAAAATATGCAGATTAGGTTGAGCACTCACGATGGCGCTGTTCCTTTCGCTTTTGCATCAGCATCACCTTCGGGGCCTAAGATTATGTCATCGTTAGAACCGCCCGCAGGAACCATCGGATACACCTTTTCGAAAGCGTCTACTCGAAAATCGATTACAACAGGTCGATCATTTATAGAATTCGCCTTTTCTATCGCAGGCCTGACTTCTTCGGCAGACTCAACTCGAATACCTGCGCAACCCATCGACTCTGCCCACATAACATAGTTCGGATGATCAGCACTTAAGTACACCTCGCTGTAACGCTCCTCATAAAAAAGCTCCTGCCACTGCCGGACCATACCAAGATATGCGTTGTTAAGAATTGCGATCTTCACCGGGATATTTTCAGCTGCTGCGGTGATCAACTCCTGAGCAGTCATCTGGAAACACCCATCGCCATCAACTGCCCAAACCGTTCTGTCCGGCTGTCCAACTTTGGCACCAATCGCTGCAGGAACAGCGAAACCCATTGTCCCTAAGCCTCCTGAGTTCACCCAGGTATACGGGTAATCAAACTTCCAAAACTGGCTGGCCCACATCTGGTGCTGGCCAACACCCGCCACAACAATAGTGTCATCAGGAGTGTGGTCCCTTAGCTGCTCAAGAACAAACTGTGGCTTCAAAGGAAACCCAGAATCCGATTGATCATACTTGAGCGGGTTCTGTTCTTGCCACCCGCTTATTGTGGACTTCCAAAGCGAACGATCTGGAGTTTCTTGGTCTTGACGATCAAATTCAGCTATCAAAGATGCTAACGCTACTTTTGCATCACCCTGAATCGCCACATCAGGCATACGAACTTTTCCGTGCTCTGCCGGATCAATATCAACATGGATAATTTTTGCATCCGGCGCAAAATATTCCTTATTGCCAGTGACACGGTCATCAAATCGAGCGCCTAAATTAATAAGTAAATCCGCCCTCTGGAACGCCATAACTGCCGTGTAATTACCATGCATGCCCGGCATGCCCAAGCATTGCGTATGTCGATCGGGGAACACTCCACGCGCCATCAAGGTGGTAGCTACATGAATTCCAGTTTTTTCGGCGAACTCAAGCAATAATTCAGAGGCTCGGGCCTTCAACAGCCCGCCACCAGCATATATAACTGGCTTTTCAGACTCTTTTATTAACTTGATGGCTTCAGCAATTAGCCTCTCATCTACTTCTGTTATGGGCGAATACCCAGGTAGATCAAGATCATCAGGCCAGTACCACTCCATTGGCATGTTGCTGACATCTTTCGGCAGATCAATCAAAACTGGCCCAGGCCGACCAGTCGTAGCTATATGAAAAGCCTCTTTTACGATCCGAGGAATGTCTGCGGGATCAGTTACCAAATAATTATGTTTAGTAACTGCCATAGTGATACCTGTCGTATCACACTCCTGGAAAGCATCAGAACCTATCGAAGCCAACGCCACTTGCCCCGTGATAGCAACCATTGGAATAGAATCCATAAATGCGTCACACAAAGGAGTCACAATATTAGTTGCAGCGGGGCCACTTGTTACTACCGCCACGCCAGGCTTCCCGGTTACTTGAGCGTAGCCCTGCGCCATATGACCCGCCCCCTGCTCATGGCGGACTAACACGTGTCGAATTTTAGAGTCGAGGATAGGGTCGTAGACAGGTAAAATCGCCCCACCAGGAAGACCAAACATTACCTCGACATCGCACATCTCTAGGCTCTTGACGAGCGCTTGAGCGCCGGTGAGTTGCATCGCTCTTCTCCTGGGGGTGATCGTAACTAAGGGTATTCGAAAATCGCGGTCTCTATAGCTAGTTAAAGACTCTCCGTCGGGGAGTCTTAGCGAGAACGCTAATCGTGCTCGCCTATGCGACCGCGATCATGGATATCTGCAGTTGTTGAGTAATAATAATATTCGTCAGTATTTCCTCTATTCTGGCCCGCCACGCATCTTGTCGCAACCTGGCAAGATGCCATCTATGAACTCTAGGCCATATCTTTGAAGATGAAGAGATAGGTTTTGCACTGTGCAAACCCGAAAATTCAACTATTCCATGGGCGTAGTTGCCCTGCTTCTAGGGTTTTGCATCTTCATATTTATTATTTTTATCACCGTGAATTCTGATAACAAATCGAAAGATGATCAAATTCGCTGGTTTGACCGAGAGAAAAAAAGTATTGATATCCAAGCGAGCGAAGAATTTTTTTTATCTAATCAACCATGCCCAACTGGCCTCCCAGAGCTATATCCAGAAAATACCGAAGATCTCGAGTTAGCTTTGGAACAAACAGTTGTTCTCCTCGAAGCAGTCGTAACAATTTTTCTTGATGCACATTCTGGTTTCATCGGGAACAGAGCCGGAAAAGTCTGGGCCTTCAGTCGATCTGGCCTATCAGCTAATCCGGTAATTGATCTCACTTCGGAGATTAGTACCGACATGGACCAAGGTTTGCTGGGCATGGCTCTATCTCCTGATTCAAATTGGTTGTACCTAAATCACACCAACAAGTCAGGCACCAGCATCATCAGTGCTTATCGTGTCAGCGACGATTTAGTCGAAATTGGAGATGGAGTTAACATACTTCTAGTCGAACAACCTTCAGCCATGCACAACGGGGGCGACTTAACATTCGGTCCGGATGGGTTTCTCTACGTTTCTTTCGGAGACGGAGGCGGCCAAGGAGATCCATATGGCCATGGGCAGAACAACAGTACTCCTCTCGGCGCGATATTACGTTTACAAGTGGACCCCACTAATTGGCCGCCTCACCAGCCCGCACCAGGCAATCCGTTCTTAGACACTCCCGACACAGACCCGCGAATATGGGCTACTGGCGTGCGAAATCCTTTTCGCTTCTCATTCGACCGAGCAACCGGGAATTTATGGCTAACTGATCTTGGTCAACAGTGCCTTGAAGAAGTTAACGTCCTTAAGCCGACAGAGGCAGGCGTTAACCTTGGCTGGAACGGCTTTGAAGGAACAAGAGTGTTTACCACTTCAGCGCCTGATAACCATCGCCGCCCAGATTTTGAGTACCGCCACTCTTCGGGACTCTGCGCCATTATGGGTGGTTTCGTATATCGCGGATCAAAAATCCCAAATCTCTATGGAAAATACGTGTTTAGTGACCTTTGCAGCGGATCGATAATGGCGCTTTCATTTGATAGTTATCCTCGCGTGATCTCTCTTGGCCTACAAGTTTCCCAACCAGTTGGATTCGCGGAGAATTCAGATGGAGAGCTCTATGTCATAGATATGGCATCTGGCTTACATCAGATAATCCCACCAAAGTAAATTATGTTCCATAAGACTGCGTATGACAAAGCCATCATCTCGCTGGCATTGCCCGCGTTTGGTGCACTAGTTGCAGAACCAATTTACATTTTGACGGACACCGCTTTCATGGGACACGTCGGGACTGACTCACTCGCTGCCCTTGCCATAGCATCAGCAGTATTATTAAGTGCTCATTCTGCACTGATTTTTTTAGCTTATGGAACCACCGGAATTGTTGGTCGGCTTCTCGGAGGCGGAAAACACAAAGAGGCAGCTGACCAGGGCATTCAAGCTATTTGGCTCGCAGCAATACTGGGAATTATTACGTCAATTATACTTTTGTTTTTCGGCCGGAGCCTTATCTCACTATTTCACCCAGAAGCCGCCGTTGAATCACTTGCATTAACTTACCTTCGAATAAGCCTTATAGGATTCACTGGCCAGCTTGTTGCTCTAGCGGGAACTGGCTATCTCCGCGGCACAAAAAACACGAAAACGCCGTTAGCTATTGCCATCTGCGGGGCCTTGACTAACCTAGTACTCGAAATTATTTTCGTATTTTATTTTGATCTAGGAATCACTGGCTCAGCGCTATCCACAATTATCGCACAATGGTTATCTGCCATTCTTTACTTATCGGCCATTAGGTCCAACACAAAAGAACTTGGCCTCTCTTTTCGACCTCATTTCCGAAGTCTAGCTATCTATGCACGTGTCGGATTCCAGCTGTTTATCAGGACCGCTGCGCTGCGCTCTTCGCTGCTAATCGCAGCAGCTCTGGCTTCCAGGCTCGGAACCGCCGAAGTTGCTTCTCACCAAATTGGACTAGAAATTTGGAGCTTACTTGCATTGACTCTAGATGCAATAGCCATAGCCGGCCAAGCACTAGTAGCTAACGCTCTCGGGGCCAACGACTTTAAAACAGCGAGAAATGCAAGCAATCGAATGGTCGGCATAAACATACAGGCAGGTTTGGTATTTGGAGCCGCTCTCTTGATCTTCAATAATCAGCTCCCATACTTATTCACACAAGATGTGGAAGTTATGCAGCTGAGCTCCTTCATCTTAATTTTTGTTGCCATAGCTCAACCTTTAAACGGCTTGGTCTTCGCCTTAGATGGCATTTTTATGGGTGCTGGAGATTTCTCATTTCTGGCTAAAGCCATGGTCGGAGCATTTACTATTTTTGTTGTTATCGCAACAGCTATAAGTAAGTATGACCTGGGAATAGGTTGGCTATGGTCGGCGATAACGATACTTACGATTTTACGAGCCATACCACTTTGGATTCGTTTCAAAGGAAATACTTGGCTCAAATCTTCACTTTGATGTGCACGAGTCAGGGAACTGCTACAAACTAGTGGTGCTCTCCGTACATACTATTCACCTCAAGGATTTTTAATGGCGTCGATCGCCGCAATCAAAGACATTGGCGCCAGGGCGCAACAGCGCCTGATTTCTGCTGATATAAAAACTTGCGACGTCCTGCTCGGCTCTGGCGCCACAAGAAAAGGTCGACAACTCATCGCTGATACAGTCGGTGTGTCAGAGAAACGAGTACTCGAGTGGGTTAATCGCGCCGACTTAATGCGGATTCAGGGAATCTCAACACAATACTCCGACCTGCTAGAAGCTGTAGGCATCGACTCTCTCAAGAAACTCCGTCGCTCACGCTCATCGCGCCTCCACCAAGAAATTGTAAGCGCTAACGCTTCGCGACGAAAACCTCTCGTAGGTCGCCTGCCCACTGAAAAGGAAGTTGGACGCTGGGTCGATCAAGCCAAAGACCTACAGATAATTGTCCGTTAGCTAGTTAGACGATCGCCGGACCTGCAAGATTCGATTAATTTCCCCACCGTCTGCTTGTCCTTTTGTCTCTTTCATCACCGCTCCGACAAAGACGCCTTGAACTTTTTCTTCACCTGAGCAAAATTTTGCCCACGCCCCAAGATTTTCACTTATCGCTTTATCTACAAGCATCTCGAGTGCTCCACTTTCCATGGCTTCAAACCCACGCTTTTTCGCCACGAGAGCCGGGTCTTCGCCTGTTTCCACGACTTCTGCCAAAATTTGCTTAGCTTGAGTTGGGGTTAATGAACCTTCCTCCTCCATCCGCAACACCTTAATAAATGACACATCTGAAATTTTCGAAGCGTTTTCCATAGCTAAGTTTTGGACCGCATGAGTTAAGGCTCTATTGAAATCACACCCTGACTTTGCAGCAGATAGAACTATTGAGCCAAGACCACGACTAACTATGGAGTTGGCCTGTTCTAAAGTAGCTCCGACACAGGCCACTAATTCATTTCGAATCGCCGCCGGAAGTATTGGCAAAGCTTTTCTAATTTCTTCTACCCAAGCCCGATCGGGATCTAATAGAACTAAATCTGGTTCAGGAAAATACCGATAATCATTCGCCTCTTCCTTAGAGCGCAAGGTATGAGTCCGGCCCTCGGTAGACCAATGACGTGTTTCCTGCTTCGGCTTTTCACCTACTTCATATAGATCGATATGTCGCCGAGCTTCATACTCAATTGCCCGTTGCAACGATCGAAGCGAATTCAAATTCTTAATTTCGCAACGAGTTCTTAACTCAGAAGATCCATACGGACGGACGCTAACGTTCGCGTCAACACGCATTGACCCTTCCTCTAAGCGCGCCTCAGAAGCTCCGGTGGCCAAAAGTATTCCCCTCAATTCTTCTACATATGATCGAGCATCATCAGCGGATCGGATATCTGGACGAGAAACTATTTCGAGAAGAGGCACTCCAGCCCGGTTATAGTCGATAAGGGCCTCACTAGCCCCATGGATACGGCCATCTTCACCTCCCAGGTGAGTGGTCTTTCCAGCATCTTCTTCTAAATGGGCTCTTTCAATACCTATACGAATTCCATTTAATAGGTCCAAATAACCTTCGGCGCATATCGGTTCGTCATACTGACTTACTTGATAGTCTTTCGGCATATCTGGGTAAAAATAATTTTTTCTATGAAAAACTGACGGCCGAATTTCACAGTTCAACGCTAAACCAGTACTGATCGCAAGCTCGACAGCTTTTCTATTCAAAACTGGAAGCGAGCCCGGCAATCCTAAGCAAACCGCAGTCACATTTGTATTCGGTTGGTCACCAAAACGATTGGGGGCTGAAGAAAACAACTTAGTCGCGGTGGCTAATTCCGCATGAACTTCGAGTCCTA
>PCCJ01000029.1 GCA_002731665.1 Actinomycetota bacterium | reverse complement strand
TCAAACCATTCGATAGTGCTATTCATCGCTCCAAAAAGAATAAGTCGGTGAAGGGCGACGCTTGTTGGGATTGACATCTGGTCTTTGGCGTTAAGATCGTTGAGTAGAGAGGTCCAGAGGGCTTCGTATCCATCTCGAATTGGGACTATCTGTTGTTTCACAATAGGCGGAGCGAAGTGAAAGCTAGACACGTGAACTGCTGTGTAGGGGCCGTACTCAAATAAGGCTCCTAGGTGAGCTCGTATGTGATAGCGAAGCTGTTCTTTGGCATTAAGGCCCTTTGATGTGCACCTCGCAATGTCAAAAGATTCAACCATGACTTCGATTCCTCTAGTAAGGATCGATTCAAATACTTCGTCTTTGGAACCAAAGTGATGGTATAGCGAGGCGGCCTTGATCCCCACTGCTCCAGCCATACGCCGCACAGTTGTTTCTGCGTATCCGATAGTCAAGAAAAGGTGAGCGGCCTGGTCCAAAATACGGGTTCGAACGGCTTCCTGTTGAGGAAGTTGTGGGCCAACAGGAGTTTTCCGAATGTCTAGAGTTCTTGCCATCGATTCGATACCGTATCAAACGGTTGTTAGGTCAGCAAACGCTTGTTAGTTAAGCTAACAAGCGTTAGGTATGACCAGCTGTTCACTTGCTAAATATGGACAACTGTATCTACGGCAATTTGTGTCGATACGCACTATCTTGCTATCAGGAACAACAGTCAGGGCAGAATTGATGGCTTATTCGGTTTACGCAATCAAGTATGCGCAGAGAGATGCTGTTCGAAGCGAACATTTTTTGGGTGGTGACCCCCATGAAAATTCAGCTATGCCGATGGACTACTTTATCTGGTTGATCCGCGACGCTAACGGACGAAACTGGGTTGTTGACACTGGCTTCGAGAGCTCCGATGCCCGGCAAAGAAATAGAACGCTGCTTCGCACCGCAGAAGAAGCGCTGGCATTACTAGAAGTTAAGGCCAGCGAAGTAGCTGATGTGATCTTGACACATTTTCATTATGACCATGCTGGCGGCGTCAAGCAGTTCCCGAATGCAACGTTCCATGTCCAAGACGAAGAAATGGCGTTTGCGACAGGAAGAGATATGGGAAGAAAAGCCATAAGGCACGCGTTTGCGGTTGAGCACATTAAAGATTTAGTCGAACGAGTATTTGATGAGAAGGTTCGATTTCACAGCGGTGATGTGGAGCTTGCTCCAGGCCTTTCGATGCACCACGTAGGCGGGCATACCCGCGGTTTGCAAGTGGTCCGAGTTGACACGGGTTCTGGCATTGTTGTTTTGGCCTCTGACGCGACTCACTATTACGAAAATATGGATGAAGAACGGCCCTTTCCAATCGTCCTAGACGTAGGCAAGATGATAGATGGCTATGAGATTTTGAGAGAATTAGCTGGCGAAGATGGGGTCATTGTTCCCGGTCATGACCCTCTAGTGTTCGAGCGTTTCCCACCAGCGACATCAGCGCTGTCAGGTATAGCGGTCAGTTTGCACAGATCCGATACGGCAGAAAACTGATAAACGAAAGCTAAAAAGAACGATCGTCCGAATCAAGTCCGAGTAAGACTCTTCCTGCAGTGTCGATTTGGTAGTTCCCAACCGTGAAATGGCCGGCAACAGCCCTGATATCTGCAGCTAGCTGCGAGAGTGGCGATGTTTCAAAATTTGAGCTACTACCGGCAGATAAGGTAATGAGCTCAACTGCTGCTACAGAATTTTGCACTGACCACGAGCAAGCTAGCCGGGCCAAAGCATGTCGTTCAGAAGTCACTTCGGATCCGGCTGCGACGCTAGCCCACACATCGTGGAGCGTCTCAGTAACCCATGCTTTTCCGGAGCGAACCAACGCCTCGGCTTTAGCGATAGCGGCAGAAGCGTCAGGTCGATTACGCAACTCAAGTTTTGAGTTCAGAGGTTTTTTGGTACCGCATAACTTCTTGAATTCGTGAATCGCTCGAAATGCCAAACCGGTTGCGATGCCGGTTTTTGGAAAGGGAAATCTTAGTCCAGACGGCAGTCGGTAGAACGGAGTTTCGGGAATAGGTAGAGAGTGATTGGCCACGACTCCAACGGAGTCATACGGAACAAAGTGATTATGGAGTACCACATCGTTGGACCCAGTTCCTCTAAGCCCAGAGGTGAACCAAGTCTTTTCTATTAAAGAATAATCTGCATTAAGTAGAGCGAAACATAACTGAAGTGGAGATGAATCTTGGACGATGCTGTTGAGTATCCATTTATCGGAAGAAGTGCACCCGCTCACAAAATTCCACCGTCCTGACAATTCCCAGCCGCCCTCAACTTTGTGGGCTCTTCCATGAGGAACACCGGAACCAGCGATTATCACGTCAGGCTGACGCGACCAAAGATCTTTTAGGTTCTCCGGAGGTAAGTATGCAGCGGCGATACCAGCTTCCTCGTTACACGTCATTGCTACCCAGGCAGTTGAGCCATGAGAGAATGCGAGCGTCTCGGAGAATTCGACAAGAACAGAAAGAGGTTCTCCTCTGCCACCGTATTCTCTAGGCACTAATAGATTTAAAAGATCACTCTCGGCCAGTTTTTTGATGACTTCCAAGTCTGGCTGGCGAAGTTTATCGGCAGCGTGAGCTTTGCTTTCCACCAGATCAAGTATCGGTTTGAGCTCTTCTCTTATTGAACTACACCCATCGGCCATCTAAGCAAACTATCGTCTATTGGGGAAGACATGAAGGGGTAATCGAGAGATCAATGAAACAAGCAAATTCAAACAAGCTAAAGGAAGATGTTTCATCGGCGCTGCCACTCGATGGAATGCGTGTCTTGGATCTCACTGATGAACGCGGAGAACTTGGCTCGTGGATGCTTGGAGAACTAGGCGCAGACGTAATAAAAGTTGAACCTGTTGGAGGTGTTAGAAGTCGAGCCGCTTTGCCATTACAAAAAGATGACGAGTCTGATCTTCGTAGCTTGCAATTCTGTGCCTACAACTCAAACAAACGGTCAATCGTGATCGATTTAGATACACAGAACGGCCGGTTTCTAATTGAGGAACTTATTGAGACTGCTGATTTTATTTTTGAATCTGATACCCCAGGAATGCTTGCTCAAGCAGGGATTTCCAGTGAGGACATATTAGCAAAAAACCAGAAACTAGTTCACGTGTTGATAACCCCATTCGGTGAGTCTGGGCCTCGTGTCAGCGATCCGTGTTCCGAGCTTACCCTAGCGTCCCTAGGCGGGCCAGTAAACGTTCAGGGAGTGCCCGAACGTGCACCCGTCAAAGCCACGATTCCCCAAGTATGGAGACACGCAGGAGCCGAAGCTGCGGTGGCAGCTCTCGTTAGCCACAGGAGAATGCTGACAACCGGAGAGGGACAAAAAGTAGTTGTCTCTGCTCAGGCCGTAATGACGTGGACTCTGCTTAACGCAATGGAAGCCTATGAAATCCAAGGAAAAGATATTCACCGAACGGGAACAGAAGTTCGGCTGGCGATTGCACTGCAACTTCGTGTTCCCACTTCCGATGGTTGGCTAATAGCCATATGTCGAGGCGAGTTGATTGAAGCGTTGCTTCCCTGGTTGCTCGAGGAAGGTATCGTTGATGAAAGTTGGACTAACGAAGACTGGATGACATTCGATAATCGCGTGCTTAACGGCGAGCCTGCTGAACACACTTTCGAAGATCTTTACAACGCAGTAGCAAACCTGTGTAAGCGCTACCCAAAAGACACGTTGATGCGCAGAGCATTGAAATTAGGCGCTACCTTAGCCCCAATAAATGACGCTGAAGATTTAATGAATTTTGATCACCTTGCTATCAGAAACTTTTGGGTTGAATCCGAAACGGGCAGAGGTTTGGACAATGTGAAGCTACCTGGTGGGTATGTTTCCTTTGACAACAAACGCGTGAAAGGGAAACGAAAGCCACCGCGTATCAACGAACACTCAAAAGAGATACGAGATGAGCTGGCCGCTCGCTCGACCTTTCCCCAAGATCGTGAAATCCCAAAGTCGGACTTGCCTTTAGAAGGACTAAAAGTAGCTGATTTCGCTTGGGTCGGGGTAGGCCCCATAACTGCGAAAGCGCTTGCGGACCATGGAGCAACTGTAGTGAGAGTTGAATCAGGTTCTCGACTAGATCCGTTGAGGTTAAACCCACCTTTTAAAGACAACATCAATGATGTGAACATGTCTCAATTTTTCGGAACTTTCAACACTTCGAAACTGGGTATCGATATCGATATGAAAAACCCAAGTGGGTTCGATGTTGCTAAGCGTCTCGTGGAATGGGCCGATGTAGTCGTGGAGTCCTGGAGTCCTGGAGCGTTTGGTCGAACTGGCCTAGATGATGAAACAATCAGAGCCTTGAACCCAGACGCGATAATTGTTCACACGTCGTTATTGTCATCTGGAAGCCCCTTGTCACCCCTGGCGGGCTACGGGTACCACGCCGCAGCAATAGCTGGGTTCTACGAAGTGTTTGGCTGGTCTGACCTTCCACCCGATGGGCCATATCTTGCATATACCGACACGATCTCTCCTCGTTTTTTAACTCCGGCAGTGCTCGCTGCCATTGACCGACTTGAACGAACTGGCAAAGGTTGCACAATTGATGCCGCTCAACTTGAATGCGGTCTGCAGTTACTAGCTCCAGAACTTTTGGCGTATCAGGTATCGGGTGAAAAACCAATGCGCGCAGGTAACAGAGACCCGCAAAATGTCCCCCAAGGGGTCTACCCAGTTC
This sequence comes from Actinomycetota bacterium, assembly GCA_002731665.1. The sequence goes on along the minus strand of PCCJ01000029.1, from coordinate 9,315 downwards.
ATGGCGAAGATCGATGGATAGCAATCACTATTAAAGATGATGCTAATTGGTCTGACCTATGTCGTTTGATGAACAAACCCAAGTGGGCAGAAGATCCCTCTTTGCTGACCAGAGAGGGAAGAAACGACGCACATGATCAAATAGATATAGAAATAGCTGCGTGGACCAGACCAGCCGATGGTAAGCAGCTAGAGTCAACCTTGCTTGAAGCTGGCATTCCAGCAGGTTTGGTGCAACGTAGTAGCGACCTGCTTGTCGACAAGCAGTATGAGCATATGAAATTCTACACAAGACACGTTCATGGAGCGATGGGAGAAGTCCCGTATGCAGGCCATCAGTACATGATTGACAAGTATGATCACGGGCCGTTAAGCGCGTCACCATTACTTGGCGAGCATACTTTTGAAATTCTCTCTGACCACTTAAAGTTAACGGCAGACGAAATCGCTGATATTGCAGTTAGTGGTGCGCTGTGACAACAGAACCTACGTTTGCTGACCTAGTACGGGCGGCAGAAGGGCTGGCAGGCCTATTGCGTAGAGCAAATCAAAAAATAGCAGTTTCAGAATCTGCATCTGGTGGGCTTATAAACGCTGCCTTAGTCGGAGTTGATGGTGCCAGCGATTTCTATGTGGGTGGGATGATTGTCTACACCTCCGTCGGAAGAAAAATTTTGTCTCATAATCAACCGATTCCCCGTGGTATGAAGGGAGCTACAGAACTGTTCGCTCGTTATCAAGCAGAACGAGCGAGTGCAGTGTACGAGACCACTTGGGGGATCGGGGAAACTGGCGCTACTGGGCCCCAAGGCAATCCTTATGGAGACCCTCCCGGTCATGGTTGGGTCGCGTGTGTAGGACCAGTTCACACGGTTCAGAAGCTTTCAATACAAAATAATTTGCGAGTAGCTAACATGCACAAGTTTGCGTTAGCCGCAATTGAGCTAGCTAGCCAGACAGTAGAGACTGCGATTAAATGAATTCGTTTAACGGTAATAATCGCTACAGCGCTTTTCCTGTTAATTTTTTTACCCGCGCTGATGATGGCTTAGATGCTACTTTTTACAGCTCGCCGAGATTCGTTGCTCACATTGACGAAGCTGCAATTAGATGTATCGGAGAACTCTACGAGGAACTAGAAATAAATGGCGCAGTGCTCGATCTCATGAGCTCTTGGATCAGTCACTTCCTGACAACGCCGAAAGAACTAGTTGTGCTTGGAATGAATGAACAAGAATTGCAGCAAAACTATGCAGCGACTTCATGGATGCAACAAGATCTGAACGTAAACACAGTTTTACCTTTTGCCGATTCATCTTTTGACGCTGTTGTTTGCTGCGTGTCGGTCGATTATCTAACCAAACCACTTGAGGTCTTTGATGAGGTACATCGGGTTCTGCGCCCAGGGGGAAAGTTTGTTAATACCTTTTCAAACAGATGTTTCCCAACCAAAGCCATTAATGGTTGGTCTCAAACTGATGATCAAGGACACGCAAAGATCGTTGCAGAGTATTATCACTTGACAGGGCCATGGGAAAACCTTCATGTCCAGAGAAGAACCGAGTTTGATCATCAAGGAGATCCGGTTTATGCCCTTTGGGCCGACGCAACATGACCAACCGGGTCTAGCTTATCATTATGAAGTTACTCCCTCTATCTGTTCTTGACCTCGCTACAGTTGCGAGCGATGCGAGTAGCGCTCAAGCATTGACTGAGGCCACAACGACAGCCCAAATGGCTGAAAAGCTAGGCTACAAACGTTTCTGGGTCGCTGAACATCACAATATGAATACGGTTGCGAGCACATCTCCGGCCGTCCTTATGGCCCATATCGCTGCCTCAACTTCACAAATCAAAGTTGGTTCGGGCGGAGTTATGCTGCCCAATCACGCTCCGTTAGTGGTAGCAGAACAATTTGCTCTCTTAGAAGCGTTGCATCCCGGAAGAATAGATCTTGGCATCGGCCGAGCCCCAGGAAGCGACCGCGAAACTATGATCGCTGTGAGGGGATCAGCTGCAGCGATGTCAGTCGAAGATTTCCCGCGCGACCTCGTTGATGTTTTGGGTCTGTTGGGTGACGTGAGGAGCGATGAAGGTCTGTGGAAAAAATTTGCGGCAACGCCATTAGCGATTTCCTCACCTGACGTTCTTCTCCTTGGATCCAGTGGCTACAGCGCACAACTAGCAGGAATATTAGGCCTCCCATTCGCGTTCGCTAACCATTTTGATACTGGAGGAACCCTTGAGGCAGCAAGGCTATATCAACAAGCTTTTCGGCCATCCACAATTCTTGAAGAACCGTACACAATTATTACAGCCGCAGCGATAGCAGCCTCGACATACGATGAAGCTGAGCGACTAGCTGCACCAGCTCGTTTGCGTAAATACGGTATGAGAACTGGAAGGTTCTGGGCGCTTATGCCACCTGAGGAAGCACTGGCGCATCCAGAATGGGAACGGGCCAACTCAATGCCAAGCAACTCTCTGCTCGGCACGGCAGAAGATGTAAAAGCCGGACTGATTGAGTTAGTAAATGCTGTAGAGGCCTCAGAAGTTATGATTTACGGTGCCACATACGGCGTAACCGAACGAATAAAAAGCCTTGAATTAATTGCTGAAGCTTGGGATTTAGGTATATAAAAAAGTGGCTGCTCTATTGTCTAAATACCGTGTATTAGATTTAACTGATGCCAGGGGAGCTTTCTCAGGTTCGCTTTTAGCTCAGTTGGGTGCAGAAGTTATACTAGTCGAGCCACCATCTGGCAATAATATACGCAGAACAGAACCATATGCTGAGGACAAGCCCAACCTCAATAATTCTTTAGTTCATCATTCTTTTAGCCGAGGTAAAGCTTCGGTTATGCTCGACCCGAAAAACTCGAAGGATAAAAAAAAGTTTCTCGATTTAGTGTCTTCTGCGGACGTGATCCTTCGCTCAGGCAGACCATCAGAGATAGACGCTCTCGGGTACCCCTCGACCGATGAACTCGAAGACTTGTTCTCTCATTTGGTGCAAGCGACTATTAGTCCATTCGGGCTAACAGGCCCGAAGGCTGAATGGCTTGATTCAGATCTGATTCTCGCAGCAGCTGGTGTGCAAATGTCCATCAATGGAGACGCTGATGCTCCACCATTGCGAACTTCTGTGCCCCAGGTCTGGTCTCATGCATGTGCAGATGCAGCGATTGGAGTTGCTATTGCATTAAGAGAACGTTCCCATTCTCAATTAGGTCAACGAGTGGACGTTTCAGCGCAACAGTCATGGACCTATGCAGCGTTCCACTACCCACTCTTCCCGAGCTGGGGGGCAGAAGAGGTTACTCGTAACGGGAGTCATGTCCGTATTGGCGAAGTCGCGTCAACTTTCCACTTTCCAGCTAAAGATGGAAACGTAACTCTGACCTATCTATTTGGAGCTGCAGTTGGACCTTTCACAAACCGGTTTGTTGAATGGATGGTTGACGAAGGCGCGATAGACTCCCGTTTCCAAAATATCGATTATTCAGCTTGGTCTCCTCTCGATGACCTTGACCACTATGAAAAGTTGACCCGAGCCATTTACGAGTTTTGCGAATCGAAAACAAAGGCCGAATTGTTAGAGGCAGCCAAGCAAAGACGACTTCTAGTGATGCCAGTCTCAACTTTAAGCGAAGTAATTTCGAACGCACAATTCGAAGAACGAGAATTGTGGGAGTCAGTTCAGATTGGCGAATTGTCAGCAAAACTACCAGGCCCTTTTGTTCACGCGATACCGAAATTACCTCCGTTAGGTAGCGCGCCAAAGGTCGGCGAAACCCAAGCGCTTCTCCAGAATTTACAACCTAAATCTTTCGCCGCTGGCTCTCAACCGAAACCGTTGAAGCGTCCGCTAGATGGCGTAAAAATTTTAGACATGACTATTTCTTTTGCTGGACCGGCCGTGGGTAGAACACTAGCTGACCATGGTGCAACGGTAATTAAAGTCGAGTCAGAACACCGTCCGGATCTAACCAGAACTGCCGGGGTTTTTTTGAATGGCGATGGTGCGGATAATTCTGCCTGTTTCGCTGAGTACAACGCCGGAAAGAAAAGTATTGCCTTAGACCTTTCCAAAAAAGAAAGTTCTATTCCGATTTTGCATGAGCTCGTGAAATGGGCAGACGTGCTGATCGAGAGTTTCGCGCCAGGTTCACTAGGGCGATTGGGGCTTGGTCGGGAAGCGAGGAAAAAGCTCAATCCGAATTTAATAACTCTTCAGTCAACCATGGTCGGGCAGACAGGTCCCTATAGTTCTTTTCCCGGATATGGGAACATGGCAGCAGCATTATGTGGCTTTTTCGCAACCACCGGTTGGCCGGGCCGACTGAGAGTGGGCCCGGTTGGAGCCTACACAGACATCATTTCTCCGCGGTTTGCCGTACTTGCGGTCCTGTCGGCGTTAGACCATTTGGAAGCCACTGGTGACTCAACTGATTTCGATTTCGGACAAGGAGAGTCAGCTATTCAACTACTCAATGTTGGACTTCTTGATTCGCAAATTAATGGACGACAATGGGAAGGAATAGGTAACGCAGACCACTTCTTGGCCCCTCATGGCGTTTATCCATGCAGTGAAGAAGATACCTGGGTAGCTATCAGTTGTTCCACCGACGAACAGTGGGAACTACTTTCATCGTATTTGAAACTTAATTCCCTACAGAAACTGGGCATCAGCGATCGACTGAGGCACCAGGAAGAAATCAATGCAGCTATAGAAGCGTGGACCACCCAAAGATCCAACAAGGACGCAGCAGAGATGCTTCAGCAACTAGGAGTAGCGGCACACCAAGTCCAGGGGGGTAAAGAATGTGTTCTAGACGAGCAGCTCGCGCACCGCAACTGGACCGTAATTGTTGAACATGATCTGATGGGATCCATACCTGTAAGAAACAGTGCCATCCATCTGTCTCGAACTCCGGCATTAATATCACAACCAGGGCCCAGGATTGGCCAACACACTTTCGAAATTTTAGTCAATGATTTAAACAAGAATCCTGACCAGATCGCAGATCTTGCCATAAAGGAAATATTTGAATGAATGAGATCGAGACGACAACTATAGGAACGCATTTTGGGACTTACGAAATCGATAGCAGCAACGGAGACATTATTGAAGTTCGCGGTCAGAGATTAGACCCTGACCCGTCGGCTATTGGACAAGCTTTCCATGCCCGCAAAAGCTTACGAGTTGAACGCCCAGCGGTCAGACTCTCTTGGTTAACAAATGGACCAGGATCCAACAATAACCTCAGAGGGTCAGATCCCTTTGTAGAGGTCAGCTGGGAAAAAGTCTTCGAACTTGTAGCAGTCGAGTTGGAACGAGTTCGTGACAAGCATGGGAATAACTCGATTTTCGCAGGTTCATATGGTTGGGGTTCTTCAGGTAGGGTCCACGCTCCTCTAGCCTTATTGTCCAGATTTTTGAGAATGTTTGGCGGTTATACGGACACAAAGGGTACATATTCCTCTTCTGCAGCGGAAACAGTTGTGCCATATTTCCTTGGAATGGGATACCACGAGGCAATAGGAAAAGGAACCTCATGGTCGATTATTGCTGACAACACCGATCTATTCGTAAGTTTTGGTGGCCTGAGGCTCAGCAATACTGAAGTCACCTATGGAGGTCAAGGAACTCACCATACTCGTGACTGGATGAGGTCCGCTATCGACAAAGGAACCGAGTTCTTAAATATCGGTCCCCTAAAAGATGATGTAGACGAAGAATTTAAATCTCGATGGCAACCTATTCGCCCGGGCACCGATGTGGCTCTTATGGCGTCGTTAGTCCACACCTTAATAATTGAAAAAAGAACAGACGAGCAATTTCTACAAACGTACTGTCATGGATGGGAAATTTTCAAAGAGTATATTCTTGGCGGTTCTGACGGTGTTGCCAAAGACGCAGCTTGGGGTAGTGCCATAACGACAATCCCCGAGGGCGAAATAAAGAGCCTCGCGAGGGAAATGTCTGAGAAACGGACCCTAATAAACTTGACATTGTCCGTTCAGCGCGCCGATCACGGTGAGCAGAGCTATTGGATGGGAATGGCCTTGGCTTGCGCTTTAGGCCAAGTGGGTTTGCCGGGAGGGGGTCTGGCCTTTCCTTTTGGAACCCAAGGCAACGTAGGATCTGGACAAGTTCGAAAACGCGTTGCTGGCATGCCGCTCCCGCCAAAACCTGAAAACGGCGCCGTGATCTCGGTTTCACGAGTAAGTGAACTTCTTGAAGGTGCCGGAAACACGCACCGATGGAATGGCACTGAGATAGCATTACCCGATATTCACTTAGTCTGGTGGGCAGGTGGCAATCCTTTCCATCATCATCAAGATTTGAACCGGCTGCAAAGAGCTTGGGAAAAACCAGACACAATTATTATCCAAGAACCATTCTGGACAGCTACAGCGCGCCGAGCGGATATTGTGTTGCCATCGAGCTTGTCGCTAGAGCGAAATGATATCGGTGGAGCTGAAACTCAACTGATAGCTCACCAAAAAATGGATGACCCCCCTGGGGAAGCCCTTGATGATTATGAGATATTCGCTCAGCTAGCCGAAATCCTTCAATTTGGTGATCGGTATAGCGAAGGGCGTAACGGCGATGAATGGGTCGAGACTGTCTATGAAATTTTTCGCGCGGACAATACCTGGGCACCTGACTACGCGGAATTTAGAAAAATGGGATATCTCCAGTATCCAGATATGCCTGCTATGGGAGAGAAAGAACAGGTGTTTCTTTCAGAGTTCCGCAGAGAACCTTCGCTGAATCCACTACGCACACCGAGCGGTAAAATCGAAATCTTTTCGGAGCAAGTGGCGGCATTCGAATATCTCGAGTGTCCTGGTCACCCAACGTGGATTGAACCTTTTGAGCGCGTTGGGGGGGTTGGGTCCGAGAAGCACCCGCTTCATCTAATTTCTAACCAACCGCAATCGAGGTTACATAGCCAATTTGATCATGCCGAGCCGAGCCAGGCGACTAAGGTTTCCGGTCGAGAGCCCGCTCGGCTTCACCCATCCACAGCTGCGGACCGAAATATAAAGAATGGTGATGTAGTTCGGATTTTTAATGATCGAGGCGCATGTTTGGCGGGCGCTGTTCTAGATAGTGCTTTAATGCCCGAAGTTGTTCAACTTTCAACTGGTGCCTGGTACGACCCAGATGAAGATGGAACCTGTCGTGCGGGTAACCCTAACGTCTTGACTCGCGACAAAGGAACTTCAGAACTTGCTCAGGGGCCATCTGCGCACACCTGCCTCGTAGACGTTGAACTGCTGGTTGGCGATGCACCCAATGTGAAGGTCTACGAGATGCCTAAATTTACCGAAATGCCAAAGGAGTTGACATGAACGATGAGCAAAATGGTTGTAGCGGTCGCGACTGGATCGAAAAGTTCGCTGAGAAATTGGGAACTTTTCCGCCAAGCGAAATAGAAATGGAAGCATTACTGGACCTAGCAGGCGTTGCCGCCCATGATTCAGAAAGGTTAGCTGCCCCATTAGCTTGTTGGCTCATAGCAAAGGCAGGAGTGAGCCCATCTGAAGGCCTAAAATTGGCAGAAGCCCTGGTGTCAGAACGAACTCGATAGAAACTTCTAACTCTTTGGCGATATCTGACTCTAGACTGGGAAATGTGACGGAAAGAAATTGGGGATTTCGGACAAGGTCTCTTCATGCAGGAGGAAGACCTGACTCGGCTACTGGTGCTCGCGCAGTACCTATCTACCAATCAACCAGTTTCGTATTTGAAGATACAGAAGACGCTGCTGACCAATTTGCGCTTCAGAAATTTGGAACCATCTACACGAGAATATCGAACCCGACAATTAATGCTTTCGAGGAACGAATAGCCAGTCTCGAAGGCGGAATTGGTTCCGTCGCAACAGCGTCAGGTATGTCAGCAGAGTTTCTAACAGCAGCCGCTCTCGCAGGGTCCGGAGATAACTTTGTTACTTCTTCAGCACTATATGGGGGCACGCACACGTTATTTGATGTGACACTGGGAAGGTTCGGGGTTGAGGCTCGATTTATCAACGGCGATGACCCAGAGGCATACGCTCGCTCAATTGATGCTAAGACAAAATTTCTGTATACAGAAATAATTGGAAACCCTTCAGGTTCTATTCCTGATCTTGACGCAATTGGGGAAGTAGCACGAGCGCATAATTTGCCACTAGTGATAGATGGGACGTTCTCGACCCCATACCTCTGTCGACCAATGGAGCACGGCGCTGACATAGTCATCCATTCAGCCACAAAATTTATTGGGGGTCATGGCAACTCACTTGGTGGTGTTGTGACAGAGTCCGGCAAGTTTGATTGGGGAAGTGGCCGGTTCCCTTCAATGACGGATCCTGTGGCAAGTTACAACGGATTAAACTTTTGGGAAAATTTCGGAGAATATGCCTTTTGCACTAAATTACGGTCTGAACAGCTACGAGACATTGGCGCAGCGATGTCTCCAACTAACGCCTTCCTGTTACTCCAAGGTATAGAAACTCTTCCATTTAGAATGGATGCCCATGTCGCTAATGCCAAGCTAGTTGTGGAATTCTTGGATAACCATGAGGTCGTAAGCTGGGTTAATTACGCAGGCCTCGAATCGTCGCCGTATTTCGACTTAGCTCAAAAATATATGCCTAGAGGTCCAGGCGCAGTATTTACTTTTGGTGTTAGAGGCGGTAGAGAAGCGGGTGCTCGTTTTATCGAGTCGCTTCAGTTGATCAGTCACCTTGCAAACGTTGGTGATGCTCGAACCCTAGTTATCCACCCGGCTTCAACAACCCACCAGCAACTCTCTGATGAAAATCTAGTATCTGGGGGAGTAACTCCTGACATGATTCGTTTATCTATAGGCCTCGAAGATATTGAAGACATACTTTGGGATCTCGACCAGGCTCTTCATAGAGTGAGTCTCTAATATGGCCATAACTCATGTACCAGTTCCCGGTTGGGTGGAACCAACTGCAGCGCAACGCTTGGAACTTTTAGAACGAACTCGGTCAATTGCGATAGTGGGTGTGTCAACTAATCCGGCTCGGCCGAGTAACTTCGTTGCGACCTATCTTATGGGCTCGAGCGCAGACTATGAGGTGTTCTTCGTTAACCCGTCTTTGACTGAAATTTTCGATCAGCCGTGTTATCCAAGCTTGGAAGCGTTACCAAAAACTCCTGACATGGTTGACGTGTTTCGAAAGTCCGAAGACTTGCCTATCGTTGCTAGCGAAGCGGTCGCCATCGGTGCTTCATCTCTTTGGATCCAGTTGGGTCTATGGAGTGTTGAGGCCGCTCAGATAGCTCT
>PCCJ01000116.1 GCA_002731665.1 Actinomycetota bacterium | reverse complement strand
TTTCTTTCCCACCCTGAAATTGATAGCACTGAGCTTAAAATTGATGCTCGGGAAGCCTAACTCGTTTCGGTCTGCTCTACTTCCCATTCACTGATAGCTGCTTCGCAGTGACCGAGGAGACTCGCGACATTAGGGTAACCAGCGTAAGGGGCGAGCATGATGAGGGTTTCACGGAGTTCATCCGCTGATAATTCTCCTCGTTTGAGCGCTGACTTTGCTTGTATCTTCCAAATGTCGCTTTGTCCTTGTGCTGCAATAACACCCATCAAGAGCAGTCTTCGGTCACGGATTGATAAGACGTCTCGGTCCCAGACTTCACCGAACAATGTTCGCGTCATCACATCAATGAACGGCATAGTGCCTTCAGGCATCGCAACAACGTCCCCTGCATAGACTTCGTTCAGGTTCCGGGCCCCTTTCTCATATAGGGTTTCTTCATCGCTCATACATGTCTCCTTTACTGCTCTATTCCATAGGCGTTGTAAACGTTTGGCATTGCGTCATGTATTCCTTGTAAGAAACCGACCATGCCTGTTCGTGGCCAACCAAGATCCATAGCCAGCGAAAGATCTTTTTGGCTGATACCGACCTGTGTCATCATTTTCTCCTTGAAATCCCCAACAAAATGCTCAGATGGTATGTCAAGGAGGAGACTGAATTGCTCGGTTAGCGTTCCGAGTTGTCCCATGTGTTTCCAGGCATTGAAAAGCGCTTGCGGGTTCCCCCCTGTTGTCGTCATAAGGTCATGAGCTGTGGTTGCAGCAGCAAATTGTGCGTAGGTCATAACGTTCACAGCTATCTTTAAAGCCGCTCCTGAACCGACAGGTCCTGCTTCAATGATTTCATCTGCGTAAATTCCTATGAGTTCCTTCGCAGTGACAGGCATTTCGTCCATCCCACCGACGAGCACAGTTTGGGCTCCTATTTGGGCTTGAGTCGCTCCACCAGCGACGCACACATCAAAAACGTGAACGTTGAATTCGTTCATTGTGTTTTGCGCTTCGATGATCGTATCTGGAAGCACTGTTGAATGGATGAGAATCACTAGGTTCTCATGAGCTCCTTCAGAAATTCCCTCGGGTCCGGTTAGTACTTGGATGATGTGTTTATCCGCTGGGACGCAGATACTGATCACGTCGCTTTGTCGTGCCACGTCCGCTGGACTCGTAGCAGCTGTTCCTCCTTGTTGAACTGCTACCTGCACCGCTTCTTGATCGATGTCATAAACCGTCACTTCACTAGTGTTTCTAATAAGATTTTCAGCCATTGCTGACCCCATGTCTCCGAGTCCGATGTATCCATATCGGGTCATGTGTTTCTCCTTTTCGGTGTAAACGTTATTGGCAAGGTTGACCATCCGGTCACATTTCCGGAATGAAACCGGACTTTAGCATCATGGTTGACTTCGTAATCTGGAATACGTCGATGTATTTCTTCGACGGCGATTTTTCCTTCCATACGAGCTAGTGCAGCACCGAGGCAGAAGTGCGCTCCGTAGCCGAAAGAAAGGTGACGGTCGTGCATTCGATGGATATTGAAGTGTCCAGCGGTGGGTCCGAATTCTCGTTCATCATGATTCGCAGCTCCTATCAGAAGAAGAACCGAATCACCTTCATGGAGCGTTTCTCCGTGTATTGAAAGATCTTTTGTCATTGTCCGATGCATGTACTGGGTTGAATTGTGGTAGCGGACAACCTCTTCAACTGCGTTGGGGGCGAGGTCAAGGTTTTGCGCTATGTGTCTCTTCTGGTCAGAGTGCCGAGAGAGCAGTTCAATAGCATTAGCGACCATTTTTGTTGTTGTTTCATGCCCTGCAATAACGAAAAGAATGCAAAAACCAAGAAGTTCCTCTTCTGTGAGTGACCGTCCATCTACTTCTAGCGTCAATAAATCATCGATGATTCCGCTCCTCGGGTTTTCGCGACGCTTAGGCAGATCGTCAATGAAGTATTGCAGCATGGCGAACATGCCTTCTGCTGCTACTTGCGGGAGTTCCATTTTGCCATCTTCTCTAATGAGGATCGTGTCCGAGTAGGACCGCAACTCAGCACGATCGCTTTCCGGTATGTCAAGGAAAGCACTGATGACATCCATTGGGAAGGGGCTGGTCACATCATGTACGAGATCAGCTTCCCCCAGTTCAATGATCTGATCTAGATAACCGTTGAAAATATTTCGGATGTCTTCTTCCATTGCTGCGACTCGTCGTCCAGTAAATATCCTGTTCACGAGCTTGCGGAAACTTGTGTGGTCGGGTGGATCCATTTCGATCATTTGTTGGAATTCCATTCGACCCCCGTCGCGTCGTCTTCTACTTTCAAGAGCGACCCCTCCTGTTGACGAGAATGTATCAAAATCTTTGAATGCGTTTTGAACATCTTCAAATCTACTCAGAACCCAAAATGATAGGTCTGGGTTCCAATATGCTGGTGCTTCGTCGCGAAGCCGCCTGTAGGTGTCGTACGGGTCATCATGGATTGCGAATGCATACGGGTTGTATACAAGGTCGGTGACTGTCATTGCGTTAACGCTAGTGTGCGTGTCAGGAACTGACAAGATAGAAACTATGGACTATGTTGCGCGTTGAGATCAATTTGTATATCTACTGAAGGTGGTGCGGTACGGTGCGCTTTGAGAAAAAAACAGCTGTTGTTACAGGCTCTGGTGGAGGAATAGGTGAAGCATATGCAAAAGCCTTGCATGCTGAAGGCGCCAATGTTGTTATAGCTGAACTCGATGAACAGCGTGGTAAGCGTGTAGCTGACAGTCTGGGTGAACGAGCACTATTTATTAGCACCGATGTTGGTGACCCCTCCAGCACAGATGAGATGGCGTCGACTGCAACAAAAGTGTTCGGTGGCATTGATTATCTTGTGAATAATGCAGCAATTTTTGGGAGCATGGAACTCGCTGGCTTGACGAATGTTGATTATGACTATTTGGACAGATTTATGAAAGTAAATCTTATGGGTGCGCTGCACTGTACTCGTTCTGTAATGAATGAGATGGGTGATGGCGGGGCGATCGTGAATCAATCCTCAACAGCTTCATGGATGGGTATAAGCGGGTTCTATGGCCTTGCGAAAGCATCATTGAATTTCCTTACTGTGTCCTTAGCTCATGAATTGGCGCATCGAAATATTCGCGTCAACGCTATAGCTCCCGGTCCAACTGATACTGATGCGTTGAATAATCAGGTTCCTGAAGAATTTAAAGCTCCCCTGATTCAGAGTTTGGCGATTAAACGCTTAGGTACGCCAGATGATCACGTTGGACCGGTTCTATTTCTGTTATCAGATGAAGCGAAATGGATCACTGGCCATGTTTTAGCTGTTGACGGTGGCCAGATCACAAGAATTTAGCTGGATGTTTTGGAGGGAATAGCATGTGGAATGAAGAACGTCTTTTTATCAACGGCGAATTACGAGACGCAAAAGATGGATCAACTTTCGATAATATAAATCCTGCCACTGGAGAGATCCTTGGTGTCAGCGCCGATGCGTCACAAAGTGATTTTGATGATGCTGTGGCTGCTGCCCGATCTGCTTTTGATTCCAGTGTTTGGCCAACTGATCTTTCATTACGAGTCCGATGCTTGGAGCAATTACATGATGCTTTGCAAGGTCACATTGAGGAATTATCCGCTCTTACGGTTGCCGAGGTCGGCGCAACGCAGATGGCGTGTTCATCTATTCAAGTTGTTGAACCCTTGAAGATTATTCCCTTTTATATTGATGTCGCTCAAAATTATGAGTGGAGTGTGGACTTGGGAATTAGTGAAACTCTTGGTGGAGAGTGTCAACGGTGGGTAGAAAAGGAACCTGTAGGAGTGCTTGCTGCAATAACGCCATGGAATGTTCCGAACCAAATTAATTTAGCCAAAATAATTCCTGCGTTGGCAGCTGGATGTTCAGTTGTTTTGAAACCTGCTCCGGATACGCCATGGACTGGTCTCGCTCTAGGCAAATTGATATCGGAGCACACTGATTTTCCTTCCGGCGTTGTGAATATCGTGACTGCATCTGATCCTACAGCTGGGTCCATGCTCACAACCGATGACCGGGTTGACATGATCAGTTTCACTGGATCAACACAAACAGGGAAAAAAGTGATGAGAGCTGCGAGTGAAAATGTTACAAAGGTCTTTCTTGAGCTAGGCGGCAAATCAGCGTTGATAGCGCTAGATGATGTTGAAGATTTTGGCATGGTCGCCGCAATGGCTGCGTTTGGGATGGCGACAGTGTGTGGTCAGGGCTGTGCCCTCTCAACCCGGCTTCTACTTCCCCGCTCTCGTTATGAGGAAGCCGTTGATGCAATCGCAGGGATGATGAGCGCTGTTCCGCCAGGAGATCCGTTAGATGCTGGGACGATGATGGGTCCATTGATTAGCGCCCGGCAGCGTGACCGTGTTGAAGGCTATGTTCAGTCCGCTATTAACGAGGGCGCTCGAGTGGTGTGTGGTGGGAAAAGACCATCAGGCTTGGAGCATGGCTTTTTCTATGAACCGACCTTGATCGCTGATGTTAATAACTCAATGGCAGTCGCTCAGGAGGAGATTTTCGGCCCAGTCCTTGTCGCTATTCCCTTTGACAATGACGAACATGCTATTCATATCGCAAATGATTCAATATATGGATTATCAGGAGCTGTGTTCTCAGATGACGAACAACGAGCTATCCGCGTCGCAAAACAAGTGAGAACCGGAACGATGTCTATCAATGGAGGCGTCTGGTACGGGGCTGACGTTCCTTTTGGAGGGTATAAGCAATCTGGCATTGGTAGAGAAATGGGTATAGCCGGTTTCGAGGAACACTTAGAAACAAAATCGTTTTCTAAACCCACGTAAACTTCGCGTTGCCGATCATTTTCCCTTTCATCCAATGTCGTGAGACAATGAGATGACCAAATGGAATGAAAGAAGACAACTGTGCTGAGCCTTTTTGATGACTACCCAATCCACCAGACACCAGACCCGATTAATACACCCGCTTCTTCAGATCGTGACGTGTATGAACGGTATTGGTTTAACGGGTATGCAAAAACTGGTGACATGTATTTAGGTGTAGGCACAGCCCTCTATCCTCACTTGGGGATCAGGGATTGTGGAATAAGCATTGTGGTTGATGGTACCCAGCACGCTTTTCACGCGTCATCTAGAGCAGGTGACGAACCAACAGATATGACAATAGGTCCTTTCAACCTGTCAATTCTTGAGCCTATGCGGTCATGCAAAATTACAGTAAATGAAAATGAATCAGGGTGGGCTGGTGAGCTGCTTTTTGAAGGACGGACATCAAATATTGAAGAGCCTCGTCACACTTTTGGTCGAGGCATTCGAAAAGTAATGGATACAACTAGATTCACCCAGCTTGGTCGATGGAGTGGATGGTTAGAGTTTCACGGACAGCGTTACGAATTTGACCGTGACATAACGTTAGGGACGAAGGATCGGTCTTGGGGTATTCGCCCACTCGCTGGTGGGGACAGGAGAGGAGCCCCAGCATTACCGCAAGCCGGTGGGCTGTTTTTTCTGTGGGCGCCGTTGCACTTTGATGACTTCTGCGCACACTATCAACTTTTTGAAGACACAAAAGGACGCACACTCTTCAGCGTCGGTGCTTTACTGCCCGTTTATGACAGTATTGATGCCTTACCCGGTGTAGAAGACCCAACGGTTACCCATTGCCGCAACCTTGAGCATAAACTTTCTTTTGCTTCAGATAGCCGCATGATTGAATCCGTTGAATTAGCAATGACAGAAATTGAATCAGGCAATAGAGTTTCAATTGACTTTGAAAAGCTTTTCACGTTCCGAATGAAAGGCATTGGGTACAGTCACTCTGAGTGGGGTCATGGAATGTGGAAAGATGATGTTGCTATCGGGAGTGAACAATGGGACATCGCAGACGTTGACGATACAGCTTTTGAAAATCAGCATGTTCAGCATCTTATGAGGGTCAAAATTGGTGGTAATGAAGGTATCGGAGTTCTTGAACAAAACATTCTCGGCCCTTATGAACCATATGGTTTGGAGGGGGCTATACGCCCGCCTTCTGCGCCTTAACCTAAGTACCTATTATGAATCTTTGCTGTCGGTGAGGAAACGAAGCTAGAAAAGCCGAGATACATTTCCTCTACCGACGAGCAAAGGATAATTTGGGCGTGAGGGGAAAGCTACTCAAATTATCTCTGTGGATACTTATCGGAACTTCATAAATTGAATAGAGTTCAGCGGTAAGAACGCCCCATTATTATGGAGGCAATGAACACTGTCATGAAGTCCAAGGCCACGTTTGATTGAGACTGCTGATTTAATATTACTGAGGCAGTGAACACTGTCATGAAGTCCTAGGCCGCTATGCAATGAAGCTGTACCACCGGTAGTCCAAATACCATCAGAGCGACCTTCGTCACCGGCCACGTAGAGATTGCTGTTTTTAATGTCATTGACGACGTCAGAATCTCGAACAACATCGTTAAAAGAGATTCTTGATCGCTTAACATTCGCTCGTACTTCGTTGACTTCACCTGGTGATGCTTTTTCGTTAACAAGTTTGGCTGACTCAAAGGAGGTAACCGGTGCTTTAACACCTGTGGTCCAGTCGGTGTAATGTGGCTTTGCTGATGCGGTTCCCATGGAACCAATGAGCAGACTTATTCCTACCGCTAAGGTAACTGTAATTTTTGTTCGTGTTTTCATTTACGCCTCCTAGGCTTTATTTGTGCTAGGTAGACGGGGAGGAGTTACTTTTCTTACACCCCAATAATAAATAACCCTAAAAGTAGCAAATCCTCCTTCTCAGGGGGGGCGAGAAAGAGGAGTCGCAACGCACTTACGGAGGTGCAATATCTATTGTTACGTATTTCTACCTAGATATCTACTAATGTGACACCATTCACAGTTCACCTAAATATCTATTTTAAGAAGCTTTGCGGCATTGTCCTGAAGAAAAGGTTTCCACACATGATCACGAAAAGGAATACCTTCCATTTCTTCCATGATTCGGTCAAGTTCTAAACCAAAAGGGAAATACCCTCCGTAAATGATTTTGCCACTTCCTCTTGTATTAGCGTAATCAATAATTGCTTTTGGGTAATGCTTTGGTGCGAACGCTGACGTTGAGTAGTACAAGTTAGGCCATTTCAACATGAGTTTCACTGCGAGTGATTCATCGGGTTCAGCTCCGTGTCGCATGACGATTTTTAGGTCTGGGAAGTCATAACAAACCGGATCGAATCGTGAAACATTCTGGGAATCGCTGATAACTCGAGGTCCTGGAACACCAGCATTGATAAAGATTGGCAGATCTAGTTCTACGCAGGTTGCATAAATAGGATACGTTTTCGCATCATCTATCGGAACGTGAGGATCGCATCCAGAAGGGAAAAAAGAAACTGCGCTGATTCCATGCATGAAGTGATCTTTTCTTATCTTGGTAACCGAACCCATAACATCGTTGGGATCTATCGGTGAGCAAAGAAGAAACCTATCGGGGTGAGCTTTCGCTGATAGTAGCGCTCTTGATCCCATAAGGGTTACCAAGCCGATACGTACACCGTTACTATCCATAGCATTAATGGTTCGTTCAATAGCGTCTTCATCTTGATCAGCTTTTGGGACGTCTTTAAAGATGTAATCAGCTACATGTTCCTCGCCTTTGTCTTGCTCACGGACCGAAGGTGGAACATAATGACTGCTCTTCGCGTCTTTAAACCCAATCATGGTGTCAATAATTTGGATTCCATTACGTTTACTCACTCTGTCAGACTACATCGCCGGTTGTTTTCTTGAAAGCGGAACATATTTGTGCGTAAAAACAATATCTGTTTTACGCTGAAGAGATGACCACCATAGTTGAGCGCCCTAAAGGGTGTTTGTCCCCAATACGAATTGACCACGTTGTCGATGAACCTGATCTGATACGGGAAATAGCGAGAAATAATGGACCGTATTTTATGCCAGCACGTTACTTAATAGGCGGAGAAACTGCTGCTGATGCTCGTAAACGTACCCCTAAGGTCATTAAGGACGCTCCCTCGTATTTAATCGGGCCGACATGGAGGGGTGATTGGGCTTTTGATGGAGAAATATTGGTTGAGGAAGCCGCCCCGCTCCTCCACCATCAGGGTTTCATTGACGCTACGAAGGAAATGTTTCAAACTGAAATTATTGTGCCAGAACAAGTCTTCGTGAATCTGTCATCGCCTATGAATGCGCAACCTTTCTCACACGTTGACATTCCCGAATTTAGAGGAGTGAACCGTCACAACGCTCCGGGGTGGTTTCTTCAAGCTATGGGTTCATCTCGATTATTTGAGGACGTGCGAATTTCTATCGTTACGGCTGTGGCATGGTTCCATCAAGGAGAACGCGGTTTTTTCAGGTATTGGCCAGAAGGTCGCGAGAATGAGAGTATTCGTCATGAGAATATGTGGAACACCGCTGTTATTGGAGATAACGACTTCATGCATCATCTTGTTGAACGAGTCGGTTCAAAACCGAATGGGCCTCCCGAAGGAATGTCAATAAATACCGAATTAAAACATGACGGAGTGTCTTGGAAGGTCCTTGAAGGCGGCAGGGTGCTAGCTTCATACGGTGAATTAGACGTTCGGCTTTCCCTTTCATGGAAAGCAAAGGTGTACTCGGATAAGCGAATGTATGAGAATTCAACTAAAGGGATTGGCGACATAAACGTTAGGGAAGCAATCACGCGTTTTAATCAGGAACTTGGAAGCAATTTTAAAGAGCTGAGTGATGATGATCTACGTAAGGAACTTTCTCAACGATGGAGCGGCTACGTTCTCTAATCGTTTCTTTCTTCGCCACCATGCGCGAGTCGAGGCGCGAACTGCAAAGGTTCGTCAGAATATGGGTTTGCCCTTGGTGCTTCTTTGAAGCGTTCCCGTGCTGACACAGGTGCCTCACCGTTTTCATCTGTGATTTGATACCCAATTCCCAGTTCGCTGCTCCAATGGACTCGGCCTGTCATTTCATGGTGCAGTGGGTCGGCAATAACGGCAGCTGCTACTCGTCCGATAAAGATAGGGGTTTCAGCTCCATCCATAGCTACTTGAATACCCTTTTCTGCTTGATCTTCAATAAATTCAGTTTTAGTAGGGCCGGGACGGAGCGCGAGGGCAGTGACGGTTTTAGGGGCGAGTTCGACAGCCATGTCATGGGTTAAGCGGTCAAGGCCGGCTTTACCGACACTGTATGACGAGTTGAAGAGGTACACGAGTCCTGCGGGTGAGGTGATGTTAATAATGATTGGCCGGTTCGGTGATTCGAAGAGGAGCGGGGCGGCATGCCATGAGGCGACGTAGTGTCCTCGTAATCCAATACCTACTTGGTCATCCCAGATGCTGACTGGGTGTTCCCAAAAGCCACCTTCCCATGCTGGTGGGTCAGGGATTTTAAACACGTTATTAACGAGGATATCTAGGTGCCCGTGTTCTTCTTTTACTTGTGTGAAAACTGCTTCTATCTGATCATCATTGAAATGGTCGGTTTGCACAGGTATTCCTGTTCCTCCGGCTTCTGTTACTTCTCGAGCCGTGGTGTCA
>PCCJ01000115.1 GCA_002731665.1 Actinomycetota bacterium | reverse complement strand
ATGTAGCCAGCTTCCCATGCCAAAGCTTTAGTTACGATGCTGTCGTGAAAGTCGCTGAGAATGGTTTCTAGGATCAAAAAATTGGGAAGGGTGAATCCGAGATGTGTAGCAGCTGCATGCGCTATCGGTCCGCAGTAAATGTGAGGTGCGATTTGAGCATTGAACAACTCTGCTAGAGCAGCGATTTTCTTGGTCTCCCAGAGACCCCCACTGCGACCTACGTTTGGTTGAAGAATTCTCACCCCTGCTTTGAGTAGGTCATGAAATTCCTTGCGGGTAGTAACTCGTTCCCCAGCAGAAACAGGAATCGTAGTAGCGGCGGCAACAGCCCCAATTGCGTCTACCTGATCAGGAGGGCAAGGCTCTTCGAACCAGAGAGGGTCATAAGGTTCCAACCGTTGAGCTAGACGGATGGCCGAAGCTGTTGTCATTTGGCCATGGGTTCCGAACAAAATGTCGGCCTGATCACCTACGGCTTCTCTGATACGGCGAGTTGCATACTCTGCTCGATGCAACTCAGCTAGCGACAATTCGCGTCCTCCCTGGAAAGAATATGGTCCGGTCGGGTCGATTTTCATGGCGGTGAAACCCATTTCCAGAAAACGCAAAGCACTTTCAGCGGCTGCGTCCCCGTCGTGATAAACGTCGGGTTCGTTCGGGAGTGAGTTTCCAGCAGCGTCAGTTTCTGCGGGGTACAGGTATGAGTAGGTCCTGAGCCGGTCATGAAACTTACCGCCAAGTAGTTCATAGACCGGCACACCGTGCGCCTTACCGAGGATGTCCCAAATGGCCATTTCAATGCCACTGAAGACACCCATCATTGAAATATCGGGCCGCTGTGTGAAGCCTGCCGAATAGACCCGCCGGAAAAGCGTTTCCAGATGGTGAGGATCAGTGCCAACGATATAACGTTCGAATGTGTCCGCGATCATAGAAGTGGCAACGTCTGCTGAAAAAGGAATTCCGTAACACTCCCCCACGCCGGTAATACCATCGTCAGTTTCGACTTCTACGAACACCCAAAAGGACCCACCGACTCCGGTAGGGGGAACGGTTGTGTATGTGCGGATTTCTTGAAGGCGCATTAGTAACTCGACTCAATGTCAGATACGGAAATTGATGGGTTCCTTAACTTGTAGTTCTTAGCAAAGAGTTTCAGATGCTTTGCTAGCGGCGGTCGATGATGACATGTTCTTTGGTTAAGAACATCGAAGACCTAGCAAAGTCAATGAATTTAGATTCATCGTCATAGGCACGCCGTGATGCGATTTTATTTTCTGGGGTTGGGTTTCCCATAGAAGCGCGATCAAACCAGACTTCAGCATGCCCCATGTAAGGCTCGACCTCAGATCCTCGCGAACTATTTATCGACGCAGTCAATTCGGGTTCATCGCGATGGACTTGCTGGTATCGCAATATTCCGCTGCCTTGAGCTTGACGTCGGATTACTGGCCCATGATGAGTGCGCCAATACCACTGGGCTTTGTCAAAGGTCATTGACCCTTGATGACGTAACGGGAAATAAAGCTTAACGAGGCTGGACCGTTCGGTAGCCACAATATTTTCGGGGGTGGGGTTCACTTGAGGATATTCGTAATTAAACCAAGCAACGGATCGTTCCAGATCCATAAAATTTGCCTCGTCATCTCTAAGGATCTGGTCAACACGACGCCCTTGTTCAGAACGTGTTGCTTCAACCATCGCTTCTTTGGATTCCCACCAAACTTCGACTACGCCGTCATAAGGCTCTTCCATTTCGCCGCGACGGCCCGGTAGCCGAGAATGGTCATCATCTGTGGTGTGGACTTGAACGTATCGAAGCATCCCTAATGTCCGAGAATGGCCAGCCACCAGAGGTCCATGCTCTTCAAGCCAGTAGCGCTGCATTTCTTCGCGCGTTGTGCCTTCTTTGCGTCTGATTAGAAATGTTAATCTGAGCATGATATTTCCCCTGGTTGATATTACCACTCGCCAGCAAATAGCTCCTCAGGAAGCCCAAGAGAGCTCTTCTGCCTAACTTCTAAAGCAGATCTCTGTATAGGTTACTTCTGGTTGCTCGAGCACATGGATCGACTGAGAACTCGCGACCTAACTCGAGCCATTCTGCGTCTGTGTCCATTGCTCCCATGCATTTAGCCCAGGCAGTTTCGTCGTCGAAAAACATGACATAAGTCCACTCGGTTTGAGGAGCGCCTGCTTGGCTTGCTAAAAGTTTGATGTCTGAAGCACCACACCTTTTGTGGATCACTGCCGATCTGCGGTTGATTGCAAGGAACTCTCCTTGTCTTCCAACCGCTACATCCCAAGTTGTCGAGTGCGTAAGTTTCATTTTCCCCAAACCTTTTTGTTGATATAACTATTTTCGATATGGCTAAGTTAACTAGTTGCTGTGCCTTAAGCTAGCTCACTTGCGTGACTCGCTACTTCTAGAGTCAGACCTTAGACTCACGAGCTTGTCATTTACTAAACTAACGACTGGAACAGTTCAGTTATTGGGAGAAGAAACGTTATCGGGTACCTGTGTTTCCTTATTTTTATCCGCTCATTTTTTGATTTAGTTTTCGGGCGAGCTCACCCTCTTGGTTCCATGCGTTGCCGAATGGGTAGCCAGGGTAGCGGACGGACCGAGGCAGTCGCAGGGTTACTGCTTCGCAGCGCACCTGTTCGCTACGCTTACCGCTCACCAACAGACCTGTGTCGTCCCAGACGCGATCTGCTAACTGAAATGCATCGTCAGCTCGGTATTGATAGACCAACCCTCGGCGAGGCTCGCCTGATTGATTCGGTCCAGCGCCATGCAACATCAAACAGTGATGCATGCTAATTCCACCGGCACGAGGTGTGATGTCCACAACATCACCAACGTGTTCTTTCCAAGCTTTAGGTTCTTGACACATGCCAGTGAAAACGCCGTCATTGTCCGTGTGGTTAAGCAAACCGTTCCTGTGACTTCCGCGGATCATTCTCATGCATCCGTTGTCAGGCGTTGCGTCGTCAAGCATCACCATCACAGCAATAAGATCTGTATTGGTGTGCGGGTAGAACGCGAAATCTTGATGCCAAGCGAAGCCTCCTCGATCGGCAACTGCAGGTTGTGCAGCCAGTTTGGAATGTTGGAGTTGAATATCATCACCGAGTAATGCCCGCAGCCGCTCAACAATACGTGGATCGCGTGCAAGATCCAAAAAAGCGTTGGATCTGGTCGTTAGGCCTAACGCGTGAGTTGTTTTTTCTGCTGTCTTCCACTGAATGTCTTCAGGCTCTGAACACGCGTCGCGTAAGGTATCTATTTCAGCGGAATCAAAAATGTCATTAATGACCAAAAACCCATCTTCGCGAAAACCTCTGACTTGTGACTTTGACAGTCCCTGGTATCTCATTGATGTAGGCGAAATATCAAAATCCTGTTGCTTGTTTTTTGCATTCGAGCCCATAGCAGCCATAGTAGTTGTGTCATTGGGTGGCAGTGTCGAAATGGTTTGCTTAGACCGCGCCCCTGATACTGTTTGACCCAACGAAAAGCCCAAGCTTTGGTTAAGGAAAGCCTAAGTCTGACCCCTCACAGCTATCTCATTCATTTTGGTCAATCAAACTCAAGAAACAAAATGAGAACACGCTGTCCTTGGGATGCAATAGCCTCGTTCTATGTCCGACTCTGACCAAATGACTGACGCTCAGGCTCATGCAGCTATCACCGACACCATCCTTAACTACGCTGAGTACGTAGATGGTGGTGAGATTGAGTTGTGGGCCGGGCTATTTTGCCAAGATGCCATCTTTAATGAAGGTCAACCTGTTCAAGGTCGCGCAGCTATTCAGGCGCTATTACCTAAACTCTTGCGGTTGTTTACTGCCACGGCGCACCACATCAGTAATATTCGAATAGAGCGAACTGGGTTAGGTCACGCCAAAGCGACATCATATGTGCATGCCTGGCATCGGAAAGTCGATGGGACTGATTTCGAGTTTTGGGGCCGGTACGTTGATGCTCTAAAGTTTGAGGAGAACGCCTGGCGTTTCTCATCCCGAAAAATCGAACAATTTGGGGCACGTGGGTTTGAGCTTAACGTCGACCAGGTGCCTCGTCGCGACCCCAACGTTTAGCGGTTATGCACCCATTGCTCGAGCGGGCTTGTTGGGTAAATAGGTTCGCTGAGTGGCGACCCTTGCGCCGTTGTCCTCGGTTGGTTTAGATAAGTATCTCGCTACGGTGTTTTATTTCAAGTTATCTATAAAGATGATTTTCCCGGTTCTGTTTCACCAGAACCGGGAATCTCTCTGAGTTTTTTCTATGAACTCGTTTAGCTCTATTGCATTAACTCGTCAGCTAACGATTCCTACATAATCTTCGATAGGGATTGCTTCCCCGCCTGATTGATAGTTTAGGTATCCCCCTTCAACCATTTTTGCTTGGCAGCGAAGTGCAGTGTCACGATCTGCGTATGTTTGAATAGAAACGTTCGCAGCCATACCGGGAACGAAAAAATTTCCCACTTGTTCTGCACCGTGCTCGGCAAGAATGGCAAAAGTCTCTTGAAAAATTGCACCCCACTCGGCGCTCCCATTTTCTATTCCATCCCACTTTGATCCCGGGGTAAAAATTGAAAGAGTTGTATAAGACATTTAGTTCCTTTTCTATTATCTGAGCGAGGCTCAGAAGTATGAATTATCGGGAACTTTGACTGTAACAGGCCGGCTTATAATAAAAAGGTCGGCCCCGAAGGGCCGACCCTATGGCGAGTAGACGAAGTGGAAGTATCTACTCACCTCACTATTGGCTCATTCAGTCATAATTGTATCGGTCTCGTGCAGCAATGACGTCTCAGGGCGACTTACAGCTGTGACGGCGGTTTGCTAGTCGAGGGTTTTTCGTTGGTGTCTTTCAACATTGGACGACGTTTGTTTATATTTCGTTTGGCTATGCGCCTGGATGACCATCCAGCGACTGCAGCAGTTAAGACTCAAAGCATGAGATCAGCCTCCGGTAACTAGTTTAGGACTCTTCGGCTAGTCGCTTAACTCGATCTTTAAACGCTTTGATTGATTGTTGCAGAAGTAACCCAGCTATCACGATGGTCGCTAGCTGAGAAAACAGTGCCCATCCGGTGCTTCCACGCCCCACTAGGGAGCCAAGGCTTCCAAGCACAGCTAGTAGGGCTAAGACTGCCATCGCGTGCATCAAATGGTGAGCGAGGTTTGGTTTGAGGCGTGCGAGAATACCAAGGAGCAGAAAGAGAACTCCGATAAACGCAGGGATCATCGAAGTGACGCTGCCTGAATCTGACAGGATAGTGACTATTACGCCAAGGGCGATTAATAGACCACCGCTCAGGGAAGCTTTATCGGCCATTATTCTGCTTTCGGGTTGTTGATCATTACCATTAGTAAGTCTACGAGGTAAGAACTCTGGCGCCTTTCTGTAAGCAAATTAGCGTTGTTAGCTAAACCGAAACATAGTCTTTTGTTTAAGAATTTATTGACAATGGCTTCGCGCGCACGCTGAACTTAGGAGATGACATCGAATACCCGGAACTTGAGAAAGCGGTTAAGGCGCATCTTCGGACTAGGAAACACGTCGCGGCGGTCCCCAATATTTCTCGACCTTAAAACTCAAACGAAGGAACCTGCAGCGAAATAAGATTGGGTCGGCCTCTAAAGACCGACCCAATCTAGCTCTATCGGTAAGTAGCTATTTCGCTACGCTACAAGAGTGCGGAACATGACGCGAGACACTAACTGGTTTCCGTACTTAGCCATGTTTGCTTGCATCGTCGGATCGGAAAACATTTTTACGCTGTTCTCCATTAAACCGTCAAGAGATTCACAGTATGTCCCTGCGGTCCACAAACCTGTTCGATCTCCGCCGGCCACGATCATGCCTTGGCGGATGCCGTTAACACCGTTGCCGCTCATCAGGGACCAGCTATGGTCTGCCATTTCTTCCTGTTCCGATGGCGGTGCTACTTGTCCCGACATTGCGAGCATCGAACCGTATGGCCCTTCGGGTGTTCCTCTTTCGCTAGATACAGCTATTAGCGACCGAGCGATAATTTGAACACCATTGTTAGCCATAGATTCAGCAATTTTTGGATTCGAATTGACTAAGTGACTGCGCATCGCGGCATCGATTGTGTCCCATCGGGTCATGACTGCCACTAAGCCTGCAGAATCACCGCCCATGATCACTTGTCGCATCGAAGCGCTTTTTGCCCCTGCAGCTATGTACTCGGCTTGAGCGAATTCTTTGAAGTCTTTCGCTAAGCCCTCGGTATCTGTTGCTTTTATTTGGACGCTTGTCATGTAGCTCATAGTTAATAACCTCTTCAGTTCAGTTAAATTTGGTGAATGCTGTAGCGGCGGGCTTTGACCTCATGTTCTGCAACCGAACCTTTGCTGTCAATACCAGCTGTTAGCCTATTTCTAATACAAATCATGATAGTAATGCGACAAAAATAGACCGATTACCGAATGTTCCCATGGAGTCGCGTGAGTAGATACCCCTGCGTGGCGGGAGCCGCTCCTTACTTACTGTCCCGGACTATTTTGTATAAGCTGCTCTTTTGGCAACGGTAAACAAAATTGTCCACTCAAACGAGATTTCTGCTTATAGGTCTTGTGAACCGAGATCAGACTCGCCATTAACTTTGTATCTGCATCACTCGGTGCAGATACAAAACCATGAGTTAGTTAGATGCCTTAACCGATGATTAGAGCAATGGTTGACAACGAGAATACACTCATCGCAGGCATTGCCTTTTTAGGACGATCGCCTACGCGCATATGCATGCCAATTGCGCCAAGCATAATCAGGGCAAGGCCGGCGGCAGCCGGTCGGGTCACAGAATCAATCCAGAACCCTGATAGCAACACTAATGCGAGAGTTATTTTTACTGCACCGATGATGTAAACAGCCTTTGATGGAAACCCATAGTTGGTGAACTCTTCGACCATGTTTTTTGCATCGCCACCCCTATATTCCGTCTCCTTATTGAATCGCAGAATCCAGACATTGAGAATCCAAAGCGCTGCAGCAACTTGTGTGATGCCACCTACTATTTCCATGTTCTTCCCTCTTTGCCTAAGTTTCGACCAAAAAATGATGATTAAGCCACTCTTTATGTTAGTCGCTATGACATCAAATTAGGACAGAGCTCTTAACCAGAACTACGTCTTTCTGTAGTCACGCACCCAAAAATACCGATTCGACTTTCTCTATATCTAAGGCTTGCTTACATAGGTAATGAGTTTTATTTCCGGACAGTTAGGCAGAATCAGAGCGGCTTCTGGCACCACACATGTTTAGCCCTAACACACTCGATCATGCACTTATAGGCACCGCTGTCTCATGCGCGATAGTTTCCTTGCATGCATTCCATCTATGAAATAGCTTCGCCTGGCATTGATTCCCGTTTCGGGCTTGCTCACGCTGAAGTTTGGCAAGAACTCGGAGCTTGTGGCACCTGGTGGACCGGAAGTGAGCGGGTCCAAGCCATGAAGGAGGCAAGAGGAGCTTACGCTTGTGATCTTTGCTCACGCCGTAAACAAGATTCGATTCCTAACTCTGTGAAAGGATCGCATACCGCAGTCTCTGATTTATCCGAAGAAGTGGTGGATTTGATTCACCGTGTAGTTACTGATCCAGGCCGGCTTACACGCACCTGGGCTGAAAAAATAATTGACTCCATTGGCGAAGAGCATTACGTAGAGCTAGTCATTGTCATCTGCACCCAGAACGTAATAGAAGAGTTCACGGTCGCGTTGGGCGTTCCACTCCCAAATTTACCGGATGCCGGTGACGGCACCCCTAGCAGAATCCGGCCTGAAGGCGTTGGCGATGTCGGAGCCTGGGTGAGCCAATCTATTGATAAGCCCCTCGCGAATGTTTCGCGATGCGTTTCGTTGGTTCCCGATTCCGCTCAGCATTGGAGACGCATAGTCGATGAGCACTATAGCCATGGTCGTGAATTTGGCGATCTTATTTGGGAGCGTCCTCTTTCCCGGCCACAAGTTGAGCTGATTGCCTCAGCAGTATCTTCATTAAATGAGTGTTTTTACTGAACGGCTGCTCATGTAGCCTTACTCCGTGCGAGTGGCGAAGCCTTAGAATCTGAAGTTGACATTCACACGATTGAGCATGGCGCGTATGTCGACTTCGGAGAAGAACTAGTTTCCTTTGCGACAAATATCGTAGAACGTAACTCGGGTTTATCGGACAGCAGAAAAATCCTGCAGGGTTTAGTAGGCAATGCGGGGCTGGTTGAGGCTGCCGCCACAGTCGCCGCTTTTCAAGGTTTAAATCGGATAGCTGACGCTACTGGGATACAGCTTGATGATGGTTTGAATTCAGAAAGTGCCGACTTTCGTTTGCGTTTAGGGCTCGAAAAATTTAGTGGCGCGAACAACACAAATAGAACTGAGACCACAGCGCGCAGCGAGTCAGTTATAGGCATTTTCCGTTGATCGAGTGATTGCTTAATTCCAACTAAGTCAATGATTGAACACCGGCAGCCAAAGACAATGTTGGAAAGCTTCGGCTTTTAATATTTTAGCTGCTGACTTAACGTCCAATTCTTTGAAATAAGGACTCCTCTAGCCGATTTTCATATTAGCCAGCAGTTTTTTGCGGGCCTCTAAGCCCACGAATGGCTCCCCAAACTGTAAACGAAGTAACAGCAATCCCAAGAGTCGCGAACACAAGGAGGTTTCTTGTACTTTCTGAATCGTCTGATTCAGGCACAGCCTCTTCGATTTCTATTAGCTCTGACTGATCGTTCGTGGTGTTCTCATTCACAGACAATCGTTCACCAGTTTCGTTTTTTTGCTCAGGAGCGTTTGAGAACCATTGTCTCAATGGATCTGATCCGCTACCCAGAGAAAACGGTCGGGCATATCTTTCGACTGGAGTTCCGAATCGCTCAATCGCGCCAATAGAAACTACGAATCGTGCTGCAATGTTTCCGTTTAATAGAAAGTCATGGATGCCTTCTTGAGCGATTTCACGAAATTCGTTAACGCGCACGTAGGTAGTCCCTGTGTACGGTTCATAGAACTCGACACTCATTTCGGCTGCTAAATCAAAAGATGTTCCATCCGGACGTGTGACTTGCAAAACTGGCAGATCTTCGAAGCGTAAATTCGTTTCTGGCAGCGCTGCAGGTATCAGCACTGAGATTTGCAGTGTTTGCCCCGCTTGAAAAACTGCCTGAAAACCTCGATTCTCTTTCTCAGAACCAATATCACCATAGAAAGCGAAGGAGATAGTCCCATCAGGAAGGAATGGTCCTGTCTTTGCGCTGTCGTGCTCGCTAGTCAAAAAAATGGGGTCATGAGCAGATACTGGAGCAGCAAATTGGCACAGAAGTAGAAAAGTTAAGCAACCAAGAACCAAAAATCTACGCATCGATAATTCATTTTAGCTTGCTGACTGACTCCAGCGTTTATAGATTCTCTGAGTTGTCGGTTTTGGTTTGTGATTTATTTGAGGCATACCGTTCAACATGTGTCACAGAGTCGTAGCCCCGCAGACATTCTATTTCTTTTCGATTACTTGATCCGATTTTAGGATTTGACGCATTTCAGTTCCTATGGCCTCAAAACCGAGTTTTTCGTAGAACCCGCGATTGCCTTCAGTGGATGGCACCAGGTAGAGGCCTATCTCAGAGCAACCGCGTCGTCGAGCATCATCAATGGTTCGCTGCACGAGGATTCTTCCTAAGTTCAAGCCCCGCGCCGAGTCATCTACTATCAGTTCTTCAAGTTCGCAGTACTCGCCTCCATAACGAATCGTCATGTTGTACGACACAGTTGCGATACCTACAATTGACAAATTATTTTCGGCAACGACAACAGCTCCTCGTTCCAACCGCAGGTGCGACTCGTACACGCCCTGCCAGTCGGAGGTAACGACTTCCCCAGTTAACTGTTCGATTAGCTCAAAGACTCGAGACTGGTCATCTGCTCTCGCCGGTCGGGTGCAAACTCCATTTGGATGATGTTCAACTGCCATGTGATTCCCCAGGGTTCCCAGCGCCATCTACAACTTAGTTAGCGAATTGCATGCATCAAGTAGTTTAGCTACCTGGCAGTTATACATGTTTCCTTGTTTGCAGCCGTGGGAATCTTATTAACATCTCATTTTGCATCTGAGTTTTCTCAATTTAGTTGGTTCGTTCCTAACGGTTCGAGAGACAAAGCTAAGTCTTGAATTGAGAAGCTTGACGCTACTATGGGACCAGTTCGTATACAGGGGGGCAGTCATGTCATCTGAGCTATTGGCTATGAATGAGAAGGCAATAAGTGAATTTCGTTCTAACGAAGGTAAATGCGGTCCTCCGTTTGAAGGTGTTCCTATGATGCTACTCACAATGGTTGGCGCTAAATCAGGTCGCGAGTTGTGCTCACCGCTTGCTTATTCCAGTGATGGCGATGACCTGGTGGTCATTGCGTCTGCTGGCGGCAGAGCAACTAATCCGAACTGGTATCACAACCTAGTCGCTAATCCTGATGTGCTTGTGGAAGTCGGAGTGGATCGTTACGAAGCCACAGCGGTGCTCACCAGTAGCGACGAACGGGATCGTCTGTACAAGACACAAGCGGAACAACTTCCGGTTTTCAATCAGTATGAGGAAGCTGCTAAGCCGCGCGTCATTCCAGTTTTTCGTCTGGTCAGAAGAAATGACTAGAGGGGCCGTTAGCGGCGTCAGGTTTAGCGACATCCCGTGGCAATCGACTAGTTCTTTGTGGGGTGATGAATCTGCTCAGCCGGCTGAGCTCGATATAACTGAATACGGGTTAGCCCGTGTTCTTTCAAGAGATGAAAACACTGGTGCTATATCTCTTCTGATCAAAGAGCCACCCGGCTGGCATACAGCTGCCGCTGAGGCACACTCTGTCAATCAAGAAGATATTTTGCTTGAAGGCGACTGCTGGTATGGCGAAGAGCATTTCGAAGGCCCTACTTATTTCAATTTTCCTGCTGGGCATTTTCATGGGCCGATGTATACAGAAACGGGCGCTTTGTGGCTGGTGACCTTAACCGGTCCGTTCGATGTGTCTTACAGCGATGAGGTTACGGCTGAATCTATGTCATGGTTTGGGCGAGCTAGTCGGCAAAACAGGTAGCAGGTTTCTTGCGATTACTAGCAAAACCTACATATTGAACTCTTCACGTTTTCGTTGCAGTTATTCGCAGGGCTTGCCATATTTCTCTATCTAACCTTGAACACCTCCATGATCTGTTCACTGGTTCTAGCGACATTGCTGCTACATGCGCTGTGAGCAACAACTTTAAGTTACGGTTCCTTTCGGTCGTTAAGGACTAACAAGATTCTGATACTTTCAATTAGCAAACCCAATTCTGAGCCGAGGATGGTTATGAACAAATATGCACATGGCATGGTAGTTGCTGCTCAGCCTGAAGCTGTTGAAGCAGGCGCTTCAGTGCTAAGAGCCGGAGGTAACGCTGTAGACGCAGCTATCGCCTGTGCGCTCGTGGCAGGTGTTGTCGATCCCCAAATGTGCGGAATTGCCGGTTTCGGCAATTTACAAGTTTACCTTCCGGGAAAAGGCATTCACCAGTGCATCGATTTCCATGCTAAATCTCCCCTAGCAACAAGAGCCGACCAATGGGAAGACATAGTTATTGGCGAAACAAGAGACGGCTTTGGTTTCGTGCTCGAAGGAAGAGTGAACGATCTGGGCTATCAAGCAATTGCTACACCCGGTTCACTTAAAGCCTACTTTGAAGCCCAAACAGCATGGGGAGTGAAAGACTGGGATGAAATCGTCGCTCCCGCTATCCGGTGGGCCGAAACAGGGTTTGCTGTGCGTCCACATGTTGCAGGATGGTGGGCAGAAGGCGCTGCAATGGGGAGAACCGATAATGTTGAACGCCTTCGATATTCCGCTACCGGGCAAGAAATTTATTTTCGAGCCGACGGGTCACTCAAGCGCGTCGGCGATGTTGTTGTCAACAAAGACCTAGCGAGCACCTTACGGCTCATTGCTTCCGAAGGTGCCGACGTTTTTTACAAGGGCCGTCTCGCTGAACTGATTGCCGAAGATATTTCTGCCCATGGCGGGCTGATGAGCGACAGAGACCTTAACGAATACAAGACTACTCACAATGATCCTATACGGAGCCTCTATCGCGGCCTCGATGTAGCAACCAATCACCCGCCTGGCGGGGGCACCATGGTTCTTGAAATGCTTAACATGCTCGAATGTTTCGATCTACAATCTATGGGGCATAACAGCGTTGAATACGTTCGCACAGTCACTGAAATCATGAAACGAGCTACCTCAGATAAGGACAGGTACATAGGAGATCCTGCTCACGTCGATGTGCCCTTGGACCAGTTACTATCAAAATCTCATGCTCGAGAACACGCAGCATCTATTCAGGCTGGCGAACGAGCACAAGTAGAGAGGTTGGCATATGAACCTCGAGACACAACTCACGTATGCGTTGTCGACAAAGACGGTAACGCAGCATCGATGACGCACTCTCTTGGGATGCCCTCGGGCGTGATTACCGATGGTCTTGGCTTTATGTTCAACGGTTGTATGGCAGTATTTGATCCTCGACCTGGAAACGCCGATTCTTTGGCTCCTGGGAAAAGCCGGTTCAGTTCGCTTTGCCCGACAATGGTCTTTGAAAACAGTGAATTGAATTATGTGGTTGGAGCACCCGGCGGCACTCAAATCGCAATGGGTGTTACTCAAGTGCTTCTGAATAGCATCGATTTTAAGATGAACATGCTCGAAGCAGTATCAGCGCCGAGAGTTTCAGGAACTAGCAATGCAATCGATGTGTCCAACGGTATTCCGTGGGTCGTCACTGATGCATTGGAAGCAGAAGGCTATGAGGTCATTAGGAGCCCAAGGACCCATGATTTTGCGTGGGTTCATGGGATTCGCGTTGAAAATGGAAATCTTGATGGTGGAGCTGACCCTGCTGCTGATGGTGCAGTTCAAATTGGCTAGAGGAAAATATTGATGCCTAAAAGCGTAATTATTGAAGAAGTAGATATCGAAACATCCGATGGTTCTATGAACAGCCACTTTGTACGACCAAAGTCAAGCGACTATCTCCCTGGGGTTATTGTTTACATGCCCGCTTCGGGAGTTCGAAATGAGTTAGTTGATATAGCTAGCCAAATCGCACAATTGGGTTACGCCGTGATCTTACCGAATCTTTATTACCGGCTCGCTCGAACAGTTGACATAGACGCGAACCGTTTAGGCACCGATGAATACTTAGGCGTCCAGAACTACATGATTGCTTTGGCAGACCACTTATCGAATGAAAAAGTGCAGTCGGATACTGCTGCGATTATTAGCTGGATGGACTCTCAGGTCACTATTAGCTCAAAACGGATAGGTGGAGTTGGTTACTGCATGGGAGGCCGTTTGGTTATGGCATCGCTCGGCGCTCACTCTGACCGCATAATTGCGGCTGCTTCTTTGTATGGCGCAGGCGTTGCCACCGACCAGGCTGATTCCCCGCACCTACAGCTTGATCGTTGTAAAGGCGAACTATATTTTGGCTTAGCGGAAAATGACAAGTACGTCACCGATGAGGAAACGGCCATCTTAAGGGAGCACCTCGTTACTCTTTCGGTGCCTCACAGCATCGAAACTTATCCTGGCACCGAACATGGCTTCGTTTTCCCGGAGCGATACTGTTTCAACCCGGACCAGACCTTGACGCACTACTCCAGGATCAAAGATCTTTTTGAAAGATGGCTCCCTTAAACAAAAATGTAGTCAAAACCTGCTGCGACATAGATGCGTTTCAAGCCGTTGCGTTTCACAACCAACCGACGGTTTAGCCAGCGTTCATGGACTGTGAAATCACAGCAAACCCTGCGGTAGCTTCTAACCTTTTACCAATGATCGCTTGATAATCTTCAGACTCATACCAAGCTTTAGCAGCAGCAGTATCTTTAAACTTCAAGACAATTGTCTGAGGACCCGGAGGGTTTCCCTCCATAGTCTCAGCTGCTGCATCAAACACAACTAACTCGGCGCCAGAAGCTTGGATAGTCGGACCGGCTCCTTTCTGATACTCACGATATAAAGCAAGGTCATTAACAACGTACTGAGCAACGAAATATGCAGCCATGCCACAATTATGCCATCAAAAAATTAACCACGATGAAGCTTTTAACAATAACGCTTTCACGCAGATACATCCGATAAGACGACAAAGATTAACTCCGTAGAAACCATTTAATAAAAACGCGCTAACGTTTGTCTTGACGCACTGTTTCAAACATCGAAAGAGCCTATTTCGAAACTTCGGAAAATCATTATGCAAACATTTAGCGAAACTTTGACTAGAGCTGAAAGCATGCATACCGACAAGCCTGCGCTGGTATGCAATGGCCACGAACAAAGCTTCCGAGAGTTTTTTGACCGCTGCCATCGCGTGGGCTCAATTCTTGACGAACTCGGGGTAGCTTCAGGCGAACGAGTAGCTATCTTGGCTGCGAACTCCGACATTTATGCTGAGCTCTACGCTGCGATTCCTTCACACGGCAGATCAATTTTACCTCTCAATACTCGCTGGTCTCTTGCTGAGCTTACGTACGCGATCAAAGACGGTGGCGCGAAAATTTTGATCACTGATCGCGACCCGGGATCGCTTATCCATAGCGTCGATCACGTTCTATCAACCGCTGACTATGAGCTCATGGTTAACGACGCTGAGCCTCTCCCCTTCGTAGATGTTAACGAAGACGATTTAGCGGGGCTTTTTTACACAGGCGGCACCACCGGTAAAAGCAAAGGCGTGATGCTCTCTCATCGAAACATTGTTTCTAATGCAATGCATAGCCAGTTCACGATGCCGTTGGTTGGACATGACAGGTACCTCCTAGCTGCACCCATGTTTCATGCAGCCGGAACTCTTTCAGTTCTACAATGCCTCTCGCTCGGGGTCACTCAAATTATTTTGCCTACCTTTAGTCCTGATGCTTGCCTAGACCTCATCGAGACCGAATTGTGTACAGCCACGATCTTAGTGCCGACGATGATTGCTGCTATCACAGAAGCACAAGCCCTCAACCCAAGATCTATTGACTCTGTGAGAATGCTCGCGCATGCAGCGTCACCCATAACGACTGAGGTTCTTAAGCGAGCCTGCAAACAATTCCCGAACGCCGAATTTATTCATGTTTATGGGGCAACTGAAACGACCGTCGTGACTGCCCTCCGATCTGAACATCTCCTCATAGAGACTTCTTTGGGCAAATCTGTCGGACGCGCCTCCCTAGGGGTGTCAGTAACGATCGATGGTGAGCCAGGACGGCCGGGCGAAGTCCTTGTGAAAGGACCAAATGTCACAAGCAGCTACTGGAACAAACCCGAGCAAACATCTGAATCAATCAGAAACGGCTGGTACCGCACCGGCGACATCGGGTATCTAAACGACGATGGCTATTTATTCCTTGTTGACCGAGCTAAAGACATGATTATTTCGGGCGGTGAAAACATTTACTGTTCCGAGGTAGAAGACATTATCTACCAAAACTCAAAAGTTCTTGAGGCAACAGTTTTTGGTATTCCCCACCCTCATTGGGGTGAACAAGTTCACGCTACTATTGTCCCCCGAGATAACTCACTAACCGAGAACGAACTGATCGATTTCTGTCGGATGTACTTGTCGGGCTACAAGCTGCCACGATCAATAGCTTTCCAAGAAAACGAACTCCCAAAGTCAGGGCCAGGCAAAGTACTCAAAAGAGAACTTCGAGCTCCGTACTGGGCTGGCCACGAAAGCGCAATTAACTAGGAGTTACAGCAACTGTAGGGGCCGGAATCTTTGCACCACTCTCAACAAGAGAAGGGCTAGGCCGGCGGCGCTAACAGCGGTTCGCGATAAGAATGCACTTTCAACGGATCTCCAACTTTGATCGTTCCGCCCACAGGTCCGATACGACATGCCATACCAAACACGCCATGACCTTCCATCATGTTACGCACGTTCCCTTCGAGTTCCGGTGCTTCCTCACACCAACGATGCGCCCGAAGAACTACAGCCGGTTCGCGATGACGTTCACCAGAATCTTGATTAATTTGCGGTACAGCGCATCGCGGCCAAGGAATTTCCCCAGCCAGCTCAGCGTCACCAATAGTCATGTCATGCCATGTGTCTTCTACCCAGGGTTCGCCGGCGTCGACAATCACGTTAGGGCGAAAGCGGTCAATCGTGAACTGTTCCAAGGCACGCTCCTGCAGCCACTTTAGGGACGCTAAGTTAGTTAACAGCACTGGTGCGAGGTCTACGAAAGCTATTGGCTGCTCAAAAAGATCCAAAGACGATGGAGGTCGGTGATCGGAATCACTGGTAACTGAGGCGAATCTACATCGCTCGCCGAGAAGCTCTGAGATCCAGTTCGCTGCTTCTTCTCCCCCATCGACTGCTGTAACCGGCCGTCGTCCGACTAAGTGTTGAACAGAGACTTCAGTTGCATGTTGACGACTTAAAATTGTTGAGCCGTTACCGTTAGCTGAAAGCAGAACGGTGTCACCATCTAAAGCTGTTTCAACCGTCGCCAAAATTTTATGTTTTCGCTGGGTAATACACTCACCGTTTTCGTTAACAATCTGCCATTCACGGTCATGTTTAAGCCCAGTCGCTATGACACCGGCTTGCTCGACTTCGATCCGACGGCATGACTTCACTGGATGAATGTGAATAGCCTCTACTCGTACATCCCTCATCGAAGCACCATAGCAACCTTTAGCGAATACTTTCAGCACGAGCAGGCCAACCTCAAGTATTACCTCACCCACAAATAGCAAGTCGGTTAACCAAAATTCAACTCTCCAATCGCCACAACCCGGCTTTGTGCAATAGTTTCCATAAACAGTTTTAGAACTTGGGAGAATGCCTCTAATGGAGCATCATCACGAAATCTTCGCAGAGCTAAATATGAAACCGGCAACACCTATCTCTAGGAGCGTTTCGATAGCGGCTAGTGCTTCAGATCTTTGGACAGCAATTAGTGATGCGGGGAACTTGAAAAGATTGCACCCATTTTGTGAAAGAAATGAAGTGGAACGGTGGCCGGGTCCTAAGGGAATCGACCACATCTATTATTACAGCGGAGTGCATTACCAGCGTGACGTACTTAGTTGGCACGACGGACAAGGCTACGATTTGATGGTTGGGCCGCTCTCGGGCAAGATCTCATTCGCTAAATGGCGTATTGAAGAATTCTCTCCTAACGCATGCAACTTCAGCATTGAGGTCACTTCTTACATCCGTAATGATGTGTCATCTGAGGACCGCTCCCGTTACGAAACTAGAGTCATTAAGAGGGCTATTCCGCCCTACCTTGATGCAGTTGTTCAAGGCGTTGCCTATTTCGTTGAAACTGGCGATCCAGTTACCCGGAATCAATTCGGTGCCCACGAGATCTATTCTCCGAGCTCACACAACTAGCTCTCCTCACTAAACAAAATCAATTCAAAAGTTTTCCAAAGCTACTAAGGCTACGCTCCCGTCTTAAAAACTTTTGGGGGTAAAGCGCCGTGCTGCTTCACCCCCCAAAAATTTGGAATTAAATTTTGTCGCTTAAATCGCGTTCAAGAATAAAGAGCAATTAGCTGCACAACAATCATTACTGTTATCACGAAAGCGTTAAAAACACGAAAAAAGGGAAACGGAGCTTTAGCAAAATTTTTGCCTACGTTGCTAGCCGCCATTTCTTCATCCATATCTTTCATCGCAGCGCCTAGGTCGGCTATAACACCGTCGAACCAAAGCATCGTCCAGACAGAACCTAGAACTACCCACGCAGCTATGGCGAATTTAATGGCCCCAACTTCAAGGCGTTCACCGCCAAAAACTGTCAATGCAAGAACACTTAAAGTCGAGATAACGTACGGCATTATTACCGCGTGTGCATCTCGACCTCGACTATCAGTTAATTGAACCCACGTATTCGACTGCATTATTTCTCCTAAACATGTTCGCCGGGCCAGACCATCTGACCGCACCTCATAGGGTAAACCTCGCCAAATCGGACGTAAATAGCGGCTAGTAACTAGAAATTAAATACTTTTTTCCTCATTTAATTTAGTTATTGCCCGGCACCGCATTTTTGCCTTTATTCCTGTTCGCTATACCCGCGATCAGAGCAACTATTGGCTACAAGCCGCTATGTTGACTGTGGAGTCCCAAAATATCGGGGCTTCATCGGGGCAGGGGAAGGAGAAAGTACAGGGTGCTTTCACCGTATCGAGTTTTAGATCTAACTGATGAGCGCGGTCATTTGGCTGGGTTGATGTTGGCAATGTTTGGCGCTGAAGTAATAAAGATCGAACCTCCTGGTGGGATTCGAACCAGAAACATTGGCCCATTTGATACTTCTGGAGCCTCTCTAACTCATGCAGCCTATGACAGGGGTAAAAAGTCTGTCGTTATCGACTTAGAAACCCTCGAAGGAAAAAATCAGCTGCGCGACCTCGTTAAAGAAGCTGATTG
Organism: Actinomycetota bacterium; assembly: GCA_002731665.1. The sequence continues at coordinate 12,615 of PCCJ01000115.1, read as the reverse complement.
CCTAATCGAATCGTTAGGCCCTTGCGCACTCGACAAGTTAGGTCTTACTACTGACTCACTCTTAGAAATCAACCCATCGCTAGTCATAGGGACTCTTACTGCCTTTGGCCATAGCGGACCAAAGGCTTTGTGGCCTGCAACTGATATCACTCTTATGGCATCAGCTTGCACGATGTCCTTTACTGGTGACGTTGACCGTTCACCGTTGCGTGTTGGCGTTCCCCAAGCATTTCATTTCGGTGCCGCTGCCATGGTGGGCGGAGTGATTGCCGGGTTGTTCGAACGGGGGCACTCAGGTGTTGGGCAGGTAATTGATGTCGCAGCTCAGCAGGTAATCCCTATTGCTACTCAGGGAGGCGTATTATCTGAGGCTTGCAACTATTCAGCTCCAATACGTTCTGGAGGCGGCGCGTCAGTAGGTCTAATCGATTTACGGTTCGTATACCCGGCCAAAGACGGATTCGTCTCCATTACCCATGTATTCGGTGACGTAATTGGACACGTGACCGCAGAGCTCATGCGATGGTGTCTCGACGAGGGCTTCACCACCCCAGAAATCGTAGAATTAGACTGGGTTAATTTTGCCACTCTGCTTGAATCAGGAGAGGTCAGCATTGAGACTTGGGAACAGGCAAAAGCTGATGTTGCTAGATGCACTGCCTCTAAGACCAAGGCCGAGTTACTAGCTGTGGCAATGAAGCGACGAATTCTTATGGCTCCGATTGCTGACCTTAGGGAAGTAGTTAATAGTGCTCAGCTCAGCGCGAGAGGGTATTTCGATGACCTCCATATAGGCGACCAGAAAATCTCGGCGCCTGGCGCTTTTGCGCAAGTTAGCCCAACTCCTCTTACACCTTTGCAACAAGTCTTCAAGTTAGGCGCAGATACTGAAGAAATTTTAGCCAATAAGCACTCTTCGGTTTCGAGGATTCCAGCGACGAAAATTCGTAAAAAGCCGTTAGATGGTGTCAAAGTTGTTGATTTCACGTGGTCTTTAGCTGGGCCATACGCAACCCGAGTGTTAGCGGATTTAGGGGCCACGGTCGTCAAAATCGAGTCCCACAAAAAGCCAGATGCAGCTCGAGGGTTTCTGCCTATTTGGGACAATATTCCTGGTAGCGAGCAGTCTGCAATGTTTGATAGCGCAAATGCAGGCAAATTGTCGCTTACTCTCGATTTGAGTAAACCTGAAGCGGTCAGTGTCGTGCACGATCTGGTCGGCTGGGCTGATGTAGTTAGCGAGTCTTTTTCCCCGAAAGTCATGACAGGCTGGGGTCTAGGCTATGAGCAGCTTGCAAAAATTAATTCGCGAATGATAATGGTTTCTACTTGTTTAAATGGGCAATACGGTCCTCTAGCAAGTTTTGCAGGTTACGGGAATTTAGGTGCTGCGATATCCGGTTTCTATGGATTAGCTGGGTGGCCTGACCGTCCGCCGGCAGGTCCCTTTGGCGCATACACCGACTACACATCTACTCATTTTCTGGTGGCTACTATCTTGGCTGCCTTAGACCAACAGCGCCGGACTGAGGTGGGTGCTTACATTGATCTTGCTCAAGCCGAAGCTGCTCAGCATTTTATATCTCCGGCGTTGCTTGACATTTCAGCTAATGATTATTTGGTAACCCGTTCGGGCAATAACGATGATGCAATGGTTCCTCATGGCGGGTTCCAATGCGCTGGTGATGATAACTGGATTGCTATAGCCGCAGTTGATGATGCTGCTTGGCGCGAGTTGTGTCGAGTAATTAAGCGGCCAGATCTTGAGGCAATGGAGGAGCTTAAACTATTGGGGGGTCGCAATGCAGCTCGTACTTTCGTTGAAGGTGAACTAACAAAGTGGACTCAAAGCCAAAGTGTCGATGATGCAGAATCTAAGTTGATAGCGGCAGGAGTTGCTGCACATCGAGTGCAAAGCAGCGATGGGTGTCTTGCCGACCCGCAGCTGGCTCATCGCGACGCGTTTTTGTGGGTGGATCATCCGAATCGTCATTCGATTATCGAGAACTCGCGGTTTAAAATGTCGCGCTCAGAATGTACGCCAACTAACCGAGCCCCGTTTGTTGGTGAGCATACTTTCGATATTTTAGCTGACATCTTGAATTATGACGGAGATCGTATTGCCGATCTAGCCGCAGCCGAGGTTCTCGAGTAGTTAATTAGTGGGTACGAGGGTGCCCCACTCTCTAGAAGTCGCAAGCTTTTCGAAGAGGTTCTTAATATTTTTGTGTCTACTTAAAAATGCTAATCGAATTAGCCAATATCTAGGGTGAATATTTTCTGATTCAGTACGTCAACAGAAAATTGTTTCTTTGGGTTCTCTGATTAATGATGCAGCGATTATCGTGCGCTTTGAAAGAATTGAGCCAATTGGCGCACTCTGCTCTCACTGCTGTGAGAAAGTGGTGCCTGTTCGGTATTTCATTCCGATCAGAGAGAGGCCAGCATGGCCGGTAAAGACAAAGGTGGCAGGGCTGCTAAAAAGCCAGCTGCCAAAAGCACAAAAGAAAAGCGTCAAGCTAAAAAAGACAAGAAAGCTAACAAGACATAACTAATTTGAGCTTTCTTGTTTGATAAGCATGGTCATTTCTCGAACTGATTTCAACGCCGTAGATCTAGGTGATTTTGAGCGCTATAGCCTTTAGCGAATTTCTAGACATCTAAGCAGGCACTCAGTATCTTCAGTCAGCTACTACCCACCAGGTGTTTTTGCTCCCATAATCCAATCTACGACGTCATTTCCATCTCGTGTACCCCAAACTCCTACCTGACCACGACTGCTGTTCGCAGGCACAGTTTCTACGCGCCGCCATTCAGTCGCTACGACCCTGTGAGCAATTAGCCACTGTCCGTTCCGCTTCTCGAACCGGTCAACATACCGGATTCCAAAAACATCGTCCTTGCCTTCCCTATCAGAAAACTCTCGACGATGATATGCGACTGCATACGTTTCAGCACGAGCGGTTTCACCTTCGACTTCAACAAGAATATTTCCCATAAAGTGCATGGTGGCTGTCCATCGCGGCATGAAGTCTTCGACCATGCTTATGAACTCATCAACGTTGCCTTTGAACGCTCCATGATCATCGTAAGCATCCGGGTGATAACAGGACCTCACTAATTCGAAGTCCATCCGGTCTATTCCTCGTGCATAACGATACACAACATCGGTGATTTCCTGTTTGGCTAAGAGCGTTTCGATATCCATAAACATTGAGTCTTGCCTGGTCTTGGTATTACTGCAACTAGCTTTTAGGCACACGGGATCTCGAGATGTCCAATAAACAATTCGATCTTGATACGAGAAGTTAGTGGCTTACGCTGTTACCCCAAAAACTTTTTCGGCTTCGTTAGCGACTCCAAGTAACTTGTTGTCGCCCCACATGCTTCCAGTTAATTGAACTCCTACCGGAAGACCCAATGGCCCTTTGCCTGTCGGCAGATGAATAGCCGGCACTCCTAGCGCTGTCCACACTCTGTTAAACACAGAGTCTCCAGTTGTGCCGATAGATGGTGCTTCACTCGAAGCGCTCGGAGTGATCAGCGCGTCTAATCCGCTTTCGCTCATGAACTCATCGTGCAGATTCCGGGCTTTAAGCAAAACTAATTGAGCAGCACGATACTTACGATGATCAACTTTGTCGCCGTTTAATAACATTTTTTGAAGTAGAGGACTAATCAGATCAGCGTGGTTCTTTCGTTCCCATGCAAAGACTCGAACCACTTCGTAATGCAGCACTGTGTTGGCTGCTTCAAACACTGGAGCTAAATGCTTCAGCGGATCTACGTTAACTACTTCGATTCCCGCGTCCGATAGCTTTTTCTCTCCGAGCCTCATGACTTCAGCCATTTCTGGTTTGGCTGCTTCCCATTGATGCGATAGGTAACGGCCAATTTTTTTTATTCGAGTTGGCTCATCTAAATTAGTGTCAACAAGAGTCGAAAACATCATTTTCGAATCGGTTACGTTTTTAGTAAACCAGCCAACAGTGTCAAAAGAGTGAGACAAAGTCGCCACTCCTGCCGTCGGCACTAACTGATACGTCGGTTTGAATCCAACAACTCCGCAGTAGGCAGCCGGTCGAAGTACCGACCCAACGGTCTGAGTGCCAAACGCTGCACGGACTTGATTGTCTGCAACAGCCGCTGCTGAACCGCTAGAGCTTCCACCTGGAGTTCGATCAGGGTTATGAGGGTTTGTTGTTTTGTTTGGTGTGAATAAAGCAAATTCTGTCGTTACTGTTTTCCCCAGCACAACAGCACCCGCTGCTCGAGCTCCTGCAACGCAAGCAGCGTCATTACCAGTCCAACGATTTGCGTATATCGGCGATCCGCGTTCGGTAGGAAGATCAGCAGTATCTATAACGTCTTTAACGCCAATGGTCCAACCGTGAAGACTTCCCGGAGGGGCTCCCTCAACGGCATCAAGAATTACGGCATCTTCATGACGTGCGACCCAAGCTTTAACAACGTCATCACGCTTTGAAATGCGAGATAGCTGACTCCTAGCTTCTTCTAACATTGTCACCTTCTCATTATTACTCACTTACTCCGACGATGTTAAGTAATGTTCGACTTAGCAGTAAACGCTGTCACCATTTTAGAAGGACCGGTCAAAGCATGGACTTAGTTATACGAAATGGCTTAGTTGTCCTGGCTGGAGAGGCCACAGCAACCAATGTTGGAATTGCTGACGGTAAAATTTCTCAAATAGGTGGTGTTATGACCGGCACCCAAGAAATTGATGCAACCGGAAAATTTGTGCTTCCCGGAGGGGTTGATCCTCATGTCCATCTCTCTCCGCCGCGAACAGGACCTGGGGTCAACAGCTGGACCGATGATTTTGAGATCGGAAGCCGGGCTGCGTTAGCTGGCGGGGTTACTACTGTCGGGAACATGTCATTTCCTCGCAAGGGTGAGCAAATGGCAGAAGGTCTAGAGCGCGACATGAGAGACGCAGCAGCCAATTCAATGGTTGATTTTTTTCAACACCCAGTGCTACTAGACCCTGATGCTGAAGGCATTGAACAGATTTCTCAGTTGGCTGCTTCAGGTCACCCAAGCGTCAAAATGTTTCTTTCTTTCAAACGATTCGATCGCGATGTCGAGGGTTTCCTGCGAGCAATGCGCGCATGTGCTGCTGCGGGTTCAGTGGTCCTATTGCACTGCGAAGATGCTGCCTTGATGGGATGCTGTGGGGAGCTGCTTAAAGAGGCGAACTTAACAGCGCATCACCATTACCCAGAGACCCGTCCGGTAGTTGCAGAGCGTATTGCCACTGAACGCGCAGTAGGTTTTTGTGAGGTTTCTGGTGCTGCTACGTACATCGTGCATTTATCAAGCCAAGAAGCGCTCGAGGCTTGCCGGCGAGGGCGAGCCCGAGGGCTACCTTTATATGTAGAGACTCGGCCAATTTATTTACATCTTGAGCGATCACGTTTCGATGAGACCGATGGAGCTAAGTATGCAGGCGCTCCGCCATTACGCGAAGACTCCGATCGTGATGCTCTTTGGGCAGGTATCTCCGATGGAACAATCAGTACCGTAGCGACTGATCATGCTCCGTGGACCTTGGAACAAAAGCTTGATCCGACTTTGGGCGCCGCTGACCTTCGACAAGGAATGGCTGAGTTAGAAACGATGATGCCAATGCTGTGGGATTTAGGCGTTGCCAGCGGGAAAATATCTTTGGCGAGATTTGTTGAAATAACCAGCTCTAACCCGGCAAAACTTTTCGGCATGTATCCTCAGAAAGGCTGCATTGCTCCTGGATCCGACGCTGATTTAGTAGTTTGGGATCCTCATGATTCTCGAGTCATCGAAGGGGCTACCATGCACTCCGCCGCAGGTTACTCGCCGTATGACGGATGGGAAATCAAAGGCTGGCCAAGTTTTACAATTAGTCGCGGGGAAATCGTAGCTGCAGGATCAGAAATATTAGCTTCTCCAGGACGTGGCCTTGCAGTGCCGAGGCAATCGTTTACAAGGCCATAAAACGCGCACTCGCCATGACCAAAACATCAGAACGCTATCTCTCAGGTTCAGCTGCAGGATATTCGAGCCGTTTCCAATATTGCTCTGCATAAGATGACTTTTAGACCTATTAACTTCCAGCTAGAATTAAAGCTATCTCTGAAGCGCCCTCGACTGGAGAAGCAATGGAAGACTATAGCCCTGAAGCAGCCAAATTTAGAGCAAAAGTGAAGACGTTTCTTTCTGGAAATCTTCCGACGGACTGGAATGGAATGGGGAACTTCACCAAGGAACAACGAGCAACTTTTGTTCAAGACTGGCGCAAAATTCTCGCTGATAATCAGCTGCTAGCTGTCGCTTGGGCTCCTGCATACGGCGGCGCTGGGCTAAGCCAGTTGGAGCGCACCATCCTTGCAGAAGAACTCGCTGCCGTTGGCGTTCCAAGTGGTAGCGATAATGACCCTTTTTCTATCGGAATGATCGGGCACACTATTATCGAGTGGGGCACCGAAGAACAGAAACAACATTACCTTCCAAGAATTTTAGATGGAACTGATGTGTGGTGCCAGGGCTACAGCGAACCGAACTCCGGATCAGATCTGGCGTCTCTAGCCACACGGGCTGACCTAGATGGCGACGAATGGGTGATAAATGGACAAAAAATATGGACTTCTCAAGGGCACAACGCCAATTGGATTTTTGTTCTTTGCCGCACTGACCCAACAGCGGTTAAGCACGCTGGGATTTCTTTTGTTCTGTGCCCTATCGATCAACCCGGTGTCGAAGTTCGCCCCATAGTAAATGCTTCTGGCCATCATGACTTCAACGAGGTGTTTTTCAGCGATGCGCGAACCTCAAAGGAAAATGTTTTGGGAGGAGTTCATAATGGTTGGGCGGTAGCGAATACGCTTCTCGCCTACGAAAGAGGAGATGACTCAACCACGAACGGTATTCGCTACGGTGATGAGTGGACTCGATTGGTCGGTGCGGCGAAGCAGAACGGCAAGATTTCGAATCCAGTCATGCGTCAACGTTTTGCTGCCGCATACACAACTACCCAGATAATGCGATTTATGGGACTACAGACAGTCGCTCGTTCGCTTCAGGGTTACAGCCAAGGTCCAGAATCTTCTTTAAATAAACTTCTTTGGTCTGAGCACCACCAACGATTCACTGAGTTAGCGATGGACGTTGTAGGCATGGACGCTACAGCTCCTTCCGGTCGCGATTCCGCCACGGGCGTGGGAGTTGATGACATCGGCTCGCCGTATTCGTCGCAAGCGTGGGTCACTAATTTTATTGGAGCTCGACCTGGTTCTATCTATTCCGGGAGTAACGAAATTCAAAGAAATATTGTGGGTGAGCGAGTTCTCGGACTTCCTAAAGAGCCACGAGCTGATATCGGTCCTTGGAACGAAACGAAAAGGTCCTGAGACGAGTTTGACAATATGGGACTCGGCCAGAATCAAAGATGAATTTGTATTCTGATTAATTGTCTAGCCGGTATCTTCAGTTCAATTCAGCAAATCTCATTCGTTCTGAGTTCTCTAGTCAAAACCTGGAATTAACTAGCTGATTTAGCTAATGCACGCCACAATGTTGGATAGCTTCGCCAAAGCAAATCTTCATAGACATATCCATCTTCTTCCAGTGCTTTAGTTAACTTTGGGAGATTCCTAAATGGAACTCCACTATCTACATGGTGCGCCAGGTGATGCCCTACTCGAAGCGGTACCAAGAATATTCTCGCGAGCATACTCTGCCTCACGTGATGAGAAGTTCGTCTTTTATCTTCAGAACGGGTCATTCCGCCATGTTCGGCAATAGCACGTAACCGATTTATAACTTGGTAGAAAGTCATGTAAGGCAGAACCCATAACAGTAAATACAGTGCAGGCTGCCCAGATAAAAAAAACATCGAAAAGATTGTTATTTGTCCAACGTAGAAACGGATGCTGTTGAGCGCATACCGCCGGTTCAAAACGCCAACCACACGAGGTTTCAATTGTCGATACGCTGACACCCCTAGGAAGTCTCTACGTAGTTTCCTGCGGAATGAAGCTCCCGTAACAGGAAAAAGAGCGTACAACAAGAAGTCTGGTTCCTTCGGGCCAAATTCATCTCGATGGTGGTTGCTATGCCCACGACGGTAAGCATGACCACCCCCGCCAAATGACAGCGCGCCAAACACGTTAAGCCCAATAAAATCATTAATTTTTCGATTGCTGAACAGGAGCCTATGCGCCCCTTCGTGATGCAAAATAAACATACGGTTCTGCACGATGCCCATTACCGGTATTGCTAACAAAATTCCCAGCCAGTGGTCTACAGAGACCGCCAAAGCCACTAAGACAATCGGAAGAACCACCGATATCAAACAAGTCATGGCATTAGCTAGATCAGGAATTTTTCTTAGCTCATCTCTAAAAGCGCCAGTAGGCCGGCCGTTGGGGAGGAGCCTCTCGCTCCCCTCGAATGTTGGGTGGCCTGAGGCCATTCCGCCAGTCATGGTGCGGACGACTTCATCGTGTTCCAACACTATTGCCATTGGCTTAATTTATCGTAGGTCTTTTCCACAGACACCATTTCGTATCAAATTTGTGCTGCTTGACAGGGCCGCCAAATTACCTGAGAGGCCAAGCTTCATTGAGCCTTTCTGCCAATTTACTTGCGGCTATAGTCTTGCCATGAGTCTGTTAGCACGAACACTTCAAAACGCCACCACCGCTGCCGTTGCTCGGGCCAACAGTACGACTATCTCATGACTAAACACCCAGCTCTAAAGGGTATCCGCGTGCTTGACGTTTCAAGCGTCTTGTCGGGACCCTTGGCAGCCATGCTGTTGGCCGATTTGGGAGCAGAAGTTATTAAAGTCGAACCACCGAACGTGCCTGACTTTACCCGTGGCACCGGCGACGCTCGTAACGGAATGACAGCATATTTTTACAATACTAATCGCGGTAAGCGAGCTATCTCGGTAAACGGACGCCAGCCAGAAGGACAGCTAATTTTACAACAACTCGCTGATCAGGCGGACGTGTTAATTCAGAACATGCGACCAGGTAAAGCATCTGGTATTGGCTTGGACCCCTCACAATGTCTTCAGCGTAATCCAGCGCTCATATATGCTTCGATTAACGGCTATGGGACTGTTGGACCCATGTCTGAGGAGCCTGTGTATGACTACGTAATTCAAGCAGTCACGGGAATAGTTGATGTGCAACGTGATCGCGCTAGCGGTGCATCTGATCTGAGCCATCATTTTCCTGCTGATAAAATCACGTCGCACGCACTAGTTGAAGCGATTCTTGCAGCATTGTTCGCTCGAGAGCGGCACCCTGACCGGCGAGGTCAAGAAGTTGAAGTGAGTATGCATGAAGCAAACCTCGCTTACATGTGGCCAGATGCAATGATGCAGCACAGCATTGTCGGAGATGTAGACGGCCCCGGAATTTATCCTGGCGAGTATTACCGTGTCTATTCGACCATTGACGGGGCTGTCGTGGTGATGCCACTTATGGGTCCAATGGCAGGCATTTGTGCGGCTATTAACCGCCCCGAGTTAGCTGAAGATCCTCGATTCCAAGTTTTAGGTGCATCTAACTTGGACGAATTTCAAGACTTACTGGCCGAACACATATCTAAGTGGACCACCGAAGAAACTCTTAATGCTTTTGGTGAGCATGATGTGCCTGTAGGGCCAGTCATACCTCGTAACGAGATACATGATCACCCGCAGGTCAAAGAGCGCGAGTCAGTACCAGAACATGACGTGTTTCCTGTTGGGCGTATTCGGTCAGCGCGACCAGCATGGAGAATGAAGGAAACTCCTGAACTTTTGCATGAGGGGGCACCAATAATGGGAGAGCACACGGACGTAGTCCTAGCGGAGCTCGGTTACTTACCCGAAGAAATTGCAGCTTTACGACAGGCTGGCACCATTGCCTAAAGATTCCTTAACGTCATTACTTCAACTTCAGTCCGAGTCAACAGGAGCTTTTCTGGATACGCGGCATTAGCTCGGTGTTGGTCAGAGCACCGCTCGCCCATTCATTTGACCTAACGGCTCAGCAAGAAGTTCGAGGCGTTCACCATCAGGACCATTGAAATAGAATGAATTTCCGTGTTCGAAAACAATATTGACACCAGCTGCTTTAAGTTTTGATTTGAGGTATGCGTGCGTATCAGGTGCTACCGAAATAGCGAGGTGATGCATCGATCCCAAGACCTCTTGGTACGGACCTAAATCTAAACCGGGAAAATCGAAGAAAGCCAATGCATTACCATTGCCTATATCAAAGAAAAAATGTGTTGAGCCCTTGTAGTCGCGATTCTCAAAGAGTTCAGTAAGGGGAAACTCGAGCACCTCTTGATAAAAAGTGATGGTTTGTGCAACATCGGAACACAACAGCGCTAAGTGGTGTACGCCGTTAGCTGATGAGGTCGGCCTTAGTTCCTTTGCCACGAGGTGAGCTTCTCGAAGCCTTTCCCATTCGTTGCTTCGGTCCATTCCTTCAGCATCTTCTAATCCTGCCACTGGCTTTCCTCGCTATTTCGCGTCATTTAGCCACATTGTTTTGCGGCGTGTCGGGACTCAGCATTCACTTGCGATAGTAGCGCTTTGGAGCTTAACCAATTACAGCTCAATTCGATTCGGGATACGGCTCAGTCTGCTGTTTCAGAATTGGTAACTTCTTGTAGTCTTCTTCTGTAACCCCGTCAAAGTTCAATGAGGAGTTTTGTGTCTGGAGATGCCGCCGTTGTTGCATGGATCGCTGCGGCTAAAGCATGGACTGATGCGACTCTTACATGGATAGTCGACGCGGAAGCTGCTGACCCAAGTGCCGCCTATCGGGCTGCCGCAGCTGCTTTTCGGGCTGCTGAACAAGCTGATCCTGGAAGTGAAGCTGCAATCAGATACCGCTCAACTGCCGATGACTACCGAAATGCCGCCTACGCAGATGCAGCGGTTGCCTGGTCAACTTCTGGTGCTTGGGCTTCATCTGCTCAAGCATGGGCTGCTACAGGCAAACTGTGGTCGAGCCGTTCAGAGGCAAGCGCCCAGGCTGCTGCTGAAGCTGCTGAGGCGGCGGCGGCTCAAGCTGCTGTTGAAGCAGCTACTCGGCCAAATACTTATAAGCCACCCGAATAAAGTATGTCTCGAGTTTGCTGACTAAGTCCCTGCACCAGCTTTCATTTATTTCAACTGTCGCAACAGTCAGCGATGAGCTCTCAGAGGTTAATTGACTGAACTCATCAGCAAGCAATCGGCCTGACTCCACTATTCTCACATTCCACAGAATTAGTCATGCTACCGTCGTCTAATTATTCGCAGTGTTCACAGACATGGAGGAAACATGCTTCGAGATTTAAATAACAAAGTCGCCTGGATCACGGGTGCTGGAACCGGGATAGGCGAAGGCTCAGCAGTTGCGCTTGCTGAAGCTGGGATGCACGTGGTTCTCTCTGGTCGCCGTCGAGAAAAACTCGAAGAGGTAGCCCAACGTTGCTTAGGTAAAGCTAGCGTCGAGTTACTTGATGTCGCCGACAAAGACGCTGTGGCCAAAGTAGCTGCGCGAATTATTGAAACTCACGGCCGCATCGACGTTTTAGTGGCTTCAGCGGGCATTAATGTGAAAGAGCGCAACTGGCATAATGTGAGTGTTGAAGATTGGGATCAGGTAGTACGCATTGATTTGGACGGCGCTTTCTATTGCTGCAAAGCTGTCCTGCCAACTATGAAATCGCAGGGTGAAGGTCTTATAGTAAACATCTCCTCGTGGGCAGGCAAGCACGTCCATATTTTGACCGGGCCGGCGTATACCGCTGCCAAACACGCCATGAATGCTATGAATGAAAGCATTAACATGGAGGCAGGCATATTCGGAGTGAGAGCTTGTGCCGTATGCCCAGGTGAAGTTGCGACACCTATTCTGGATAATCGGCCAATTCCTGTATCTGCTGAGGACCGAGCCAAGATGGTGCAGCCCGAGGACTGCGGAGAACTGATCCGTTTTCTAGCGCAACTACCAAATCATGTATGCATTAATGACGTAACTATCAGCCCGACTTATAATCGACAGTACGCTGCGGACGCGCAAACATATTTACCATCCTCTTAGGAGTTGTGGTTTTGCAACGCTACGAAACAAGAAACCTCATTGAAATGAGATACTTTCTTTTCACTAAACGTGAGAATCTTCATAAATCTGACGTTTCATGGCTTTGTTAGTACACGCCGTTCGGATCAGAATGTCAAAACTACGTCAGCGTGGCCGCTAAGAGATACAACCGCTGCCGGTCCGGCCCAATTCAGTTCGTAACCGCCTACGAGAATTTCTTCCGCATTCTCTGGACTCACGCCTACGACTCTCTGACTACCGCCAGAACAATGAACAGCTTGAGCGCCTGTCACTAAAGTCTTCAAGAGTTCAACAGCAGTACCAGCAGCTTCACCAACTTTTCCGTCAATGTTCGTTATGTAGTCAGTCTGAAGTAATCGGACCGCATGCGAAGCGAAGAAAACGTTGACCAAGTGACCATCTTGAACTGCTTGAGCTGCGCAGGCAATGCCTACCACACATTTGCGTGGGTCAATTTCTGGGTCCGTGGATATCATTATAAAATAACTCTTAGACATCT
>PCCJ01000114.1 GCA_002731665.1 Actinomycetota bacterium | reverse complement strand
TTATCATGGCCTTAACGATAAAGAAATTCAGATAAAAATTTCAAAAATATATTTGAAAGCTTGTCCGTCCTTGAAATATGTGGCACCGCACACTCGAGGTTGGATGGCGGGTTTAGAAGGCGGTGTTCCACGAGTAGGCTTTGTTTCTTCATTTTTTCATACCCGTATCAATTGCTATTGGCTATCATTGCCTCAGCGGCGCTGGGAGTGCTTCTGATTTCCCGGCGCAATGTCCACAGGAAGGCGTTCTTCGAACTACCCGTACCATCAAAGCATAACCACAGAGACTGACTCCCACGACGCTGAATTAAGTACAAACGTATTTTTCAGACTAAAAACAGTAATGATTTTTTGGTGGCTTTTCCCCAGGCTGTTGAAACTTTTTTTAAAAAAAACGTAAAAAAACCTTTATTCGATGCTTAGGGGTAGCGACAAAAAAACCTGCCGTAACAGTGGGTTCTACAATTGCCGCGAGAGAACCGCAATAAAAACGGGAATCTATAAAAAAACGATACCATCACTGTGACACATAATAACTACCGGCGACTGGCCAGGAAATGGAATTAAAATGAGCATAAAACCCGAAACGAGCGATGACAATGAGAAGTATGAGTTTACCGATAATCACGATGAGCATGAGGGAACGATTGTTTGGCAGATTCGTAGGCTGGTCGAGAATGGGCACGGCGAGTTGGGTGGATGGCTAGAGAGTGAATATAACTTGGCGTCGGAAGGATCAAGCTGGGTCGGACCATCTGCCATAGTCAAAGATGAAGCGAGGGTACAGGGAGATGCGGAGGTGTATGGTGGGTCGATACGAGGTTATGCGGATGTACACGGCGGTGTGGTGGAAAGCGGAGAGATTAACGGCTATGCCGTTATTACCGGCGGCACGATTACCGGCTCGGCCAGGATTTTTGGTGAGGCAAAGGGTGAGGGTGGTTATATAGGAGAGAAGGCTCAGGTATACGGAGGCAAGATCCAGGGCGGATCCGTGTCGGGGCGTGCCGAAGTGTCGGGTGGAACAATGATCGGGGGAAATGTCGGCGGACACGCCTACATAGACGGGGGAGTAATAGAAGGTGGCGACGTTTTCGGATACTCAGTAGTCACTGGAGGAATAATCAGAGGAACCGCCGTCATTAAAGGTAGGGCAATAATTAATTCCGGTGAGTATCATCAGGGCACTTTTGACCGAGGGATTCATGGAGAACCGGAAGAGGAGTGACCGTCACACATTCGCCGCTGTGATGAATTAGGTTCCAACATCGGTTATTGCCGATAGCATAATCATTACGTCAAACTGCGTGCGCTTTCGCATTAATATTCTCACAGGAACATAATCAATGAGAGACGAAGAAGCCAATCAAACTAAGAATAATATTTTAATATTGAGACCCAAAATTAATAAGCCGGGGGCTAAGACCCCACCTCTGAGCCCCGAAAACAGGAAATACTACTTCACAGGAAGAAGCAAGAAGATAGACGGAGTGGCGGTCTGGCAAATCAGAAGCAGAACACTTGGGAATTATGGAGGGTTCATAGAGTCGGAAGACAACCTGTCTTTCTGGGGAGAGGCCTGGGTCTGTGCTGCGGGTGCGGTACTGGGGGGCGCCAGAGTTTATGGGGACGCCTGGATTAGAGGCGGGATAATTACAGGCGGCAAGATAAGTGGGCACGCAGAAATCGAAGGTGGTCGTGTCCAAGGTGGAATAATCAGCGGCGGCGCAATCATATCCGGAGGATTAATGGAGGATGGGGAGATGTCCGGGAATGCACTGCTGGTTAATGGTCTGGTGGCAGGCGGCTATATCGGTGACGAAGCCACCGTGTGTGGCGGAAGAGTCCTGGGAGGTGTCATATGTGGAACGACTGTAGTAAGTGGTTCTGCCACCATGGAAGCGGGATGTTTTAGTCAGGGAACATATCACTCGGGTGTTAACCGGGGAGAATGAACCTCACCCCGGGTCGGGCGTCGAAGACAGATGCTGCCCCGCTACCAGCCAGCAATAACTCGCATTTTTGGTAGTAGTCATACAGTTCGGACGTACGCAAGTCACTTCGTCAGGTTACAAATAACAGGGTTATCAGAGAGCTGAATCTGTATACTCCGTAGTCGGATGTGCCGGTTGCACTAGGTATCTTGACGACCGTGTATCCCCTTTTTTCGTAGCTGGCTATAACCCGACCTAATTCCGTGTTTGAAATTTGTCTTCCTTGAAATGCCGTCATTACCAACCCCTGCCTTGTGAAAGTGTAATGTCCCTACCTTATCGGCGGCTATGGAGCTGAGACGATTTATTTCGCAGGAATCGGGCATGCTCCCGATATCAGCTGTATAATCCTACCGACGGGAAAGCCGGCACTCACTTGGTGGGCGTAGCATAAACATACTTTTGTCCATAAAATTATCGGGAGTGTTACCAACGTCTTTGTTGCGACAAAAAACGGTAATATATTAGAAAGCCCGATATTAAAATTAATGCGGCAGCACTACTATCTTATTAGACGGAGACCCTTATGCGTAACAAGAATGCATTGATGCAAACCCCCACTTTGGAAGAAATAGATGCCATGTACAGGATTAGAGAGACTGCGATTCGCGAAGCACGCAAGCGCCAAATGGAATTCCTGTACTCTACTCGTGAGAAGGGACCGATCCCGAAACTAGGACCGATCACTGCGGAGATGGTCATAGCGCAGGAAGGCATTCTGCGAAACTTGCGCAGGGACTATAGCAGCTTAGATGGTTCGCTGCACACTTTGTCTGAGATCTTTCAGCAGGGCAAGGTAGTCAATACGCGCCGGCGTTAATTATTCGAAAAAAATACTAAATAATATCTTTCAGGCAGTCAGTACAAGAATAACATTGCCTCTTGTGTTCCTGATTCTTTATTACGTGGGTAGTAAATGCCGTTGCACAGGCGGCAAATTATCCCCGACGCCTCAGGGACTTGCCACCAAGATCGTGTTACAATCTTCTGCATAGAGAGGACAGAAATCCGTATAACGTAAGTTACATTATCTTATGGATGTTAGGTTGTTATGTTTTTTTAGCTATTTTTGCTAAACTTAACGCCCCCATTGCCGAAGACATAGTAGGTCATGCATAAATCCATCAATAAGGGGCAGTGACCTGTCGGAAAATAACCCGCAAGTGGAAGGAGACATAGATGTCGGCAGCCCGCGAAGACAAACCTAAGAGAAATATAAAAAGGAACAGGATACCTATCGAAGATGCGAAGGCTCAGGCAAGAGCTCTACGAATTCGGAACCAGATCGAATGGCGGGTAGCACACCGCAACGGCGAGTTGATGCCGGACATGCCAATGTCTCCCGACCGAACCTACGCCAATAACGGATGGAAGGGCTGGGCTGACTTCTGCGGAGAATATTATTCACGAACCAAGGACTGGATGAGTTTCGCCGAAGCTCGCGAATGGGCTCAAAATTCAAGCATCACTACCACTGCGGAGTGGCACGCAGTATCTCGAGCAAGAAAACTGCCAGAAAACATGCCGGCAAACCCCAGAAAGACTTACATGCACTCAGGATGGGAGAGCTGGGGACACTTCCTCGGAATCTCTATGCAGCAGTGGACTCTAGAAGACTGCATGGACGTAGCCATTAACTTTGAGACAAGAAATGCTTGGAAGTTGAGCGGCGGGGGTTCATACGAAGCTGCGAGGAAGAATAATTGGCTTGATGCCTGCTGTGCTCACATGCGTGTGACTCGCGGCAAATGGACACTTGAGACATGTGCAGCCGACGCACTTGGTTACGCCACCCGCAGCGACTGGCAGAGAGGAAACGGCGCCGCATATAACGCCGCCAGAAAGTCAAAATGGCTGGATAGATGCTGTGCGCACATGGGCGGACGATCCCGGGAAGATAGGTATCTATCTTTCGAAGAGGCGAGAGCATGGACCAGAAACTCGGACTTACGGACCAGCGCCGCTTTCCGCGAGGCAGGGAAGGCCGGAGAACTCCCGGAAGGAATGCCCAGCCGCCCCGACAGCGTTTACAAGGGCAGAGGATGGTCCGGCTGGGTCGACTTCACGGGTGGATAACACCACTTCTGACAAAACTCCATCGCTACAAACTATTGTACACTCCGCGAGACAGACGATTTAATCTACTCGTTGCATGCAACCTGGACATCCCCTCAAAAATAGTAATCGATATCATCTATTCAGACCGAGAGCTAAAGCTGCCATTGCGAAGGTAACTCAATATCATTTACTAATATATTTAGACACTTGGTCCGGGAGGTGCTGAGGTATATGAAATGAAGGTATTGGCAACGGTGGCAGTATTGTCTGCGACATTAATGCATTCAGATGCAGGTGATTACTTCCTACCGGAAAAACTTGTATACAGGAGGGGCACGTACCAGGATTTCTTGAGCGAGAAGACTAAGGCATTGGGATTCTGGTATCGAGAGGCATTCCTGTGCGACGGAAAGTTCCCGTCCAAGAAGCGTGCCGGCGGTGACTGTGACGACGGTGACTCCACTCTTTTCAATGGGTTGCTCTGTGTGTCCGGAGAAAGTCTGGGGTGCGAGGCTGTCAAAAACGCACAGGCGCCGGATGGACAGTGGTGGCGCTCCCCAAGGAAAAAAGATGGTTTCAGCCGGTATTCCCGGAATTCCTTCTCCAGGGACATGTCGATGGGTGTGCTTCTATATCTTGTTGAAACCAAAGATGTTCAGGCGGCCGGGAAGTGGCTCGCATGGATCGAGGACAACAAGAGGTGCATATTGGAGAACAGTGCTGTCGGCTGCGTCATATACGATTATACGATGTGTCATAACAACCATTACTTCGGATGCAGCATTACTCCCGTGATGTGGGGGATAATGCGAGAGGTATGGGCGTACCTCGGACTCCCGATGCACAGCATGATGCGCAGCAAGATAGTGGAAATCTCTGACAGGGGCCTCGTGGCTGGAACGAGGTTCATAACACCGGATGGCTACCAGCTTCACCTGGCAGGGGTCAAAAGTCTACTGAAGCGCATAATGAACGTGAGGCACTCGCAGCAGGACGCCCTCAATGAGGTTCTGCTGGAGAGACAGCCGGACAACATATTCTTTCGATACCTGACTGCTCAGCCTCATCAAGAGATATACCGTGAGATTATAAGCACGTGCCCCAGCGAAGAAACCTTCTCGGGCGACCTTAATCAGTGGGCATGGGAGAGAGACACGCGGGAAGCTGCCTGGAGTAGCAGCATGCTGTGGGATTGTATATTTATTAGCAATCTGCTGGATCGTCACTGATTGCTGACCAATGCAATCGACGACAATTTGAATCCCCTTCCGGCTTCAGCAATAACAGCAGTTTGCCTCAAGGAAGATAGCGATATTCAAATTAAAAAATAATACTAAAGATAATTTTTATCAAGCCGATATGTTTATGAGCGGGGTTGATCAAGAGTCCGCTCATAGCGGAGAATCAAATATGGGGGCCAAGAACAGTCTAACCAGCGAAGTTAATAAACTCAAGAAATTAAATAAACTCAATAAATTAAATAAGTACAGTGTTTTACACGACCACCTAGCGAGAATGAAGGATAACTCCCTATCGGGTCTGCTCTTTGAGAAGTTCGTCATGGCACATCTGGAACTACAAACGGGGCACAAGTGTCATCATATCAACGACCTACCCCCAAGAATCGCCAAGGCAACGGGATTAAGCGGTGACTATGGGGTTGACATCATCATCGAGGACACCGCCGGCATGAAGTTCTATCCGGTGCAAGCCAAATACAGAGCCACTCAGAGAACGATCTCTTGGAGCAAGGACGCTCTCGCCAATTTCTTCGCCGAAACCAAGGATTTCGATCATAGGGTGATCGTTACAAGCGCCAAGGGGATCGATGCCCACTCCAAGAAGAAATATGGGAAGAACCTTACGCTTATCGCAAGAGACTCTTTTGAGGAACTATCCGACACCGAATTTCGTAATGTCATAAAACGAATGTGCGGCTCCTCCAGGAAGGCGCCGCAGAAGAAAAAAATGAAGCCCAGAGATTACCAAAGAACGGCTCTCAGGAATGCGAAAAAACATTTTATAACTCAAGGAAGCGACAGAGGGCAAATGATAGCCGCCTGTGGCTGGGGTAAGAATGCCTTCGGTCCATGGGTAGCAGATAGTTTGGAGGCCAAGATTGTATTGGTATGCGTTCCATCATTACAGCTAATTCGTCAAAACCTGAAAACCTGGAGAAGTGAGAACACAGGTAAGCAGGGGCTTGACTATCTTGTCGTATGTGGCGAGAAAGATATCGATAAAACTGAGTATGACAAAGCATCTCTTCATTCCATGGAGATTAATGCCATAGGTAAGGTTACCTCTGATCCCAAAGTTATTCGGTCTTTCTTAAATGAAAAAACAGGCAGACAGAAACTGGTGATAACCACCTACCAGAGCCTGAAGCAGGTGGCCAGCGCTCAGAAAAATACAAGTCTTAGATTTGACCTCGGTATAGCGGACGAGGCCCACAAGACGGCGGGTGCGCGTGACAGAGCGTTCGCTCTCTTTCACAAAGAAAAGGAGATAAAAGTGGATAAGAGGATATACCTCACGGCCACTCCCAAGATTCTCGGTGGATATTCTTCCAAACAGGCCAAGAAAGAGGCACAGCGGTATGTGGCGGATATGTCCAATGAGAAGATTTTTGGTAAAATTTTCTATAGCATGAGTTTCTGCGAGGCGATAGATCGGAAGATCCTGTCCGATTACGAGATTCGTATCCTCGCCGTGACCGACAAGGATGTTCAGAAGATCATCAGGAATAAGAATTTTAGGAGCAGGACGGGATATACGGCCACCGAGATAGCCAATGCGGTGGGATTTCTAAAGATATTGAAGAAACAGGGACTCAATCACGCCATTTCTTTTCATCATACGGTCAATAACGCCAAGAGATTTCAGAGGGTTCTGGAGGAAGTCCGGGGGCATATGGACCTTGAGGTGTATCATGTCAACGGATCCATGCCAACCAGGGATAGATTGGATGCTCTTTCTTTGTTCGAGGATAAGAAGACGGGAGCGGCGATCATCACCAACGCCAGGTGTCTGACCGAGGGGGTGGATATACCAAAGATGGACTGTGTGTTCTTCTCCGACAACAAGCAATCTGTGGTGGATATAGCCCAGTCCATAGGTAGGATTCTGCGTCGTCATCCGGGCAAGAAAAAAGGTGTGGTGGTAGTTCCCATATACAATAGCAAGATGGAGAGTGTGGAGGATGTCGTAGCAGCCGGTAATTTTAAGACCGTGATCAACGTTTTACGGGCGATGGGGGCCAACGACAGTCGCATCGAGGAAACCATCAGGTTGGTGGATGAAAATGGTGGGTATGATGGTGGATCACGGGATGCTGTTATCACGAAATTGGTTAAATTGGATGGTATCAAGGAGATGATGCAAGAGGCCGTTTTTGACATGGTGTTGGCGAAGACGGTTAATGGTAATATTAAGTGGACAAAATCTGCTTGTATAGAAGATGCCCAAAAATACAAAACAAGAAGTGAATGGGATAACCAGTCCACTGGCTACAACGCTGCGTGGAAGAATGGCTGGCTCGAAGAATGTTGTAGGCATATGGTTACCAAGACCGAATTCCTGCCGTTCGGGGAGGCGAGGGCGAGGATGATGGCGAGCGACATCAACACCCAAGTTGAGTTCAGGAAGGCGAGCCGGGAGGGGCGTCTCCCGGAGGGAATACCCGTGAACCCACACAGAAAGTACAAGAACGAGGGGTGGGTCTCCTGGGGCGATTTCCTGCGGGGCGAGAAAAAGGCGGAGTTCCTGCCGTTCAAAGACGCACGAAAGATTATGATGGCGAGCGACATCAACACCCAAGCCGAGTTCAATAGGGCGAGCCGGGAGGGGCGTCTGCCGGAGGGAATACCCGGGGAACCACGCAGGAAATACAAGAACGAGGGGTGGGACGGCATGCCCGATTTCCTGTGTGGCGGATCCAGGTTCCTGCCGTTCGGGGAGGCGAGGG
>PCCJ01000028.1 GCA_002731665.1 Actinomycetota bacterium | reverse complement strand
TGCACGAATTTGGGGGGTGCCGACAAAATATCGATATACATTATGGACCGTCGAAACCG
The DNA here is from genome assembly GCA_002731665.1 of Actinomycetota bacterium. The sequence continues at coordinate 9,670 of PCCJ01000028.1, read as the reverse complement.
CCCCGAGATTGGGATTGACGATGATCAATAACCGGCAACACGGGCCATTGAACATTACTCAAAGCAAATACTTTGGACCCAACCAGTTTCTTGCGCGAAGAAGTTTTGACGACCCAGGATTAGCGGCTAAGAAAGCTGCAAAGGCAAAGAAACGACATGAAGCTCGCATGGCTGATCATCGTTGCGTGAAATGTGATCGCCAGAACAGGCATTTGCAGACGTTGGGGTTGGTTGGGTTAGCGATACAGGACTTCACGGCAGGCAACAATGACTGAGCTAGTCCACGTTGTCCCAGGTCAAATAGTTACAGACACCCACGCCCACCAAACAGTCCAATACTTCTGGGATCGAGTACACCCCAAACCCCTCACCCCACTCCCAAAGATCCAAGCCATAGCTAAAAGAGCGTTGATCGCCGGATACACACCCCAAGAAGTAGTGCGCGCCCTCAACCAATGCCGTGCCTTTACCCTCCCAGCTATCGAATACCAACTCAGGTCTTCTTCTATTCCCAACTATGGGCGTAACGCTGAACAAGTATTGAAGATGATGGAATGAATTTCGACAGCCCATACTGGTTTAGTCAAGCCGCTTGCACTGGTCTGATGGCAGGTGGTGTACGTGAAGAGGTCTGCTGGGAGGAATGCTCGGTGCGTAAGCAGTGTTTGGCTTACTCTATGGGTGTGGCTGATTGGATTGGTACTGCGTACATGCCTCATCTGGTGTGGGGTGGGTATAGCGGTTATGCGAGGGAGCAGGCTATGAAAGAAGTTGGTTACAACGTAACTAAAGCAGTGAATCTATTGGAGGGAAAATGACTGACGAAGAAGCAACCAAAGCACTACTACACATGACACAAATCTGGTGGCAACGAGAACTACCAGACCCCACCCTCAGAGTATGGAAACGAGAGATCGAACCCCGAGACTTCGAGCCAGTCATGGCAACAATCAACTCACTCGGCAGAGAAAAAGATTTCTGGCCGTCATTCGCAGAATTCGCGAAAGTTTATGCTCAGACGGCCCCGCAGCTATCAACGCCACGCAACCTGGAGTTCATTGAACATGAAGATGGGTCAGTTACACGTATTGTGGATGGTGTTATAGTAAACTAGTGTTATAATAACAAACAGCGCTTTCATGGTTTAGTGCTGGCTCCCGTCGGGTACTCTCTCCCCGGCGGGAGTTTCATTTTTAAGGGACCAAGTTAGGTGACGTAGCGTCAGACTTCACACGCTTACGACAATACGCCTTACATTTCTTGCATTGAAACTGGGCGTACTGGGCAACCTTCGTAGACCGATACCCCCGACGCATCAAATCAGTATGACCACAAGTCGGACAAGAATCAGGGCGACCATCAAACAACGCAAGATTCGGATGAGTTGTCATCCACGGACGCAACCTGTAATAAAGGTCTGCGAGTAAGTCAACGTCCTGGCGAGCGTACTTCTTCATCGTGTTCCACGCCTTCTCATCACCATTCATGCACCCCTCCCACAAAGAAAACCCGCCAGTTGTCACTTTGTTCCCCAAACTCAGATGCGTCCCCAAGTTGTCGAGCTTGTTGCTGTTGAACTGGAAGTATCGTCTTGACGCTTTCAACGTATCTATCTGATGCACCGGCGTAGGTGGCCCCATGTCATGGACAATGAACCGGGCGTTAGCTTTCTTCATGTCAAACTTGTCGCCGTTGTGAGCTATCACAACATCAGCTTCGTCAAACAAATCCCATAAGGCTTGCACAACTTCTCGGTCGTTCTCTGGGTCTTCCCCATACAAGTCAAAGTCAGGGAGGGCAACTACCTTCGCTGCTTTCTGACCTTCCCACTTGTAAGAGAAGCACATGATATACCACTCACGGTATTGCTGCACCACGTTCTGGTCGTACTGCCCCCACACGTACGCTAGGTTGGGCGCAGTTTCTATATCATAGAACAGTACCTTAGCCATAATGACCCCTAACTTGGTACGGTAAGTAGCCTCACAACAAGGGTACCCTCAAACCAAGTCCCGTCATCGGATATCCGTTCAGGTTGCATCGAAAGACGCTCAATAGTTACCTTCTCTAACCGTGAACCTTCGTAATACTCGACAGTTACGCCTGCTTCCATCCGGTTGCGTAAAGAAGTGAACACAGCGTTAGAGTCATAGGTCGCTGGTGCCCCGCTGTTACGAGAAGTCAACACACTACGACGCAACACAATGGGGGCAATGATTTCGTCCACTCTCTTAGGTGTGACAACGCAAGTTGTTTGCCAGTCAGCGATAATAGGTCCCTTGGTTGTGTCGTCTGCGCTCCTGGTCATAGTGATAACAAACTTGTAAGACACTGAAGACTGCGAAGTGAACGTGAAATCGCTTGGCACACCTTGAGACAACGTGAGTGTGTCAGTAACGTTGTTGTCGTTAGTTGCCCCGAACTGGATTGTGCCTAAGAACGATGCGATCGGATCGCCACGATAACTGTATGTGTTGTGCCGGTAGTCAATGCCGCCACTTTGCCGGTAGTCAACTTCACCGAATGTGTATTGCGCTCGATCTTGACGGACCTGCACAGAACGTAACAGTTTAGGGACAACCGTAGACCACGACACTTCACCAATCGTAAGTGTGCCTGTAGCGACCTTAACCCCAGTCCCCGATTCTCCGTACACACCGTCGCCTGTAGCAGCAAAATATGTTTTGCTACTAACCCTAGCTATCGACGCAACGTTGCCACTGCCGCCAGTAGAAACCAGATCAGAAGCAAAAGCAGGAACAAGAGTCGAAGTGAACTTTGTTAAATCAGCTCGATAAATTTGTCCTGAGCTACCGCCCCACCACACAAAGTTGCCGTCTGCTTCTAAAGAGTTCGCTGCTCCACCCTCTTCTATGACAGGGCCAATAGTTACAGCACCTGACTGGGTGTCTATCAGCGAAGTACGGAACCCCTTGCTGGTAGCAATAACAAGAACTTCGCCGTATGCCAAGATCTCATTTATTTCTTCACCATGAGGGAGTTGTCCACTAATAACCGGAGTTTGTAATGTGCCGTCTGAAGCGTCAACATTTATGTGGTAAACGGTGCCAGTGTTGTCAGTGTTAGCGGCAGCGTAAATACCTGATGGGCCACCAGTTATTGACTTCCATTGTGTCTGCGCTAACTGTGGCGTGTAGTCCAGTGACCCAGAAAACTTTTGGCCGTTAGCGTTTAACTCAAAAATGTTTGCGTCAGAAGCAGTGGCCCCTATCAAACGGCCCGCTGCAACCTCAATAATGTCTGCTTTCTGTGTGCCGCTCGTAGGCCACGCATCAACCGTTGTTGAGTTGATAGAGCATCGAGCTACCTTATCGCTGTTACCGAACGCCACATAGACGTATGTGCCGTCTGAGTGGAAGTCAGTGATATTACCTGACCGTGAAGGTGTTGACGTGCTGAAATCAATAGAATTTGACCCCGAAATTGTGAACGAAGCTGTCGTAGCATCAGATACCCACGCAAGAACAGAACCGTAAGCCATATAAAGATAAGTGCCTATACGATGCACCTTCAAATTTGTGCCTGTCTGGTTTAGTTTCTCTTCGGTGATGGGGAGTAACGAGAGTTCGCCTTTCGTCCACGGATTAACGCCGCTAGAAGACTCAAAACGCCTGCGATCACTGTCAGCCAAATCAAAATGTTCTTGACCCGCACCTAAACTCCAATCCGTTTGAGAACGAACCCACGCACCCGTAGTGTCAAGCGTGTTCTCACCTGGCTCTTTGCTGGTATCTCGCTGTTCACGTAACGCAGGAACCGTTGTGCGCGAATATTGACGAGTGTCAACCAAATAGGCGACACCATCTAACTCAATAGGCAACGATTCTGCATTAAAACTCACGACGAGTACCCGCTCCACTGGCTAGAAGGACGCATGCCAGAGCTGCGACTCCACACTTGCGGGTATTGTGAAACCAATCGAGCCGATTCTGCTTCAACACGGGCACGCCTTCTCCCCATCAGATCTCTGAACGAAGCCGAGATCGCACCGGGTGGCACTTCGTCTGCCATACGGGACGTTCCCTGAGCGTCAAGGAACTCTCGACGGATAGGCGTTGTAGTCATTAGAGCCATCGCTGCGCCGAGTGGAGGCAAATCGTATGCTGTGACACCCAACCCCGTAGCTGAACGTGCAGTCGCAGCGTTCGTAATAGAAGTAAACGGAGCTTTATAAGACACCGTAACTGTTTGCCCAGGCCACGCCCCACTGTAAAGAATCAACGCCAGCCCGCTAGAGAAACTGCTTGTGTCTCTGTTCCTACGCAACCGCCAAGACGACACCTCCGGCTCACTAGCAGCGCTACCAGCGTCCGCATATGTCACCGAATAGATTGAATCAATTTCAGCAGAAGCCAAACCAGACAAGTCGTAACCATCAACAGAAGCGTTGTAAGTGAAGCTCGTTGTTTTCATCTGGAACAAACCCTGATTTGGTGCCGACAAGTCAGCTAAATCATCGTTAAGAGACTGGATGATGCGATACGCAGGGAACTTAGGGGAAACCCTCACCACATCACCAGCCGTGTGCGTACCTGGGGCAGAACCCCCGTAGCCACGCATCACAGAAACAGTCGTCGAAGTGACCGAAATAACATACATCAACTCAGAGTTCACTTCAATAACGACACCCTTCACAATAGAAGAAGAGATGCCTTGAATGACTAGTGTCGTGCCAGTAGTCGCAGGCGAAGGAGCCGTTGTTATCAAATCCAGATCCTCAACATAGCCCGATAAGAGCATGTCTCTGGTCTGGTCAATCCATACTTGTGCGGTCATCAGGTGCTCCCAAGAACGTCGTTAAGGGCCGCCTCTTTACGCCTACGGCCTTTTTCTGTGAGGACTTGACCGGCTTGGATTTCGTGGGATGCCCCAGCGTGTTTCTCAAGCCGAGAAGACCCGTCAATAGTAGGGGGCTGTAGCCCCTCAGAGCGGAGGCGTTTGTACGCTGCCATGTCTGCTTCTTTGTTTTTTTCATTGCGTTTCGTAACTCCCCAGTCGATACTGCTTCTTGATGGGGTGGCTGAAGGGGCGAACTGGACATGCCCGAAATACTTGCGAACTATCCCGCCGCATCCCTCACAGTCAGCACCATATGTTTCGTCAAAACCATGACGAACATCAATAGACAGTCCACAATCCAAACAACGGTATGCGTAAACAGGCATCAAATACCACTAGTCCCTACATCAATCGGAAAACCACTTGCTTTAAGTAATGATATCTCAGTGGCTGTAAGATCTGTGGGTGGCAAATGCGCCCCATACAAGGTACGAGTAACCGTTGACGCATCGGCAGGCATAAAGTTTTGCACCGAACTGTTGTTGATAATGAACAAGTTGTCGGCTTTAGGTCGAGGACTGTAATGCCGCATCAAAGCGTAAGCCGCTGGAGTCGGCTGGTTCCTTAACCCAATAGCAGGAGTTTTGTTTGTTGGCCCCGGATAGAACGTATACATCTGATCCGTGCCGACAGCAGAAATAACAGCAATGTCGCCGGGTGTGGCGTGAGCTGAAACGCTGACTGCTGGAACAGTTGCTGTTGCCGCAATCGTGGCAGGCAGGAGGTCTACTACTGCTGTGCCGCTGATCGTTGTGGTAGCCGCAATCGTTGAAACGCTAAGTATCTGATCTGTCCGCAGAGTTGGGGTAGGCAACGCTGCTACAGCGCTCATGTCTACTTCTGCGATATCCACGTAGTTAGCAGTTACACCCGCACCTAACGCTGTCGAAGTAACAATTCTTGGATCAACCGAAATGTTTGCTTCGATACTCGCAGCCGCTGAGAAAGCGACAGTAGCAGTGACCGTAGTCACGGTCGCTACAATCTCAACAATGCCTGTATCAGGCTGACTGTACGTGTAGTTGTTGCGGTATGCCAGTCCCGATTCACGGTACTGAACACTTACTTCATCTAAGACTGTTGCGGTAGCAGCAATCGTCGCAGGGGTGACAACAATAGGGGCACCATATGCCACCCCAGATGCCCTATATTGAACCCCCGTTTGACGATACTGCGTCACCGTATAGCCTCATTTCCTTAATTACTTAGCGAAGCCGATTCTGAATCCCCCACACGAGTGGCGGCCACAGCTTTCGCTATGCATATAGCGGCTGCAACGCCCGCTACCTTCAATGCATCAAGCCAATCAGGGCCAGGAATAGCCATAGCTGCGGCCCATGCTTGTGCGAACGTAGAGATCCCACGTTCAAGTGAGTCTTTAATAAAACGCTGGTTGAACAATGTCATTCCTTTGTATCTGCATAGCAGCCCACGTTCGTGAACCACAAATACCGTCAGGGACTAACCCATTAGACTTCTGCCAAGCAACAAGCTTGGCTTTAGTCCTACCCCCAAAAATACCATCTGGGGTCGCACCTATGCGTTCCTGGACGAACTTCACAGCAGCAGACCGTGAGCCCTTCTTCAGAACACCTGGGAACGGCACCAAACCATCTTCAGGTTCTTTCGGTAACTTGATCTCTGGTTTCGCTATGTCCGCCTCATGGGCGACCATCGCACGAAACTCTGACATATCAAACGACGGGTCCACCTTACGTGACGACCATTCCTTATGTCCGGCCACGCGAGTGAAAGGACTAAACCCGTTCGTTAAACACAGATAAGCGCACAATGTTACCGCTGCATCCATCTGTTCCTGCGGAATGTCTTCCCCTAGCCCGTCGTTAATAAACGACACACCGATAAGTGAGCCGTTCGCTGTGATCTTGCCAGGAGCTGTAGCGTTGCCTTTGATAGGGCGATCTGCTTTCATGCGTGCAAGCACGTCACCCATGCCTCGACCGGCGTGGTTGGCTTTCACATTGTCGGCAGTCAACCTGACAATGGTGCCATCACGCTTAATCAGGTAATTGTATAGAGGTCCGGGGACTTTGTTAACACCTCGAATACACATCGCTACCACGTTGTCGGGGTTGGCGTTGCGGTTTGAGGCTGTGTGGTGGACGACTATGCCTACTGGTTTCAGTGGCCGTCCGGTGTTTACTTTGCCGGGGGCGTCAACGAGTTTCATTACGTGGTCAGCGCAGCAATTTCTTCGTCGGTCAAACCAAGCTCTTTAAGCTTTGCGTCACCAGAAGCTTTGGCTGCTGCCTTCGCTGTTGCCGCTGCGTCGGCTGCCGCTTGCTCTTCTTCTGCTATTTTTTGCATAGCTTCTAAATCAGCTACTTCTTCTGCTGTTAATTCAACTTCGGTCACTTCACCGGTTGAACAATCAACGACCGTTTTTGTTGGCATAATTTCCTTAAGCGTTAGTAATTCCGTAAAGCGTCATGCTTGTACCCGATACATAATTTCCGTAGACAGCGCCAATAAGTATTGATGTGATTGCTGACGATGTATCCCAGTTTGCAGCACCAATAAACCCTCCTGCCGAGGCTGATGCGAAACCAGACTGGATCATCATATTTTTGTTACTTGTAGTTTGTTTGTAACCTGGTATGTGAATATAGAAATGACCCCACCCTACGTTACTGGATTGGCTTGTCGCACAGCCTGGGAATTGAATAGAACTAGCGCTAGTTTGCAAATTTGAATCATTACTGCCAGCGGAGGTGCCCCAGTAACCGTATGCGTAAGCCGCAGAAGTATCGCCGTTGATTCGTATATAAGCACTGTTGCCTGCGACACTACCGTTACTAGTCTGATCGCTTTTTGCGCTACCAATAATCATTAAGTCGTCGTAAGTAGCAGGAATTGTACTGAATGTAAGACTGCTTGAAGTGGAGGTTTTGGTTTCTATTTTGGTGACTGCGTTTGCCATTATTCCCACCCCGCTAAATAGTAAGAAGTACCTGCCACAAACAATGAGCCTGACTCGGGGTAAATAGTAAGTCGGGTTACCGCTGCACTAGTAGTGCAATTCCCCATAGCTTCCATTATCCAATACTGACTGGTGTCCTCACCCCATGTAGAGTTCCGAATAATTACGCCTTTAGATGTAGTCGTCGTACTCGTATAATTCGGAATCAACATTTTTGAGGGAGCAAACAAACCTGCTGAAGCGTTGTTGTTCCAATGCCTTATCGCATCATCAACCCAATCACGAGAACCCATAGTGCGATTCCACACGGCTGCTGAAGTGCTGCTCTCCCCGTACACACCGTTTAGACCGTAACTATTAGAACTAATGTTATTTATTCTAAGACCGCCACCCCTGTGGCTAGCGTCTGCTTTATTTGAACGGCTATTAAAATAAAGCTCCAGATGCGTAGCAGTTTGAGGAATTAACGTTAAGTCAACACTCGAAGCTGTTCCGCCTAACGTTCCTTCAGCAAAAATTTCGTACGACATTAGGCAGCAGTCCCTATTCCGAATAACGTAAACGTTGTTGGTGCTTCCAAATAGTAGCCAGAAGATGTGTAATCGGAAGTAACATCGATTTGAGTTATCGCCGCTAAAGACGATGGATGCCAATTCGTGGTACCAATCCCCCTATAACCACTGTTGAATTGATCCGCTGCGTACTGCCATTGTGTGCTGTGACCGACAGAAGCGTTTGCGTAATCAGCAATATCCCACACAGCCGCAGAACTGTTTGTCGTGCTTGGAATATCCCCCAAAGGAGGCCAGTAATGATCGGCAAGAGTAATACTCGGGCCAGCGTGCATCTGTAGCCAACCCCCATAATCACCAATCGTGGTATTGGTATTAAAAGCAAGATAAATACCAGCGTTGCCTGAACTGTCTCGCCTACCGTTAGCCATCACAATCCGCAAATGACGATACTTCTGAGGGATACTTGTGAAACTTACCGCAGTAGTTGTGCCATCCATAGGCCCAATCTTTTGGATAAATTCCATGCCTTCAGCGCCACCACTTGCCGATGCAATAATGCCGTGATCGGCTGGTCGGATAGCCATTATGCCAAAGCACCAATAAGTGACCAAGTGTCAGTAGCAGTTTTGATGCAAGTCGCCGCTGCGAACTGACCGCTGATCTCTTTGGCGCTGTCCTTGGATTGGATAGTTACACCAGACCCTTGAGCTAACGTTGCGTTAGCCGACCCAATGTTCTGCACCATAATTTGTGTACCGATAGCAAAAGCAACCGAAGAGTTCGGCGGAATAGTAATAGTTTGAGCTGAACCATTCGACGACGTAACTAGTTTGCCAGCATCAGCAGCAACGAACGTGTACGTAGTCCCTGTCTGGGCATTAATAGCTATCGGCGCTACAAGACTTCCAGCCGTTATCGCACCACTAACAGTAAGTGCGCTTAACGTACCAACAGACGTAATGGCCGTCTGGGCAGCCCCCGTTACAGTAGCTGCCGTGCCAGACGCATTGCCTGTCAAAGCACCAGCAAACGCAGTAGCTGTCAACGTTCCAGTGCCAGCGTTATACGTCACTCCGGCGTCAGTCTTCGGAGCTAAATCCCCGGTAGCGGATTCAAACAAAGCCACCGAACAAGTCGTATCGGTCGTATCAGCAACCGTGATCGCTGTCGGCGTAGATGACGGAACCGCCGCCCAATTTGTTTGCCCGTTCGCCTGCTTAACAAGGATCTGGTTCGTCGAGGCATCAGAAGCATCGGACGCACCGATACCTAGCTTCTCCTCGAGCTGAATGATTGCCTGTGAATGATTGGTATGAACGACATCGTGTTCCTTGCCCGTATCATCCATCTCATC
>PCCJ01000113.1 GCA_002731665.1 Actinomycetota bacterium | reverse complement strand
TGTGACGACGGTTCCTGTGACGACGGTTCCTGTGACGACGGTTCCTGTGACGACGGTTCCTGTGACGACAACAACGCTATTAGACCAGTTCTCTCCAGCTTCTGATTGCTACCTATCGTCTAGCAGCGATGCAGACATGACTGGTTGGGAACCAGCGTTATCGCTGAGCCACCAAAGGCCGGGGCATCGCCTTTCTTCGACCGGGGCTATTAATGTAGTGGTTTTGTTTGCAGAGTTTAAAGATGTTCGAGCAACGGCATCCACACAATCTATTTTCTCAATAATTTCTCCTGGCGCTGAAAATTTCTTAGACGATCAATCTAATAAGAGACTGAAACTTTCATTTGCGCCTCATCACAAATGGTTACGGCTCAAAGATAATGCGTCAAAATATGGTGATGCGATCAAAACCTATGAAGGTCACCATGATTTCATGCAAGAAGCGATTGAGCTAGCTGATTTCGAGGTTAGCTTCGTTGGAGCTGACGCCGTACTAGTAGTAGCTACTCCCAACGCTAAAGAAATTGGTTATGGGCCGACCTGGATGGGTCTTCCCTCTTTTCCCCTGATCGCAGATGGCCAAAATATGACCAACGGGATAACGTCAGGAGCGGACCTAACGTACTGGGGGGATTTATGGTACCCGCACGAATTCGGCCATTCGTTGGGCCTGCCAGACCTCTACGGCGCAAGCATTCCAGGGCGGAATGGATTCACCCGTCCATATAGCCTTATGGACCTAATATCGAGCACGGCTCCAGGCTACATGGGCTATTCCAGATGGATTCTTCGATGGCTTGACGATACCCAGGTGAGCTGCGTGAGAACTGATACAACAGTCCGTCTCACGCCCTTGGCAACTCCGGGCGGTTCAAAGCTCGCAATAGTTCCGTTGAGCTCAAGTTCTGCATTAGTGGTAGAAGTTCGCCGAGCAATCGGGTATGACAGTCGTCTCAAAAACGATGGAGCCGTTGTCTATCTAGTCGAAACAAACAATGGGTTCGGAGGCAGCTACGGAGATGGCCCAATGGAGGTGCTAAATGGCGGAGATCCTCTTGAGCAAGGCGATTCGGTAAGTCATGAACGTGTTTCTTTTGAAGTTCTAGTTTCTGGGCAAAGTGGGGATTCAATTCGTATTACTTTTGGTAACTAGATTCAAATTGGATTTGTTGAATGTCGCCATACGCTTAAAAAGCGGAAGCTATTAGCCGCCGTTAGTTGAAGACAGCCCTCTTGACCTAGCTTCAATTCAGAGCACAGTTCATTATTGCTTAGAAACTAACCGGGCCTCGCTGAATGGAGGCCCGTTGTGACTATGACAGTAAAAGTTTGTTCGTGGCGCTCCCACCGAGAAGGTTACTTCCCGTTGTTCGCATGCGATAATCAGCGATTGTATTCGTAGTGCAGATCGAGATTTCTATAAGTGATATCTGTTTCCGCCTGCTCCTTAGCGGCGCTTTCTTGTGTCTCTTCTAGATCATCGTTCTGGCCTGCCGATTCCGCAGAATCAAATGTCACTATGTTTAGAATCTTTGTTGGATCGTCTCGATCTGTGCAAAGCTGAACTTTTCGCACTTTTGTGTCATTGACTGTCTCGAGGTAATTCTTTGTATGTGCGACAACCTCTTGAATGTCTCCAGTTTGCTCTATTACTTGAATAAATTTCACAATGCGCTCTTTCGTAAATGATCAACTGTTTGGAACCTAACAGAGTTCATAACAGTTTTATTTTTTCGTAATATTAAGCGTGAGCAGAAGAGCATTGCACCATGAGCGGGGCGGCTTTGGCGTAACGATGTCATTGTTTTGTGCAAGTTTTCTGCTGGATGAAATTTAGAAAAAATCTGAGCGCCGAGTTTGGAGCCAGGCACGAGCCATTCAGCTATACGTTGATGTGCCCCAGGTTTCGGAGAAAACAATCTCCTCAAGACCCATCCGATCAAGCTTTGTCGGAAATTCTTTCGTTCTATGCCCAACTGCGATGTGGGCCACAGTTGCTGCATCCTCGGGCATGCCTAACAGTTCTTTGACTTGAGGCTCAAATAGACAAAGCAAGGTAGTAAGGGATGCTCCTAATTGTGCTTCGCGGCATCCTAAAATGAAGTTTTGAACGGCTGGGTATATTGATGCTCCGCCTACAACTGATAGTCGTCCCAGCTCCGTGTCAGTTGGGTGGGTATCTTCGAGGTGAGCGCACGCGACAACCATTACAGGGATTTCTTCAAGGTGGTCAGCGAAGTGATCTGCATTCCTGAGGAGTCTCGCCGCCTTATCTGACCCAATGTTGATATCTCCAGTTTGAGCATCAGCTAAGTAAGCCTTCCACGGGCCTCGATACAACTCGGCTAATTGATTTCGTTTGTCTTGATCTCGCACAACGATAAAGCGGACAGGTTGACGGTTGCCGCCTTGGGGAGCGAACCGTGCGTAGTCAAATGCTGTATGTAGCTGTTCGTCTGTGACGGGTTCGTTGCTGAAGTACCTGGTTGTGACTGCGCTGTAAATAGCGTCCCCGAGTTCCATATTTACCCCTTCTAATACTTAGCCTTGGGCTAATAAGTAATCTTACTGAACATTTGTTTGAATTGTATCTCTTTGAAGACGTTAGTGCTTCGCTCAAATAGATGTAAATCACTTAAAGTAGAGGCCAGTGTTCGTTAGAAAACTTTCGATCAATAAGTCAGCCGAAGCACCATAACATGAACGAGATGCAAGGCGTCGAGGCCTCAATTCGTGTGCCATCCCTACCGGAATCCAAGTCATCGAGACGACGTTGTTGTTGATCTAGTGCATACAGCTCGAATGCGTTTTTAGAACGAAACCGGGAAGTTCCCTAGGAGAGCGCAGGCATTCAAGTAGCAGATAGCGCTGCTGTAGCTCATTGCTCTGATGTCGGGGGCTCTAGTCAAGCTATTAGCCTTAACCACAGGTGGAGACTGCTGAGGTTAACTTGTTGATGAAAAATCTTGAATTGTTAACTGGAGCCGCTCATATTGGTGGGGAAGAGATCTATTGGGAGTTGGCTCGCGAGGCTGAAACCGGAACGGCTGATCAGCGGCCAGTAGTCGTTCTGTCTCATGGAGCAGGTGGTTCTCATGCTGCGTGGTATCAGCAAGTCCCGGTAATTGGCCAGCATTTCAGAGTGTTGACATGGGATAGCCGCGGCTTCGGCAATTCCACAAATCGAACCGGTCAATTGGCGCCGACCAATGCAGCTAATGATCTAGCTGCGGTGCTTGACCATCTCGAAATATCTGAGGCGCATCTAGTCGGGCAATCAATGGGAGGCTGGCACGTTTCGGCGTTCCTTTCGCTATTCAGCGAGCGAGTGACATCGGTGACCTACGCCGACACTGTTGGCGGCCTTTGGACTAGCGATCTTCGCCGGGCGTATAAGGAATTCCGTGAAGCCGGTGGACTGCAGGGAAAACGAGCGCTCCCCCTAGTTGGAGGACACCTTGCTCTGTGGACCGGCGACGCTGATCGCGATCTCGCTCACGCATTCTTGTATCAAACATTGGGTTCGTTTCACTCACCGCCGCTTGACCGGCTGGGAGAGGTGCTTGAATTCACGATTGACCACGCAGGCTTCGATAATCTCAATATCCCGGTTCTATTCATTGCGGGTGAGCACGACCAAATTTTTCCCTCTTCAATGCTACATGATTCTGCGAATCTGATTAGAGGGGCACAATTTGTACAAATTCCCAATGCCGGGCATAGCCCGTACTTCGAACAACCCGTGGCTTGGAACGCTGCGTTGCTTGAATTTCTTGCCGCCATCGAGCAACTCGGGACGTGAGACGATCAGAGATCACCCACCAAACGGTTGTCGTGCCTACTGACTAAGATAAATTAGCGGAAGGCGAAGTGAACTCAGATCTTCTATAGTCGATCTCATCGAACAGAGGATTGGAGATGTGATGGAACAAGGTGAGCTTCGTAGTTGGATTGAACACCGAGCGGAGATGCTGTGGGTGTGTCTGAAATGTCTAGTGTTGATGATCGTAGGAATAGCGGTAGCGAGTTCGTTTGGTTCGTTGAGTGACAATGCGGAGTTTGCGCTATCCATAACAGTCGCGGTCGTCGGATTGTTTTTGTGGTTTGGTTCTCACGGAGCGATTATGGATATAGCCGCGATGCGGGCGGACATGGACGAAGGTCTTGCGTCAACAGCGTTTGGCACCAACTTCAACAAAGCCCCGTTTCCTGTTTATCTGATCCTAAATGCTCTTGCGATGCTTGGTAGCACAGTGATGCTAATGATCATGATTAACGCATAGAGGCGCAGAGATACAAGGACCTGCCAAAGCGAAGTTTGTCGTGCGAGTGAGTCGGTTATTTAGTGGCGTTTAATGAGTTCATACTTTTTGCTAGCTGTTCATGGATTTATTTCTGTATTTCGGTCTCAGCCTTTCGGCTCGAAACTGACGTGAGCGAGATAGCAGGCAGCTCCTCGGTCAACAGATCGCAGCGTTCCAAAGCTTGAATTATGCTAATTGAAGCGGCTAATGATGATATCACTCAGACAGACCGCCAAGATTAAGGACAGCGCAGTCTAAGAGAATGAAATCTCTTTGTAAGGCGTATACCGCTGCTTCGGCTGAGGCGGTTAGCACAGCGGAACCTCTTAGATATTCGATTTGGTAGAACAGCTCTGTGCAGATTCTCTTAGGTTTTGCCTCATCGATAACTTCAATTTCTGGTGGTAGAGAGAATTCTTTGTTTGCGGAATCATTGCTGCAACTAGTAGCCAAAAAAATAAATACCGTCGTAACGAAGCAAAGAAAAATGATCCTCAGACTTGTCTTAACTCTTGTCATAGACACTGTGAGTACCAGAAATCTGGAACATAGTTTGTGACTACGACAGTAAAAATTTGTCTATGGGCGGCGTAGAAGAGGATAATTCCCGCCATGTGGAACGGCATCTCGTAGGTGGCCGACACCGGGTCGCAGAAGGCCCGGATGTTGCTCGCGTAGATACTCGACGCGTGGACCTATATAGAACCAACATGACCGATGAAATCGGCGCCCTTGTTAGCCACTGATTCGGTGAACTTTCCGAGTAAAGGGAAGTTGTCCTTTTTTTGAACCAGGATGCGTCCATACACCAGCGCATGAAGCATACGTCCGTGTACTCCAACGACGGCTAAAGCGATCTATAAGAAATCAGTGGGGTAGCATCCCAGTCATGTAGGCGCAGGTGAAGCCGCCCCAGTGTTTGAAGAATTTGTTTATCGGATCCTTCCATCGCTCGGTTTTGCGATACGAGGTTTCCGTGTCAGGAGCTGTTCTCGCTATCGACATTTCCAACTAAAAGCGGCCTTGCCAAGAAAATTTGTATCAGATAACGATAAGAAGTCGTAACCGCCCTCCTCAAGGTAGGTGATAGCTAAAGGAACTACAATCTTCAATTCTCCCTCGGGCCATACGAAGTCGTCAGCGGTTTAGTTTCCCGGGACAATCGGGCAAATTGGCTGCGGTTCCAGTTTGTAGACGTGGTCTGGGCCTTCCCAACCCTCTATCGAGTAGCGAACTACAACGCCAAAGAAGGTGGCCAAATTAAGTCTTCCTGGCTGCAAATCCATCGTCACTGGCAAAGGCTCGCAGTCCCTTCCCGTTAATCTCCATGTGACTTCTTTCGTATCGAGTATCGCTGCTGCTTCAAAGAGCTCAACGCCAAGAATCCCGTGCACAGGGTCAGTGTCATCTGCGTTATTTGCACACCAGGTACTTCCATGTGCATGCTCAACGGCCTCTATCTGCCAGCCAACAACGAGATCATCGATCACAGACAGATTAACTCTACCCGGACGCCAGTCTTCAGTAACAGCCAAACCCTCGCAGTCACGCTGCACCACACGCCACTTCACCATTGCCTCATCAAGCAGAGCTTCTGCCTGATCTAACGGCACATCCCAAATATTCAACAGATGCACGAGACCATCAGCTTTGTCTGCATCCTTAAATGGTGGATCTGCATTTCCATGAATCTCAATCAGAGTTCGGACACGTTCTACGTCGATCCACGGCCGGGACTGAGCGTGGCGCTCTAACTCAGGTAACTCAAAATCTATACTCACGCCTGCCTCTGAGGTGTCAGGGTCAGGGACAGTCAAGTCAACATAGGTGGTACTCGGGGAGCGACCCGCAGTAATTATCTCCGAACCAATCGCAGAAGACTGAGATGGGCCATCACTAGAACCACAAGCGGATACAACAAGCATCGATGCAGCAGCAACTATCCAAATGGCTTCCCTCTTAATTACCGTATTGCGCTCTTTTTGCACACTGCTCATTAGGTCCCTCCAACGTTGATAGTTACGCGGCCGCTCGAATGAAGCGAACAGAACCCCTCGACGGTAACGGCCTCAGCAAACTTTGTGTCGAGCCGATCGCCAGAGGCAATGATGAAGGGACCGATCCGATGTGCTGTTGAGTCCTCGTTGATGACGGTGAGCTGGTCTCGAAGCCTGAATTCGAGGTCTGCAGGGATGATGTCAACCTCTTGTCCCGAGCTAATGGTTAAAGCGGTCCCGGCCGGGATAGTGATCACGTGATGTTCAGGTTCTGGCTGGCCAATAAAATGGCTAAGAGCCACGCTGCCGATAGTCATCGCAGCCGCCACAATAGCGAAAAGTACCAACACGGCTCTCGGGGAACGATCCGAGTGACCGCCGGAAGTCCGGACCCAGGTAGCGCTCACGATTTTTAAGTGTAATCGGTATGATAAGGTTTCGCAGTCTGCTGGCTCAGCAGCAAAACAGCTGAGGGGAGCTCGTGCGTGACTAAGGTCGATGATCGGACACTCGGCGTTGACGAAGAACTTTCGAGCGGCGGCCATGACATTGAGCAAGTTCAGCGACGGACTGTTCGAACACTGCTCGCTAGTCAAATGTGCGGCGGGATCGGGTTGGTGTCTGGCTACTCCGTGACGGCTTTGTTAGCGGATGACATTACTGGCTCGAAGACCTTGGCAGGCCTTGCCGCCGCTTCTCTATCAATTGGCGCTGCATTTGCGTCTTTCCCGTTGGCGCGCCTAATGGCGCGAGGCGGTAGACGTCCTGGTCTGCGAATGGGCTATGTCCTTGGGTCAATTGGTGCGTTTCTTTGTGTGCTAGCGGCAATTACTCGACAGTTTCTGTTTTTGCCCTTGGGAGTGGCCCTTGTTGGTATTGGTAACGCTACGAACATGGCGACTCGATACGCCGCAGCAGACCTCGCTAAGCCCGAACGTCGAGCGCAGACGATCGGCTTGGTCGTCGCAGCCACATCAATCGGTTCAGGATTCGGCTCATTGGTTTCTCTGTCGGTGTTCGACCCCATCGGGCGCAGCTTCGGCCTTCCGGACTACGCAGGTTCGTTTCTTGCCGGTGCCTTATTATTTCTCGTTGCGGCTGCAATTGTAGAGGTGCGCTTGCGGCCGGACCCGTTAGTGCTTGCTGGAGGGGTAGGCACTGGTAAGGACGATACAAGGCTGCCGTTCAAAGTTGCGCTGACTCTAATTCTCAGAAGTTCTAAGGCGCGACTAGCAGTGCTCGGGATGATGATTAGTCAGGCCACGATGGTTGGCACGATGACCCTCACCCCACTACACATGAACGACGGCGGGCAAAGCAAGGGCGCTATCAGCATCATGCTGTTTAGTCACATAATGGGTATGTACGCGTTGAGTCCACTCGTTGGTCGGCTCGTGGACCAGATTGGGCGATACCCAATGCTGGTTTTATCTGGGGTGCTTTGTGCAGCGGGTGCTTTGTGGGCGGGATATACGCCGCCCGAAGGATTTCTAGGAATTACTGGCGGTCAGACTGTAATTGGTCTCGCTTGGTGTTTCGGCATCATCGCGGCGAGTGGACTACTAACAGAAGCTTTTCCAGTCGAACAGAGTGCCAGTATTCAAGGCGCCGGTGACATGTGCATGATGGCCTTTGGCGCAATCGCTGGTATTTCGGCTGGTGCCATTGTGTCCTATCGTAGTTATCTCGATCTTAATTTGGCCGCTGCGATCCTCGGAGTGGTTTTGGTGCTAGGGGTGCTGGTAACGGTTGTCGGCAAAGATCGAGACGGTCAGAGTGAGCAAAACGCGTTAGCGGGGCCGGAGCAGGACAACGAAAGCGGTCAAACTGTATTCTCGGTCACGCCGGCGCGCAATCACTGATCCGTCTGCCAGGCTTGCCGGCTAGTGACGAAGCGTTTAGGCGAACTTTCATTAATGAATTCTTCTAATTCCTAGATAAGTGTTTGCGAGCCCGACTCAATATGGGAACTCCCGCAGGTCGTAGCGTTCAGTAGTACCTCAAGTCTGGATTTCATCGCGCCGTCGGGACAGAACCTGCTGGATCATATTGTGGTCGCCGACGCAGCGGATAACTAGATGCTGGGCCCCACCTTCTACAAAAGAGCGAATAAAGTCGATGACCTGAGTGGCGGTTCCACCTTTGCAAGCCTGGAACTTTCGCATCGCTGTTGCCGGTGCGCCGTAGTAATCTTCCAGGTAAGTGTCGATAGCGGCTTCAGCTTCGAAAGCATCGTCCATAATCGACACGGTCAGGTAGATGGCTGTGGTGAGGTTTTCGAGGTTGCGGCCTGCCTTACTAGCAGCTTTTCTGAACTCTTGGTTTCTGGCTGTGAAGGTTGTTGCATCAGGACCGATTGGGAACCAGCCATCGTGGTGCTTGGCAGCTCTTTCAATACCAGCGCTAACAGTCGCAGCGCTCCAAATCGGCGGACCACCTTCACGATATGGGACAGGAGCAAGAGCGTCTGCGTTCACCGACCAACGTCCTTCCCACGAAACCGGCTGGCCAGTCCAAAGGGCGCGACATAATCGGATCCCTTCCATGTAACGCCCAACCCGATGTTCAAATGAAACTCCGGCAGCAGCGAACTCTTGGCGCACGGCCGGGGTGTCGGGCGCGATTCCCGCTCCGATAATCAGTCGCCCTTCGGAAATCTGGTCGACGGTCGCAAGCTGTTGGGCGAGCACAACTGGGTTGCGAAGTGCCGGAAGCAAAACGGCGGT
The DNA here is from genome assembly GCA_002731665.1 of Actinomycetota bacterium. The sequence goes on along the minus strand of PCCJ01000113.1, from coordinate 81 downwards.
GCCCACTTCAACTTTTGGTATCGCCCCAGCGACGCCGGCGAGGAGAGTAATCGGATCATGTCTTGGTCTCGCTAATAGTGA
>PCCJ01000112.1 GCA_002731665.1 Actinomycetota bacterium | reverse complement strand
TCGGCCATACGAGTTCTGAAAAACACTGTATGACCGTGGTGCTGTTCCAGTCTTTCAGGCGGAGCGAGGCTCTCACCGAATTCATCGGCCGACTCAACTCCGAACATTGTGGGAATACCGGCGAGAACCGCAAGAATCGCAGTACCAGTGCAGTCAATAAACTGCGAAGCCGCTATTCGAATCTCGCGCCCGCTGAGGGCCTCGCGAGCATCGATGGATTCGATGACCCGACCGTTCAGCTCCAAATCAAAGACTTGGTGGTGTAAGTAGATCGTGGCGTTAGGTTCTGCCGTCAGCAACTGACCAATTTGGAGATCGCCGTCAGGTTTTCGAGCGATAGCCTCAGCAACTAGAGAGCCCTTCTCACCGCGAGGTCCGATCCCGATCTCGATACTGGCATTACCGCCGAGCACTGGACGGTTTTGAACCACAGCGACACGAAGCCCGAGACGCGCCGCTGCCAGCGCACCGACCGATCCAGTCACCCCGCCTCCAACAAACACGACGTCAAACGGACCTTCGGCAGTCGGCTCGTCAGGCAAACCGCGTAAGCGGCGGCGCCATGCACGTGCGTCAGACTCCGCTCCATCGATTGGCTGTCCGCCGTTACGCGAGATATAGATCGCATCACAGCGCGCATCGAAGCCAGTCAGATCATGAAGGATAACCTTCAATGGGCCAGCTTCGAGCTCAATAGACCCTGCACGTTCCCAGCACCAGTCCTGACCATTCGCACCGAACTCACCCTTAAGCCTAGCTGCACCAAGCGATAATTCGAAGCGTCCCGGGTGGTGCGCCGGAACCCAGTCTTTGGCACGCACCCAAACCTCGTAGGTCCCCGACTGGTCAAGCTCAACGGTCGTGGAGGCATCATCGACCGGCCGCCCATATCCATGGGCAAGCAGGTAGGGCGACCCCATTTCGTGATCGAACTGCGAGTCCAGCACCCAGCCACCGTAGTCATCAAAATCCTCGGCCTCAATCAACATTTCTTCATTGGCCACGTTGCTCATGACTGACTCCTTGAGACACCTCATTACTGAGGATTGGGAATGCCTTGAACTATTATTACCCGGTTATACCCGAACTAGGATCTTTATAAGGTTTAGATATCTGCTGCTACCAATACTCTGCACTTAGGTTCCAAGCGATCTGATCCTTGGTGCGAGCGCCCACTTAGATTGCGTGCAAGGCAGCTGAAATTAGCCGCACTGTGCCATCCGACACGCTCTCGTAGCTATCAACCTCAAGAACAAGAAAAATTCACAATTCGAAAGATCTATCTAAGCTCTGACCGATGCCCAGGGACAAAGACGGTTGTCGACCCAAAAACCAGAGGCAGAAATCCTAGGACCCAAGCAACTCTTCCCAAGAGCACAAAAAAGAAGATTGCTGACCCCCTAGAGGGCCAGCCATTCAGAATCTTTGATCTCTGTCTGTTTCAGCCTATGACTCCTGCCATCTGCTCATCATTAACGACTGCCTTAGCTTCAAAAGTCATCATATGAGTCCAGTCTTGGAGCCATACTGCAATTCCCGTTGGGTCAACTGTTTCGCAAAGCATGTAGCCCTTTAGAGAGGCAGCGTCATGCCAGCGACCCAACAGTTCGACACCTGAAGGAGGCATTGCTCCGGTTGCCTTAAATAAAGCTTGAACTTCATTTCTAGCCTCAGGGGTGATTGTGCACTCAACCATGAACTGCACATATCCGCCTCCGATTAAATTATTTATCTGAACTCCAATAGTTCACAAGTTTGATATTCCCATAACATCAACATTCCCGTAAAGAACGCCTAACAAACTTTCCCCGAGGATTTGAGTTAGTCCCTTACTCAACTTTATTGAGCAGTGCGCACATTCTTATTCGTTACATTCTTGACTGTTACAGGTGACACCAAGCAATATAAGGCAACTCACCTGCCGCAAGCTTTGGAATAAGCACCGCTGCAAAAACACTAACGAGGAATACTGCAATCAATACGCTTCCTGCTATTTTCTGACTTATTGTATATGTGCTCATTCCAACTCTATTATTGCGCCCGACAGCGAATGAATCAAAGAGTAGCGCCCGCGATACCCTCTATCGCTGCCATTCTTGTTCATGGTCCAGGCCAGCCAAGATGATCGCAAAGCTCATATTCTCTCGATGTGATTAGGCAATATGCACATATCTAGCTATCTGGTTCCGGCATTGTCTTGAGGTGTAGGTACGTTCTGACGAGCCAGATTAAGGTGCCCCAGCTAACGAGAGCAAAGCCTAGAAGCTTAAATAATTTACTGTCAGAATTGGTAATGGCCTGGATCGGGAATGTAGCTAAACCGAGAACCCATAACCATTTTGGAGTAGTCAAGATATACAACATTCCCTTACGTTCCATTGACGTTGCTCCCCTGCTTTTGCATCTCTAGTCACTTTCCGCGTTGCCTTCAACTATGCCTACTCGGGAAAGCCATACCCCTCGGAGCCTAACTTTCCTCACTCTTTTTCTTCTCTGCCTGCGTGAACCCGATATTAAATAATATTGCTGCTCTACCGAGAAATACCAACGTCACTGGATCCCTTACTGTCCTTCTAAAGCGTTTTCGCAGCTATAACACCACGCAGTTAGAGCTTAGAAGGCCTTTGTTGTTCCACGTGTGCCTCTGGACCAATAAACGAATAGAACCGTTTCGTCTCAGCTGGTTGGTCTAGGCCTCTTACCTGGGCTTTTGGTTGCAGGCCCTCCACAATCGACAACAATTCCCAAAATAAAATGGCCTCGGATTTCAAGAGAGAGCTCAGGTAAATCAATCCACATGGAGGTCGTTAGAACAACCACAACTTTTCACTTACGCAAGTCGACTAGGGGCGACGGCAACATTATCTCAAATCAGCAACCGTTACGTACTTCGAATCTATGCTGATGAAAACTGGTCGATCTCATCTAGGGCTTACTGAAAAAACCGAAGGAGGAGCTAGGGGCTCATGGCTGGGCGCTTCTGGTAGATGCGTAAGACTCCGGGCCTCGGGCTTTGGTAGTCGAAGCGCTGCGACAATCCCCGCTAGGGCACAAGCTGCGGACAGCAGGAATACCCAAAGAAACGTTGATGTCCAATCAGCGAGAACTCCACCAATCTGGGGAGACACCATTTGTGCTACCCCAAATGCCAAAGTCGCTGCGCTAAAGCCAGGGCCATAGTCCTGGGCAGAAGCGTTTTGAACAAAATACATGGTGAGAGTGACCGGAATGGAAGCAAAAATTATTCCAATGAAAAATGAAGATCCTAAGGTCGGGATCACCCATCCAGGAAGAATCGTAATCACTAGAGCAGCCCAAAGACTGAAGGCACAGGCAAGAGTTGCTCGGGTTCCGAATTTGGCGACTGATTTGGCGATAATTGGGCCACCGAATACCATTCCGAGCCCGATCAAAGTGAACGATAACGAGGCAGTACTAGGTGACCAGCCGTTGTCGTCTTCTAGTCGACTGCTCATGAATGCTAAAATAAGTAAGTACATGAACCCGAATGTGGCGTACATGCCAGTCACGGGTTTCCATCCAGGCACTCGACGTAAAGCGTCAAATCCACCGACGCTGCCCTTGGGTGAAAGTTGTTCTTGAGCGTGTCTGACGACCGCAAAGGTTCCCATCGCAACTAGAAGTCCAATCGTTGCTTGAACCACATAGATATTACGCCAGCCCTCATCGCCCCACACTCTTCGGACCCAGCCGGCGAGTTGGCTCGTGAAGACAATACTCAGCGCCATTCCTGAAGAAAGAAGCCCGATCGCCGTACCTCTTTTTTCAGCTGGAAATGCTGCACTCGCAACAACTGGGGTCGGGATCCAGACCCAAGCTCCACCGAATCCACAGCAGAACATTCCGAACATTAGAACAGCAGCATTGGGTGCAACCGCCGAAAGGACTTGGCCCCCCACAGCTATGATAAGCCCAATCTGCATTATGGTCAGTAGGCGAATACGCGAGGCAGCTATCGCTACAGCAAGAGTTCCTACGAGATACGCCGCCACGTTCGCTGTAGCTATTGAACCGGCAACGGTATTTGATAAGCCAAGATCTGCGCGCATTGCGGGCAACACAACACCGAGGGTAAATCGACCAAACCCTTGAGCTACTCCAGCGCTTGCTGCTGCGAATGCAACCGCTATCCAAGTCCGAGTACTCATTCCAATGAGACTATCATCACAATAGTCACGCGCTATCTTTTGTCTATACCAAAGGACTCAACGAAAACAATCGAAGCTTACCAACCTAAGCAGAACTGGACGAAACTGGAGCCGATGGTTAGGTCTTATCCATTGGCTGCGAAAGCTGCAACAGACACTCTCAAATGCTTCAGCTCAGAGAATTTGATACGGAATAGGCCGGTAAGCTTTACCTAGCTCTAACTTGCAGGAGAACTTATGACAAAAGCATATTTAGTCGGAATGGTTAAGGTCACCAACATGGAGGGCATGGCGCCATACATGACAGCGGTAGAAGACACCGTCAAAGAACATGGCGGCAAATTTTTAGTGCGACATATGGATGAAAAGCTGCACTCAGAAAATGACCCAAACCCGATTACAGTTGTCATCGAATTCCCCAATGCAGATGCAGCTATGGCATGGAAACACTCCGACAGTTACCAAGCTATTTTGCCGTCACGGCTCGAAAACTCCGAAGGCCCACTGGTCATTTGCGACGGAGTCGAGTAGCCCAAAAAGCTGACGACGGACTACACGACTTTCACTAGTGTCCGCGATATAGTGCGGCGATTTCTTAACAGTGCGAGGTCACTAACTCTCAGCTAAATGCATAGGCACCTGATTGAAGCAGCGACTGAGGGTCTATGCTCTGACATATGCGCAAGAAACCCAACCGTAAGAGTCGAGTTACTCCTAAAGGAACTAGACCGTTGGGTTACATTCCGAAAAAATTATCTAATGGTGGCTGCCCCTGCTGCGACTGTGGGGCGGTTTGTTAGTTCCGCTCTGCTTTACTTAGGGAAAGTAACGTTATTTTTTTGCCTTTTATCGACTCAATCGGCTGTTAAGCCTGAAGTTCGGTTCGTCTAATTACTGCCAGCGCTGCCGATTCCACCTACTACAAGAGACCGAGGCATTACAGTTGCCGGCTCAGAGAAATGTTGCGGGCACGACATCGCTAGCACAGGCGCTTCGGAAATCAGGGTTGCGGGAGCAGAGCTATTTTTTCGCTCTTGGGTAACTCCCAAAATCGTTTTATCTCTTCATCAAGATCCGCAACTGTTCGACCAAAGATAATCTCGAAGGTTTCTTCCCAACCGACTCTTTCGACCATTGGATGGAAATCCTCCAGCAACACATCAACGCCTGTGTCAGAAAGCAGATGAGCGATGGCCCATGCCCCCAGCTCATAACCCAAACCGCTACACGGATCTGAATATTTAGCAATCGAGCTTAGGTTTCGCCCCGCGCAGCCATTAGAAAACTCGTTCTCAATATTGTGCAATTTGTTGGTCATCTGGGTCTCATAAGAGAACGGGAAATCACCTTTTGGGACTTTGGGCATTCTGCCCTGGTCAGCAAGTTGGGCAGCGCCGTATTGAGCCATGAACTCCGCGGATCCCTCAACAAACCAGACCGGCCCCATCGCGCTATCTCGCTCATCGTAATCCAAAGTGCTTATAAACGAGTGTTGGACCGCATGCCAATATTCATGAAGAACCGTCTTAACATCCTCTGCGCCAGGAATTCCAAATCGTCCAGCGAGACCCCACGGCAGTGTTGAGGCAAAGCGATGGATTCCCCAGTCAAATCCTCCGTTATGCCCCGCTGTTCCGAAAGCCATATTTTCTGCTACAGCTTGCGCCCCAAGCTGTTGGTACTCAATCATCGCATGCTGTTCCGAACCCGCCTCCCGCTCCATGCAGTCCCCGTATTCCCACTCGCCGCGTGTATCACGACGAGAACAGAATTCATCAACCAATGCTTCTCCTGCTTTGGGGTCTAACCCCATAACCCAATATTCCACCGGCCAGTAGAGGCCCCACATATCGGTTGCAAGGTTCAGCGATTCCAGAATTCCTTGTGAAACTGTTTCTGGCACATCTTCCGCCACAAAAACCTCCACCTTCAGCGGTTGGGAGATAACCACCAAGCCAGAGCTATAAGAATCAGGCTCATTATCGTCAGGACGAATTGAACCGTCACCATCAGATTGGCGATCATCGTGGCGAATCAAACCGTCATCATCGTCAGTTTCGGCATCAGGCTCAAGCCTTCGGTCGCTATTGTCCTCTACAGATTTGTTTATTTGCGTTTCAACTATGACCTCTTCATTAGAACCACATCCAGCAATACCGAAGATGGTCACGGTCAACAGAGACACGACACCCACAAAAAATCTTTGCACGGCTGAGAGGATACCTGCGACAGATAGAACTTAGTAAAGGCCAGTAAGTGAGCTTGAAAGGGAACAAAGGCCAAGAACGATAAACGTCAGGATGCTCAGCAACTGACTCTGCTAAACCATTCGGTGCCCTCCGGGCGAAGAGGACGGGACAACGAAGCGGTCATCACATTTCTTGGTCTGGCAGCTACAGGATCGTCCCTCCAGAAAGTACACATCAGCTCGCAGTCGAAAGCCACTGCCGCTCTTGGGGCGATCGTTATCGTCATACTTATGAAATAGCCGAGGTCTTTCGAGCTGAAATTGGGCTGGTCTTTTTTCTTTTATAGACTTATAGCGTGACTATAAGCCTCGCCGTGAACTTGCCGTTGATAGACACCGGGGGCTCCCCGGCGTTCGTAAAAGATTTCGCCCAAGCAGCGGAAGATCTGGGGTACCAGGGCCTGGCACTACCTGACCATGTCATAGGTGCGAACATTGAAAATCGCCCGGAATGGGGAGATAGAAACACATCGAGTGACTTTTTCCACGATCCATTTGTTCTTTTTGGCTTTCTAGCGGCTTCCACCTCCAAGATCGAGTTTTCAACACAAGTAATGATTTTGCCTCAGCGGCAGACGGCGCTTGTGGCTAAGCAAGCAGCTTCGCTCGACGTACTATGCGAGGGAAGATTTCGCTTCGGTATTGGAAGCGGCTGGAATGCAGTCGAATATGAAGCCCTGAACGAAGAATTCACGAATCGCGGCAAACGGCTTGAGGAACAAGTCGAGGTCATGCGCCAACTGTGGGCAGAACCACATGTCACATTCCATGGTGATTATCACCAAATCGATGACGCCGGCATTAATCCGTTGCCCACTAGGCAATCAATTCCACTATGGTTTGGCGGCCATGATGATCGTATGCTCCGTCGCATAGCCAAACTTGCCGACGGTTGGATGCCGCTGGCCTATTCACCTGACGAAACTGCGCTGCAGGCGTTCGAGACGATGCGTGCGTATATACGAGACGCTGGTAGACAACCAACTGATGTCGGTTTGGAAGTTTGGACCTCATTGGGCGATGGAGACGACGAGAAGCTACGAGCCGATTTTCAATTCTGGAAAGATGCCGGTGTTAGTCATATCTGCTTGAATAACTGGTACAACCGGCCGCCACACAAACGAATTACAGAACGTAGCGCTGAAGCCCACATAAAAGCTATGCGACACTATTACGAAATCGTAAGAGACTTGCTCTAATGCAAAGTTGCCAATACTTCTAGAACTCACGCGATGAAAAGTGATAAACCCTCAGGCCGGCGCATGTCAAACTCCACGCGATAGACAGACAAAAATCGCGAGCGACCTGAAACAAATCAGGGAGCCCCGTCCATGTCTAAGGGCGATGACTTTCAAAGTCCCGAAAAATACCGAACGATGCCGTACGAATAAATTAGGAGAAAAATTAAATTAACCCATTTC